>NZ_JAINZW010000040.1 GCF_020026895.1 Novilysobacter selenitireducens
AACCTGTCGCGGATATTGAATCCTCGTGCAGGTGGCCATGCATATTCTGAAGCTTGGCAAGAGCAAACTCGAGTAGTCTTTTGGATGCTCTCCAGTCTCCTAAGGATTTGTAGACCCGATTAAATGCCATCGCATGCGCAATATTTGCCTCCTTGACTGACTGAGGAAGTGCGTCGATGTGTGGTACCAATTGCCAGTACCAGCTGTTGCTCTCTTCTGACTGCCGTGTCGCTCCAAGCAGCATTTGAGCAGCCATACGCACATACTGGTACTCATCATCTCCAAGAGAAT
>NZ_JAINZW010000041.1 GCF_020026895.1 Novilysobacter selenitireducens
GAACGCCTCATTGATCTCGTAGAGAGCAATATCGTCCTTGGTCAAACCGGCCTTCTTTATCGCGGCTGGGAGAGCGACAGTAGGTGCGATGGGGAAGTCAATCGGCTTGAGGGCGGCATCAGCATACGCTAAAAGCTTGTGAGCACACTGAGAGATGATTGCAGCTGGAGACGTACAAACGATCTTTGCCAGCGGCTTGAGTCCGAGTTCCTCGCCCTTTGCACGGCTGACGAGGACGAGGGCGCTAGCGCCATCGTTCAAGTTTGACGCGTTTGCAGGAGTGACAATGCC
>NZ_JAINZW010000042.1 GCF_020026895.1 Novilysobacter selenitireducens
TCATCGTAGTCCACTATACTCTCCCCGTTATCCAATTTGGACAGTGGATCTTCCCATAGTGAGGTCATCCGAACTGCCTCTTCCTCACAAGTCAGCCGTTTCTTCTCCGCCGTGCTGGGAGTGTCGCTCTTGAAGATGATTGTGCCGTCGCTGTCAACGATTCCAGCCGTCTCCAGATTGTTCCTAAACACGTTGTTGAAACGTAGTATGTCCCTTCTGACTGCGGGATGCCATTGAGATAGCTCTTCGAGCAGTTTTGACTCGTCGACGGCCCCCAAAGTCTCGCGTTCT
>NZ_JAINZW010000043.1 GCF_020026895.1 Novilysobacter selenitireducens
CCACCCGTCTTGCAAAAGTGAGCACTGTTCAAACCCAGGTACCAGAATCCTCAGGGGAGTACCCGAGGATAGATACACGAGATGTGAGTTTGGAGACTGTCGAAACTCCATGCCACTGCGAGCTAATTTGAGATCTAAAAGACGATGGTCAGCTCTCGACGTTACATGATCAAGGACAGGCCAAAGGTACACTCACCAAGCCTCCGTGTCGGCAGTCGAATCATCTCACCTTGTGAGCCAGAGACAAGTTTTAAGCCGTCCGTTGAGATCGCGACGTCGCCGAACGAAAAT
>NZ_JAINZW010000044.1 GCF_020026895.1 Novilysobacter selenitireducens
AGGACACGGACCTTTGGCTTTGCGAATGAGCGTATTCGCTCTGCCTGAGCTTTATCGTCCTCTATACACTCCAATATCTGGTTTCGGAGGTCTGAAGAGACGGCATTGGGACTGTCATATTCTCAGCCATGAATGATAAGCCCCGGCAGGTAGCCACCTACTACAGGTCGATGAGCTTGAGAGCTGCTCGTAAGGGTACCTCTGGGTCGTTTTCATCGTCAAATGTGGCTGCAGCTCGCGAACGACGCGGTTTCCGCCCTTCGCCTTTCTTCAACGGCGTCGCCACACCGA
>NZ_JAINZW010000045.1 GCF_020026895.1 Novilysobacter selenitireducens
GATCACCAGCAGTTATCCGCTTCGTCTGCGGCGTTGGATTTGGCTCCGTTGGCTCAAACTCCTCCTCGTCCCACATACATGAATCGCCATATGGACGCTCAAAAGTCCTCCGAATGGCCATCATTCTCGTCACGCCCGGAAACTGTCAATCGCCGTGTGTTCAATCAAACTGTGGTTGCCCACAATGCGTCGCTCGAGCTCGGAGGCAAGCTCACATCGGGCTCCCCAGCGCCGATGGGACAGTCACACTCCCCTGTTCCTTCCCGTCGCTCCTCACCGAGAGCGTTTGGA
>NZ_JAINZW010000046.1 GCF_020026895.1 Novilysobacter selenitireducens
ATTTATGGTGGCACCCACATAATCGTGGAATCTATCTCCTCCAAATACTGCGGCGAAAAAGGCGCTTGGATCTTCGGGTCCTGACATAACTCCTGTAGCCTCTTGAATACCATGCTTGTCATATACAGCTCGAAGATTCTTGGGGGTTGCATGTGTCAGGATGGGCTGGTACGCCGAGCACAACGACGTACGGGATCGCTGAGGACCTGATACGCTTTGGCGATCTCCTTGAATTTTTCTTCGGCATCCGCTGAAGGGTTCTTATCTGGGTGATACTTTATCGCCTGCTTT
>NZ_JAINZW010000047.1 GCF_020026895.1 Novilysobacter selenitireducens
TGGTGACCCTGAGGACCGCGACGGAAGGACTGAGGGGAACCGTTGTATCCAGGATGAGCGGGAGGAGTACCACTCTGGAACGGGAATCCTGGGATCATGGGTACCTGTGATTGGGCGGGAAAGAAGTCATTCTGTTGCGGATTTGAGTTGGCTCGCGCTCTTCCCAATTCCGCCATGAACTGATTCTGATGATGTTGTTGCGCAATAGCGGCCTGCTGCAGCATCATCTGTTGATAAGCCCAAGCAATCTGCTGATTAGGGTCGAAATACTGGGGTTGAGGAGCGACGGGC
>NZ_JAINZW010000048.1 GCF_020026895.1 Novilysobacter selenitireducens
CGACTCAGAGCGAGACTCAGGAGCAGATGGTAGGACCACGGACCGGCGATGAACGGAAACGTGCGAGCTGCGACGAGATTGGTCTGTAAGAGTTGTCTCCTGCCCGTCGGAAATGTTGGATTGTTGAGGTTGCAGACAAGTCTGCGAAAATCGATTTGGATCCTTCCTGACCAGCTGCCGGGTGCTTGTCTTGGGATGCAGCTGGTGCTCCATGTCGTCGTCAAAGACCCGTTCAGTCACATACTTCTTCCCCCCGCGAGCTTCAATCTGGGCCCGAACGGCCAGAAGCCA
>NZ_JAINZW010000049.1 GCF_020026895.1 Novilysobacter selenitireducens
TTGGAATAGTCCTCGTCTTGGGCTAACCGGACCTCCCCAGCGCAATAGATTCCTGCAACAAATGAGCTTCAAGTCTCGCCGCTCGGGAGTTACGCACGATCAAACGCAGCAGAGAAGCGAGTGTTGACGTTCTCTATAAGCGCATTGAGTTCGGGAAGCCATTTGTCCTACAGAAGTGTTAAAGAAAGCCCATATATTACCCAATCGACACTCACCTTTATCCTTTGAATCCTGGCCTCTGCAACGTCCAACTCGCGTTGTCGTTTGTTGATAGATTCGCGAAGTCGTTC
>NZ_JAINZW010000004.1 GCF_020026895.1 Novilysobacter selenitireducens
CCTCAAAGGTGGCCGTCTTCCGAGCTGCAAGGGTGCCGGGTTGCTCCTGTAGGAGCGGCTTCAGCCGCGAACCAGCGGCCCGCGCTGGTGTAGGAGCGACGTAAGGCGCGATCGCCAGTGCTTCGAAGCCGCGTGGTCGCGACTTACGTCGCTCCTACAAAGAGGATGGGGGGGCGGTGCGAGTTGTGGCGGCGCGGGCGGGCGGGGAGCGGATCGCGGCTGAAGCCGCTCCTACAGGGGGCGAGTGGGGGCAACAGGCATTTGTAGGAGCGACGTAAGTCGCGATTCGGCGCCGGCTGGAGGTGCGGGATCAGCCGCCGCCGATGCGGAACGGGGTGGCGGGCATGCGGCCGTTGGCGTAGTGGCTGTCGTTGACGCGGGCGTTGTGCTGCAGCAGGGCCAGTTCGGCCAGGCGGTCGCGGACCCATGCGGCGCGCTGGTGGGCGGCGTCACCGTCGGGGTGCTCGTCGTGGCGGTAGGCGCAGAAGTCGATGTACTCCTCGGCTTCGTCCTCGAAGGCCGGCCACGCCAGTTCGAACAGCAGCACGTCGTCCAGTTTGCCGAGCAGGTCGGTGCCGTCCGGGATCAGGTCGTCGTCGCGGTCGACGTAGTCCACCAGCTTGGACACGCGGGCGCGCATGGCGTCGTCGGCGTTCCAGTCGGCGTCGCGCAGCAGTGCGCGAAGCGAGCTGATGCGCGTCATGCGCAGGGCGAGCATCTGCCGGGCCTCGTCCGACGGCATGGCCATCAGCGAAGCGGCCAGGCCGCGAAGCCGCGGCACGTTGACGCGCGGGGCGTCGGGGTGGATCTCATGCAGCAGGGCGTCGAACCGGGCGACGGCTTCGGGGGCGAAGTCGGGTGCGGTGGACGGGTCGATATCGGCCTGGGCGGCGCCGAAGGGCAGGGGCGCGTAGGCCGGCGTCAGGGCGGAAGTACGCATGACATGTCCTCGCGGTGCCGGCCGTGCAAGGACTGGGGCAGAGCGGGCCGGCAAATCGCCGTGCCCCGGTGTATCGCTGTGCCGCGAGCATGCGCCTGCGTGCCGGCGGATTCCAGTGTCTGAAGTGGGGGTGGCGGCCGGAAAGGACAACGGTGTTGCAGCCCCTCCCCCTGCCTGCAGGGGGAGGTTGGGAGGGGGTGCTTTTCGGGCGTGGTTGTCAGTCAGCTTGTTTGGGCGCAATTGCCATGTCAGCGAGGGGTAGAGCACCCCTCCCCAACCCTCCCCTGCTGGCAGGGGAGGGGGTAACTGCGTTGGAGGAGCTGCATGAGGGAACGACAGCATCCGACTCAATGCACCCGGAACAGCGGGGCAGCGGCGCTCACATAGCAGCTGTCGCGCACGGCGCGGCAGTGGGCGGACAGCGCGAATTCGGCGCGGGCGGCGTCCTGCCAGTCGTTGCGGTCGAAGCGGAACCCGCCGGGGTCGGTGCCGCGCAGGGCGGCTTCGATCCGGCGCAGGCGGCAGTAGTCGAGGTAGTCGGCGACCTCGTCCGACAGTCGCGGCCACGCGGCGTCGACCACGATGGCGTCATCCAGCCGGCCGACCTGCTGCAGGCCGTCGGGGATCAGGTCGTGGCCACCGCGGACGTAGTCGACCACCTCGCCGGCGATATCGACGGCGTCGTTGGCCGGGGTCCAGCCAGCATCGGCCAGCAGGCGGGCCAGGACCACTGCCCGGCGCAGGCGCTGGTGAATGGCGCGAATGGCGCTGGCGCCGGCTTCGCCCTGTTCACGCACGCGGCGGGCGGCGGTGGCCAGGGTGTCCCACTCCAACGCCGGCGCGGCCGGGTCGAGGCGGGCGATCAAGCCGTTGAAGCGGTCCAGTGCGGTATCGGACAGCTGGAAGCGATCGACGCGGCGGCGGCGGTGCGGGCGGTCGGCCGGGGTGGTGGCGACCAGCGGGGCCAGGGGGGCATTCAGGGACAGGGCGATGGCGTTCATGGCGGTTCTCCGGTGGGGGACGCCGGCATGTCCGGCGTGGCAACAGAGTCCGCTGGTCGGGCTGCGGGGTCATGATGGCCGCCGTCGCTTTTCGTCTGCGTTGTCACAGGTTCGTGTGGCGGTCATGAGGTTTTTGCGATGGAACCGTCAGGGTCCGCCGGAGACGGCGGTTCGACGGGGGAACGCTACCGATTCGGCCCGGTGGTGGTCGACGCCATTGCACACACCCTGACCCGCGACGGAGCGCCGCAGGCGGTCGAACCCAAGGCCTTCGCGGTGCTGCTGGTGCTGCTGCGGCATGCCGGCGAGCTGGTCGCCCGCGACGACCTGCTGGACGCGGTGTGGGGGCACCGCCACGTGACGCCGGGCGTGCTGACCCGGGCCATCGCGCAGCTGCGCCACGTGCTGGAGGACGACGCCCACCGGCCGGTCTACATCCAGACCCAGCACGCGCTGGGGTACCGGTTCATCGGCGAGCTGGCCGGCAGCACGGTGCCTGCGGGCGACGACGCGCTGCCGGATTCCACCACCGCGCCTGCGCCCCATGAACAGGGCACCGGTCCGCCCAGCGCCGCGGCGACGGTGCCGGCGGCCAGCGGCGTCCAGTCGGACGAGGAGGGTGCACCCTCAACGGCACGGGACACGGCCGTGCCGGGCGGCGCGGCAGACGACGGTTCGCCCACTGCCCCGGCGGCCCCCCTGCCGGCCGCCGCGCCGGCGTTGTTGCCGCCACCCTCGCCAGCGGGGCGCCGCCCGCGCTGGCCGGTCCGCGCCAGATGGGTCGTGGGTGCAGCCGCCGTGCTGATCGCGGTACTGGGCGTACTGGCCTGGCGCACGCAGGCACCACCGGCGCGTCCGGGAGACGCCTCGATCGCGGTGCTGCCGTTCACCAGCCTGAGCGACGACCGCGACGACAGCTATTTTGCCGAAGGCCTGGCAGTGGAGATGCACGACGCGCTGGCCGGGGTGCCGGGGCTGAAGGTAGCCGCGCGCATCGCCTCGGACCCGGCCGCGCAGGGCGCACCCGACATCAGGGCGCTGGGGCGCACGCTGGGGGTGGCGACGGTGCTGGATGCCAGCGTGCGGCGCGACGGCGCGCGCGTGCGCATCAACGCGCGGCTGTCGGACACGGCCAGCGGCTTCACCCTGTGGAGCGACACGTACGAGCGCGACGCGGCCGACGTGTTCGCGGTGCAGAGCGAGATCGCCAGCGAGGTGGTGCAGTCGTTGCTGGGCGTACTGCCGGGCGAGGGCCCGGCGCTGAGCGCGCGGCTGGCGCCCACGCACGACCTCGATGCCTATGACGCGTACCTCAAGGGGCTGCAGCAGTTGCGCACCGGCGGCGACGATGCGCGCCTGGTCAACGCGGTGGGGTTCTTCAACCAGGCCCTGGCGGCGGATGCGGGGTTCGCGCGTGCGCAGGCCGGCATCTGCCGCGCGGAGATCGCCCGGTTCGAGGAGGCGCGCGACACGCCCGCGTTCGAACGTGCGCGTGCGGCCTGCGCGCGCGCCGAGCAGATGGACCCGACGCTGCGCGAGGTCAGCCTGGCGCTGGGCGAACTGCACCGCGTGCGCAGCGAGTTCGCGCAGGCCACGGTGCAGTACACGCGCGCGCTGGACGACCTGTCGCTGCGGCCGGCGGCCTACATCGGCCTGGCCCGCATCCAGAGCGCGCAGGGCCGCAACGTGCAGGCGCTGGATTTCTTCGAGCAGGCGCGCCGGCTGCGGCCCGGCGATGGCGTGATCTACCGCGAGCTCGGGTACCACCAGTACCTCAACGGCGACACGGCGGCAGCGATCGAATCGTTCCGTACCGCCGCCACGCTGCTGCCCGACGATGCCGGGGTGTGGAGCAGCCTGGGCGGGCTGTACCTGGCCGGCGGCGACACCGCCAACGCGGCCGAGGCGTTCGAGCGCTCGCTGCGGATCGAACCCAGCTACGGCGCGCTCAGCAACTTCGGCACGCTGCGCTACGGACAGGGCGCCTACGCCGAGGCCGCGGACCTGTTCCGCCACGCCGCCGAACTGGACCCGGGCGACTACCGCATCTGGGGCAACGTCGGGGACGCGCTGTCGGCTAATCCGGTGACGGCAGCGGAGGCGGAGGCACCGTACCGCCGCGCCGCGCAGATGGCCGAGGCTTATGTCGCCATCAACCGCACCGATGCGCAGGCGCTGGCGCTGCTGGCGTGGTACCGCGCCAACCTGGACGAAACCGGCTCCGCGCGCGAACGCCTGGCGCAGGCCGAGGCATTGGCGACCGAACGCGGCGAGGTGGCGTTCCTGGGTGCGCAGACGCTTGCGGTCATCGGTGACGATGCGGGCGCACGCGAGCGCCTGCTGCGCGCACGGCAGGCCGGCATTCCCCAGCAGCGCCTTCGTGCTTCGCCGCACCTGCAGCGCCTGATCGGCACGGGCGAAGCACCGGGTGCGTCAGGAGGCATCTCCACGTCCACATCCATCCATGCACGGGCGGGCCCAGGCAGTCCCATACGCAGTTCCACCAGGAGAGAGGCATGAAAACGTTGAGAGTGTTGGCACTGGCCATGCTGGCCGGCAGTGCGGTGACCGCATGCAGCATGCACGGTCCGACCGCGGACCCGGCCGAAGTCGCGAACCGCGCAGTCGACCCGGACGACGGCACGTGGTGCGGCACGCCGGGTGCGACCGGGCCGGTCTACATCAACATCACCTACGCCGACGACGGCGCGGCCCGGGCCTCGCCGGAGAACTGCTACGTCGACAGCGGCACCGAGGTGACCTGGCGGGGGCCGATGGGCGAGCCGGTTGAGTTCCGGATCCAGTTCAAGGCGGCCGCGCCCTTGGGCGGCGATGCGGTTGGGCCCCTGGTGTCGAGCGCTTCGGGCCGGCGCGACAAGGTCAGGCGGCTGATCTCCGGCGCTGACGGAAGTTACGCCTACGGCATCGCCGCCAACGGCATCGTGACCGACCCGGCGATCATCATCCGCCGGCAGCTATAGCGATTCGACCACCGTTACGTGGCCTGAAGACGGCGGATGAATGCCGGCCGCATCGCGCACCGGCGCGAAACTGCGCCGGTGGTGCGGGCACGGGCCGTGCGTGCGCAGCGCGGCCAGGTGCGTCGGCGTCGCATAGCCCTTGTGCACGTCGAAGCCGTAGTGCGGCCACTGTTCGTGCAGTTGCCGCATCAGGCGGTCGCGCGTGACCTTGGCGAGGATGGACGCGGCCATGATCGCGCGGTCGCGTGCGTCGCCGCCGATCCATGCCTCGGCCGGGCAGGGCAGGCCGCGCGGCAGGGCGTTGCCGTCGATGCGGGCGAGCTCCGCGGCATGGGCAACGCCTTCCAACGCCAGGCGCATGCCCAGCATCGTGGCCTGGTAGATGTTGAGGCGATCGATGTCGGCGACCTCGACGGCGACCACGTGCCACGCGGTGGCGCGTTCGACGATGCGCTCGTAGAGCTGCTCGCGCCGCTGCGCATTGAGCTGCTTGGAATCGGCCAGGCCGTTGACCGGCGTGCGCCCCGGGCGCAGCACCACGGCGGCCACGACGACCGGCCCGGCAAGCGGACCGCGACCGGCCTCGTCGATGCCGGCGATACGGCGCGCGCCGGGCGCGACGGGCAGGTCGAACGCGAGCTGTGCGCCGTCAGCCATGGGCGGAGTGTGCATCGCCGAGGGCAGATGGTGTCGTGGGCATCGCGAGAAGTTCGCTGACGGCATCGGCGGCGCGGGCGGAGGCGTCCTGGCGCAGTGCTTCGTGAAGTGCGGTGAAACGCGGTTCGAGGCGGGTGGCGATTGACGGGTCGCGCAGCGCCGCGAGCGTGGCGTCGGCCAGTTTCTCCGGGGTGCAGTCGTGCTGCATCAACTCCGGGACCAGTGCTTCGCCGGCCAGCACGTTGGGCAGGCTGTAGTGGTCCACCTTCAGCATGCCCAGCCCTTTCACCAGCGCATGGGTGAGCGGCGCGACCTTGTAGGCCACCACCATCGGGCGTTTGGCCAGCATGGCCTCCAACGTGGCCGTGCCCGAGGCCAGCAGGATGGCGTCGCTGGCGGCCATGACCGTGCGGGCGTGGCCGTCGACCACGCGCAGGGCGGGGCGCAGGGTGTCGGCGTCGGGGTGCGCGGCCAGCACGCGGTCGAACGCGGCGCGCGCGCGCGGGCCGGCCATCGGCGCGACGACCTGCAGGCCTTGGATCTCGGTCAGCACGCGCGCGGCCGCAGCGAGGAAGTCCGGTGCAAGACGCTCGATCTCGCCCGTGCGTGACCCCGGCAGCAGCGCCAGCATCGGGCGGGCGCTGTCGACCTGCAGTTGCGCGCGCGCGGCGCCGCGTTCGGGCCGCAACGGCATCTCGTCGGCCAGCGGATGGCCGACGAAGCGCGCATCCACGCCATGTGCGGCGTAGATCGGCGGCTCCATCGGGAACAGGCAGAGCACGCGGTCGGCGCTGCGTCCGATCTTCGCGGCGCGCTTCTCGCGCCACGCCCAGACCGACGGGCTGACGTAATGGACGGTGCGAATGCCACGATCCTTCAGCCAGCGCTCCACGCCGAGGTTGAAGTCCGGGGCGTCGATGCCGATGAACACCTCCGGCTGCCAGGCGAACAGGCGCTCGCGCAGGTCGCGGCGCACGCGCAGCAGGCGGGGCAGGTGCCGCAGCACCTCGGCCAGGCCCATGACGGCCAGCTCGTCGGCATCGAACCACGTGTCCATGCCCTGGCTGCGCATCTGCGGACCGCCGATGCCGGCGAACTCGGCGTCCGGGTGCCGCTTGCGAAGTTCCGCGAGCAGCCCGGCACCGAGGAGGTCGCCCGAGGCTTCACCGGCGACGAGGGCGATGCGCGGTGGGCGGGACGCGGCAGGGCGGGTCATGGAGTCGATGTCGGGGCTCACGCCGGCATTGTCCCTCAAAGGTGGCCGTCTTCCGAGCTGCAAGGGTGCCGGGTTGCTCCTGTAGGAGCGGCTTCAGCCGCGAACCAGCGGCCCGCGCTGGTGTAGGAGCGACGTAAGTCGCGATCGCCAGTGCTTCGAAGCCGCGTGGTCGCGACTTACGTCGCTCCTACAAAGGTGCCGATTCATACCGGTGGTGGTGATCGCGGCTGAAGCCGCTCCTACAGTGGCGCTGTGGGGTCAGCGCAGCAGCGGGCGCTCGCCACTCTCGATGAACGCAAGCAGGGCGCGCACGTCATCGCTCTCGCCGGCCAGTTCGGCCAGCTTGACGCGCGCGTCATCGAGCGAGGCGCCCGACATGTACACCGCGCGGTAGGCGCGCTTGATCGCGCCGATGCGGCCGCTGTCGAAGCCGCGGCGCTTCAGGCCTTCGCTGTTGATGCCGCGCGGGCGGCCGTAGCCGTCCTGCGCCACCATCAGGAACGGCGGCACGTCGCCGTTGACGAACGCGCCCATGCCGATGAACGCGTGGTCGCCGATCCGGCAGAACTGGTGGATGCCGGCGAAGCCGCTGAGGATGACGTGGTCGCCGACGGTGACGTGGCCGGCCAGCGTGGCGTTGTTGGAGAACACGCAGTGGCTGCCGACGACGCAGTCGTGGGCCACGTGGGTGTAGGCCAGCAACCAGTTGTCGTGGCCGATGCGGGTAATGCCGCCGCCGCTGCCGGTGCCGCGATTGACCGTGACGAACTCGCGGAAGGTGTTGCGGTCGCCGATCTCGAGCTCGGCGCGCTCGCCGGAGAACTTCTTGTCCTGCGGGTCGCCGCCGATCGCGCAATGCCCGTGGAAGGCGTTGTCGCTACCGATGCGGGTCGGGCCCTTGACGCTGCAGTGCGGCCCGAACGTCGTGCCTTCACCGACCTCGACCTCGTCGCCGATATGGCAGAACGCACCCACCCGTACGCCCGGCGCCAGCCGTGCACCGGCCTCGACCACCGCACTGGGATGGATGTCGGGCGCCGCAGCGCTCATGGTCAGACCTTGACCTCGGCGCAGAGGATCTCCGCGCAGGCCGCCTGCTCGCCATCGACGCGGGCGATGCCGCTGTACATCGCCATGTTGCGGATGACGCGCTTGAGGGTGACCTCCAGCTCCAGCCGGTCGCCCGGGACGACCATGCGCGAGAACTTCGCGCCGTCGATCTTGACCAGGTAGAACAGCTTGCCGTCGGTACCGGACTGGTGGCTGAGCTGGGTCAGCAGGCCGCCGGCCTGGGCCAGCGCCTCCACCACCAGCACGCCCGGCATCACCGGCTGGCCTGGGAAGTGGCCGTTGAAGAAGGGCTCGTTGCAGGTGACGTTCTTGTACGCCAGCACGCGCTTGTGCGCCTCGAACTCGACCACGCGGTCGACCAGCAGGAACGGGTAGCGGTGCGGCAGCAGTTCCTGGATCGCGGGGACATCGAGGGGCAGTTTCGGGATCGAACTCATCATCATTCCTTGTCGGCGGCATTGACGCGCCGTGCCAGCGCGTCGAGCTGCTTGAAGCGGGCGGCGCTCTTGCGCCAGCTGCGATTGTCCATCAGCGGCGTGCCCGAGGAGTACTCGCCGGGTTCGCGGATGGAGTGGGTGACCAGGCTCATTGCGGTGACGATGACGCGGTCGCAGATCTCCAGGTGGCCGAGCACGCCGGCGGCGCCGCCGATCAGGCAGTGGCGGCCGATGCGCGCGCTGCCTGCGACCGCCGAGCAGCCCGCCATCGCGGTGTGCGCGCCGATGCGGACGTTGTGGCCGATCTGGATCTGGTTGTCGAGGCGCACGTCGTCTTCCAGGACGGTGTCGTCGATGGCGCCGCGGTCGATGGTGGTGTTGGCGCCGATCTCGCAATCGTCGCCAATCACGACGCCGCCCAGCTGCGGCACCTTGATCCAGTGCCCGCCCTCCATCGCCAGGCCGAAACCGTCCGCGCCCAGCACGGCGCCGGGGTGGATGCGCACACGCTGGCCCAGGCGGACGCGCGTGACGAGGGTGACGCGGGCGATGAGTTCGCTGCCGGCCCCGACGATGCAGTCATCGCCGATCACGCAGCCCGGGCCCACCACCGCGCCGGCTTCGATCCGGCTGCGTGAACCCACGGTCACGAACGGGCCGACGCTGGCGTCGGCATCGATGTGGGCATCCGTGGCAACCACGGCGGAGGCGTGGATGCCCGCCGTCACGTCGGCCCGCGGTTCGAACAGCGCAGCGATCCTGGCAAACGCGACGTACGGGTCGCGCGCGGTCAGTGCGGTGCCGGGATAGCCCTCGGCATCGTCTTCGCGCATGACCACGATGCCGGCACGGCTGTCGGCCAGCTGCGAGCGGTATTTCGGATTGGCGAGGAACGCCAGGTGGTCCGGCCCAGCCCCCGCGAGGGTGCCGACGCCGCACACGACGCGGGCCCCGTCGCCATGCAGGCCGAGCCCGAATCGCTCGGCCAGCGCGGCGGCGGTGTGCGTCGCAGGTTGCATCAGCGCGGGCGGCCGGTGGCCGCCGTCAGAACTGCCCGCCGAAGGTGAACTGCAGGCGCTCGATGTCGTCGCCCTCTTCCTTCTTGAACGGATAGGCGTAGCTGATGGAGATCGGGCCCATCGGAGAGCGCCACATCAATGCCACGCCGGTGGACGCGCGCAGTTCGCCGGCATCGAAGTTGTCGACGCCGTCATAGACGTTGCCGAAGTCGACGAACGCCGACACGCGGGCGGCCGGAGTGTCGAGCAGGGTGGGGAAGTACATCTCCAGCGAGCCAACCGTCTTCAGCGAGCCGCCCACCGGCTGGGTGAAGCTGCTGCCAGAAATCGCGGGCTCGCGAGGGCCGAGCGTGTTGTCGGTAAAGCCACGCACCGAACGGGTACCGCCGGCGTAGAAGTTCTCGAAGAACGGAAGGCCATCGGCGGTGACCGTCTCGATGTAGTCCGGCGAGCTGGTTTCGCACGGCTCGGTCGGATCCGGCCCGGGGACGAACACGGGCGGTGTGTCCTCGTCGCCATCGGTGTCCTGCACCGACCCCGCGGTGAAACAGATGTTGCGCACCACGGCGTCCCCATAGCTGTCGCCGTAACCCAGTTCGGCACGGGTGTTGAGCACGAAGTGGCGCGAGAGCGGCCAGAACTTGGAGAAGTTGTAGTTGAGCTTGAAGTACTCGACCGTCGAACCCGGCAGCGTCGACTCCAGCCACACGCGCTGGTAGGTGCCTGCCGTCGGCGTCAAGGCGTTGTTGAGCGTATTGCGCGCCCAGCCCACTTCGCCGCGCCAGGCATGGAACGTGCGCTGGCCGATGGCGTCGATGTAATCGACGATCGATTCCGGAGTGGAACCGCGGAAGGCGAAGATCTCGTTGCTGTCGATGCCGAACAGCGCGGTAATGGTGTCGGTTTCGGTGATCGGAATGCCGAGTACCGTCTGCGCGGCGCCACTGGTGCTGGAGTAGCGCGCGGTGTTGAAGTCGGAGTTGTCGAACTCGCGCCACCACAGGTTGTAGCCCAGCGACACGCCGCTGTCGGTGAAGTACGGGTTGATGAACGAGAAGTCGTAGCGCTGCAGGTAGTCGTTGCGCTGGGCCTGCACGGAGATGCGGTTGCCGCTGCCCAGGAAGTTGTTCTGCGAGAGCTGGATCTGGGTGGTCAGGCCGGTCAGCTGCGAGAAACCGACGCCGAACACGAAGCTGCCCGAAGTGGTCTCCGTGACGTTGTAGACCACGTCGACCTGGTCGTTGGTGCCGGCCACCGGCTGGCTCTCGACGTCCACGCTTTCGAAATAGCCCAAGCCCTGCAGGCGGATCTTGGAACGGTCGATCGCCGCCTGCGAATACCACGCGCCCTCGAACTGGCGCATCTCGCGGCGCAATACCTCGTCGCTGGTGCGCGAATTGCCCTTGAACACGATGCGGCGCACGTTGACGCGCGGGCCGGGCACCACCTGCATGTTGATGGCGACGGTCTTGTCTTCGCGGTTGACGTCCGGGATCGGGTTCACCTGCGCGAACGCATAACCCACGTTGCCAAGGGTCGCGATGATCGAGTCGGAGCTGACTTCGAGCAGGCGACGCGAGAACGTCTGGTCGGGCTTGACCAGCACCAGCCGCTCGATCTGCTCCTTGGGGAGCACCGTGTCGCCGCTGACCTGCACGTCCGAGACGGTGTACTTCTCGCCTTCGGTCACGCCCGCGGTGATGAACATGTCCTGCTTGTCGGGGCTGATCGCGACCTGGGTGGAGTCGATGCTGAAGTCGACGTAGCCGCGGTCCAGGTAATACGAGTTGAGCTTCTCCAAGTCGCCGGAGAGCTTTTCGCGCGAGTACTGGTCGTCGCGGCGGTACCAGCTGAGCCAGTTGCTCTCGGCCGACTCCCAGCCCTCGAGGATTTCTTCCTGCCCGTAGGTCTCGTTGCCGATCAGGTTAATGTGGCGGATCTTGGCCGCGTCGCCCTCGTCGATGGCGATGGTGATGTCGACGCGGTTGCGGTCCAGGCGAGACACGGTCGGGGTGATCTCGACGTTGTACTTGCCGCGGTTGTTGTACTGCCGGGTCAGCTCCTGGGTAACGCGGTCCAGGGCCAGTCGGTCGAAGGTATTGCCTTCGGTCAGGCCGATCTCGTTGAGGCCGGTCTGCAGGTCCTCGGTCTTGATGTCCTTGTTGCCGGTCAGCGTCAGCGTGTTGATCGCCGGACGCTCGGTGACGGTCACCACCAGGATGTCGCCCTGGCGGCCGATCTGGACGTCCTCGAAGAAGCCGGTGGCATACAGCGCGCGAACGGCCTCGCCGGCGCGGGCGCGGTCGACGGTGTCGCCACGCTCGATCGGCAGGTAGGTGAACACCGTACCGGCGGCGATGCGCTGCAGGCCGTCGACGCGGATGTCGCTGACAGTGAAGGCGTCCGGTGCCGGCGCCATGGCCGGCTGCGGGGCGGCCGGTGCGGCAAACGGGTCGGTCGCGGACGGGATGGCGGTCTGCGCCGTTGCGGGCAATGCCGGCGCCAGGGCCGTGGCGAGGGCAAGGGCAAGCAGGCGGCGGGAAGGCAGTCGCGTCATCAGGGGGTCCGGTTGGGGAACGTGGTCGCCGCGGAAGGCGGAGGCAGGGCAGGCGGCATCAGCGCACCAGGTTGTTCACGATGTCGTTGTAGAACGCCAAGCCCATCAGGCCGGCGATCAGCGCCAGGCCGACATACTGCCCGGCGGCCATCACGCGATCGCTGACCGGGCTGCCTTTGACCAGCTCGATAAGGTAATACAGCAGGTGACCGCCGTCCAAGATCGGGATCGGCAGCAGGTTCAGGATGCCTAGGCTGAGCGACAGCAGTGCCAGCAGGGAGAGGTACCAGGCCAAGCCCTGGTCGGCGTAGGCATTGGCGGCGCGGGCGATGGTGACCGGGCCGGCGACGGTGTTCTCCACCGCGACCCGGCCGGTGAAGGCGCGGCCGATCATGTCAAGCAGCTCGCCCGCCTGGTGCAGGCCCTCGTGCACTGCCGCCGGCACCGCCTCGAGCGGTCCATGGCGCAGCAGGGCGTCCTTCTCCGGCAGCGCCGGTCGGGCCGAGGCGATGCCCAGCGCCCAGTAATCGGTTCCGGTGTCGTCCTGCATCCTGCGCGGCAGGATCTCCAGCGCCAGCCGCTCGCCCTGGCGTTCGACCTCGATCATGGCCGGTTGGCCGCGCTCGCCGACGGCCTGCGCCAGCAGGCCGATGTCGTCCCAGCCGTCGACGCGCGCGCCGTCGAACGCGGTGATCCGGTCGCCCTCCATCAGTACGTCGGCCGCGGCGGAGTCCGGCACCACGCGGCCGACGACGGCCGGCACCTCCATGTGGCGCGGCGACAGGCCGATCACCTCGATCGCGCGGCGTTCGTCGAATTCGGCGGGAAGTCGGTCGAGGGGCAGGTCGACGGTGCGCTCGCCGCCGGCCGCGTCGCGGATCGCCACGGGCACGGCGACCCGGTCGAGCGCGGCCGGGAGCAGCGCCATCTGCACCTCGCTCCAGGTCGGGGTGGCGCGCTCACCGACGGCCAGCACCGTGTCGCCGCGCTCCAGGCCGGCCTCGGCGGCGATGCCTTCGACCTGGCCCAGCACCGGCGCGTAATCGGGACGGCCGACGACGAACATCGCCCACAGCAGCGCTACGCAGAGCAGCAGGTTGGCAATGGGCCCGGCGGCCACGATCGCAATGCGGCGGAACACGGACTGTCGATTGAAGGCCTGCGCGGCCTCGGCCGGCGCTACATCGCCCTCGCGCTCGTCGAGCATCTTGACGTAGCCACCCAGCGGGATCGCGGCGATGGCGTACTCGGTGCCGTCACGGCCCCGGCGCATCCAAAGCGGCTTGCCGAAGCCCACCGAGAAGCGCAGCACCTTGACCCCGCAGCGCCGGGCCACCCAGTAGTGCCCGAACTCGTGGAACGTGACCAGCACGCCGAGGCTGACGATCAGCCACCAGATGGAGCCGAGCAGCTCACCCATGGCACGACTTCGAAGAGCGCGGGCTCGTTGGATGCGTCATGTGGCGGGGCCCATCCGGGTGATCTCGTGTTCCACGTGTCGCCGGGCCGCCGCGTCGGCCTGATGCAGGCCTTCGAGCGAGTCGGCCGCGCCGGCGGGGGTGCCCGAGAGCGCGGCTTCGACCAACCGGGGGATGGAAAGGAAACCCACCCGCCGCTGAAGAAAGGCTGAAACCGCCACTTCGTTGGCCGCGTTGAGCACCGCCGGGGCCGTGCCGCCGGCCTCCAGCGCGTCGAATGCCAGGCGCAGGCAGGGGAACGCGTCCAGGTCGGGCGCCTCGAATTCCAGCCTTCCGCCTTGTGCCAGCAGGTCCAGCCCGGCGACACCGGACTCCAGCCGCTCCGGCCATCCGAACCCCACCGCCAGCGCGGTGCGCATGTCGGGCAGGCCGAGCTGGGCGAGCGTGGAACCGTCGCGGAACGTCACCAGGGAGTGCACCAGGCTCTGCGGGTGCACCAGCACGTCGATGCGCGCGCGCTCCACGTTGAACAGATGGTGGGCCTCGATGACCTCCAGGCCCTTGTTCATCAGGGTGGCCGAGTCGACCGAGATCTTCGGCCCCATCGACCACTTCGGATGGGCGACGGCCTGCTCGGGCGTCACCGCTTCCAGCGTGTCGCGGCGCCAGCCTCGAAACGGGCCGCCCGAGGCCGTCAGCGTGATATGCGCCAGTCCGTCGCGGGCGGCGGCGTCGGGCAGGCACTGGAAGATCGCGTTGTGCTCGCTGTCGATCGGCACGATGGTCGCGCCGCCGTTGCATGCGGCCTGCATCAGGAGTTCGCCGGCCAACACCAGCGATTCCTTGTTCGCCAGCAGCAGCCGCTTGCCGGCGTGTGCCGCCGCGAGCGTGGACGGCAGGCCCGCGGCGCCGACGATCGCCGCCACGACGGTGTCGCAGTCGCTTCCCGCCGCCAGGGCGCAGATCGCGTCGGCGCCGGCGTGGGCTTCGGTGTCCAGGCCGGCGTCGCGCAGGCCGTCGCGCAAAGCGATGTAGCCGGCTTCGTCGGCGATCACCGCATGGCGGGGGCGGTGCGTCCGGCACAGCGCCAGCAACGCATCGACGTTGCTGCCCGCGGCGAGCACGGTGGCGCGCAGGCGCTCGGGGTGGCGTGCGATGACATCGAGTGCCGAAGCACCGATCGAACCGGTCGCACCGAGGACGGCGATCTCGCGCATTACAGGGCCTGCGGCATCAGAAACCCGCGACGGCCTTGCCGAGCGCGAACACCGGCAGCGCGGCCAGCACGCCATCGATGCGGTCGAGGATGCCGCCGTGGCCCGGGATCAGGTGGCCCGAATCCTTCACCCCGGCATGCCGCTTGAGCAGGCTTTCGAACAGGTCGCCGATGACCGAGGCCAGCGCCGCGACCATGGAAACCAGCGCGACCCAGCCCAGTTCATGCGGCTCCGCTCCGGCGAGCAGCCCGACGAGCGTGCCGGTGATGACACCGGCGATGACGCCACCGGCCATGCCTTCGATCGTCTTGTTGGGGCTGATGTTGGGCGCCAGCTTGCGGCGACCCAGCTTGCGGCCGGTGAAGTAGGCGCCGGTGTCGGCGGCCCAGACCACGCCCAGCGCGGCCAGCAGCCAGTAGTGGCCGTCGGGCACCTCGGCGTGGATCCATGCCAGCGCGCACCAGGCCGGCACCACCGCCAGCGTGCCGGCGGCCAGCTTGAACACGCGTGCGTGGGTGTCGTGGTCGCTGGCGAAGCGCGGGCGGCCCAGCCACAGCAGCGCCACCAGCCACCACACCACGCCGATGAGCGTGGCCACCTGCAGCAGCACGAGGCTGAAGCCCGACGGCCCGCGCGAGCCCCACACGATCGCCACCATCATCGCGAGGTTGGCGACCAGCAGCACCGTGCGCGCCAGCGTGTCCTCGATCTCGGCCAGCTCCAGCCACTCCCACAGGCCGGCCAGGAACAGCAGCGCGGCCAGCATCACCATCCATTCGGTGGGCAGGAACAGGATGCCGAGGATGGCCGCCGGGGCCATGATCAGGGCGGCGAGGACGCGGGTTCGGGTCATTCGGAAGTCTCTTGGGGTCGGCCGGCCACCTGTGCGCCGGTCAGGCCGTAGCGGCGCTCGCGCGAGGCGAAGTCGTCCAGCGCGCGCTGCAGGGTGGCCGCATCGAGCTCGGGCCACAAGGCATCGGTGAACCACAGTTCGGTGTAGGCCAGCTGCCACAGCAGGAAATTGCTGATGCGTTGCTCGCCGCCGGTGCGGATGAACAGGTCGGGCGGCGGCAGGTCGGCCAGGCACACCCGCGAACCCAGCATCGCTTCGTCGATGGCATCGGGGTCGAGCCGGCCGGCCGCCACGTCACGCGCCAGCGAACGGGCCGCCTGGGCGATGTCCCACTGGCCGCCGTAGCTGGCGGCGATGGTCAGGTTCAGGCGGGTGTTGTCGCGGGTCGTGGTTTCGGCCGCCGCCATCCGCTGTACCAGGGCGGGGCCGAAGCGATCGCGCTGGCCGATGAAGCGCACGCGCACGCCTCGGCGGTGCAGTTCCTCCACCTCGCGGTCAAGCGCATTGAGGAACAGCTTCATCAGCGCACCGACCTCGTCTTCCGGCCGGCCCCAGTTCTCGCTGGAGAAGGCGAACAGGGTCAGGGCGCCGATGCCGCGCTCAAGGCAGAAATCGATGCAGGTGTTGACCGCGCGTGCACCGGCACGGTGGCCGACGGCGCGCGGGCGACGGCGACGCTCCGCCCAGCGTCCGTTGCCGTCCATGATGACGGCGACATGGCACGGGATGCGGGGTTCGGCGCCCGCAGGCGCAGGCGATGACGGATCCGGGGTGGGCATGAGGCGTGTCGGACCCCTCAGACCGCCAGCAGTTCCTGCTCCTTGGCCTTGACCACCTCGTCCACGTCCTTGATGGCCGAGTCCGTCAGCTTCTGGATCTCGTCCTCGGTGCGGCGCACGTCGTCTTCGGTGATCTGCTTGTCCTTCAGCAGCTCCTTCACCTGGTGGTTGGCGTCGCGGCGGATGTTGCGGATGGCGACCTTCGCGTCCTCGCCACCGGCGTGCACGTGCTTGGACAGTTCCTTGCGGCGCTCCTCCGTGAGGGCGGGCAGGTTGATGCGGATCACCGTGCCGGCGGTATTGGGCGTCAGGCCCAGGTCGGAGGCCAGGATCGCCTTCTCGACCGCGGAGACCATCTGCTTCTCCCACGGAGTGATCGTGAGCGAACGCGCGTCGGTGACCGCAACGCTGGCGACCTGCGACAGCGGCATGTCCGAGCCGTAGTAGTTCACCTTCAGGTGCTCGACCAGCGCGGTGGAGGCGCGGCCGGTGCGGACCTTGGTCAGGTCGTGGCGGAACGCCTCGACGCTCTTGGCCATGCGCGTCTGGGCATCTTTCTTGATCTCGTTGAGCATCGCCGGCTCCGGTCCAATGACGGTAATCGCGGGATTATAGCCGGCGGGCTAGGAGACTCGGGATCCGGCATCAGGGGCCGGGGCCGGCCGCCGTGACCCCGACCACCGCCGCCTCAGTGCGCCGTTGCGTCCCTGCATCCGTCGCCGTGCTCGACCTGGAGCGTCGGGTGGGTGATGCGGAACCGCTGGCCGAGCTCGCCCACGGTCTGCGCGATGAACGCATCGTGCCCGGTGTCGCAATGGCGCACCACGTGCGCGGTCAGCGCGATCTCGCCCGCGCCCAGCGACCAGATATGCACGTGGTGGACCGCGTCCACGCCGGGCTGCGCGGCGAGGAATGCACGCACCTGTACCGGGTCGATGCCGCGCGGAACCGCGTCCATGGTGGCGGCCAGGCTTTCGCGCAGCAGGCCGAACGCGCTCCACGCGACGACCGCACCGATCAGCAGCGCCACGGCCGGGTCCAGCCACGCCCAACCCAGCCACCACATGCCCAGGCCCGCCGCGACCGCCGCCGCCGACACCGCGGCGTCGGCCATCAGGTGCAGGAAGGCGCCGCGTCGGTTGAGGTCGTGCGCATCACCGCCGCGCACCAGCCAGGCGGCGCCGAGGTTGACGACGATGCCCAGCGCCGCGACCACCACCACCGGCAGCGCGGGGATCTCGGGCGGTGCGTCGATGCGGCGGACCGCCTCCCAGCCCAATGCGCCCGAGAACCCCACCAGCAGCAGCGCATTGGCCAGCGGTGACAGCAGCGTCGCACGGCGCCAGCCGTAGGTATGGCGCTCGCTGGCCGGGCGCCGCGCCAGGACCGCGGCCGCCCACGCCAGCGCCAGTCCGAGCACGTCGCCCAGGTTGTGCAGCGCATCGGTAAGCAGGGCCAGCGAGCCAGTTGCGAATCCGTAGCCGGCCTCGATCGCGGTGTAGGCGAGGTTGACCAGCGTCACGGCCGCGAACGCGCGCGTGCCATGGTCGTGACCGTGAGCGTGGTCGTGGTGGGTGTGGTGACCGTGCATCGGTCCAGTGTGCCTGCCGGGCGCGACAAGGCGAAGCGTGTCGATCCTCTTCCGGCTGGGCAGGCCGTCCCCGGCTAGCGGCCCGCGTCGCGTCCCTTGACCAGGGTGCCGACGTCTTCGCCGCGCAGGATCCGCAACAGCGTGCCGGGCTGGGCCATGTCGAAGATCCGCAGCGGCAGGTCGGCGTCCCGGCACAGCGCGAATGCGGCCGTGTCCATCACCTGCAGGTCGCGGGCGATGACCTGGTCGTACGTCAGGCGGTCGAATCGCGAGGCGTCGCCATGCTTCTTCGGGTCCCGGTCGTAGACGCCGTCGACCTTGGTGGCCTTCAGCAACAGGTCGGCCCCGATCTCGATCGCCCGCAGCGCGGCGCCCGAGTCGGTGGTGAAGAACGGGTTGCCGGTGCCGGCGGCGAATACCACCAGCCGGCCCTTCTCCAGGTGGCGGATGGCGCGGCGGCGGATGTAGTCCTCGCACACGTCGTTGATCTTGATCGCACTCATCACCCGGGCCTTGCCGCCCAGCTTCTCCAGCGCGTCCTGCATCGCCAGCGCGTTGATCACGGTGGCGAGCATGCCCATGTGGTCGCCGGTGACGCGGTCCATGCCGCCGGCGGCCAGGCCCGCGCCGCGGAAGATGTTGCCGCCGCCCACCACCAGTGCGATCTCCGCGCCGGCGTGCTGTGCCTCGATCACCTCGCGCGCAAGGCGCTCGATCACCTTGGGGTCGATGCCGTAGTCCTCATCCCCCATCAATGCCTCGCCGGACAGCTTCAACAGGACGCGGCGGTAGGCGAGCTGGGACATGGGGCGATTCTCTGGCGTTGGCAAACCCCGGAATTCTAGCCGAGGTAGGGGGGATGCCACGAGTTGCGTTCCACTGGACATGGATGCGATCGCGCCGCTCATGGATCCGGGCCTGCCGCCGATACATGTGAAGGCGTGGCCGCTGTCCGGAAGCGTCGGGCACCGGAGTGCGTGCTACAACACGCCCCGGCCGGCCCGGGACGCCGCGCATGGGGTGGCATGGGTGATGGCGGCTCGCGTGGGGCCGTCGTGCCGGTGGTTGTCGCCATGAGCCGCGCGCTGCATGTCGTGCCGCTGTCTGATGTGTTGCCTGACCCTGGAGTGCCTGTTGTCGACCCGCGTGCCGCTGTCCGTTCGCGTTCCACGACCGAGCTGCAAGGCCGCCGGGTCGCGCGTATGACGCCGCCGTGCGCCGACGCCGCGGGTGGCGATGGGTTCGAGGCCTTCCTGCAGGCCCAGCGCCCGGTGCTGGTCGGCTACCTGTGCAGGCGGGTGCAGGAGGAGGACGCCAAGGACATCGCGCAGGAGGCGTTCGTGCGGATGTTGCGTTACCGCGCCTACCCACGCGACCAGCTCAAGGCATTGATGTACCGGGTCGCCACCAACGTACTGCTGGACCGCGCCCGCCGCGACCGCAGCCGTGGGGCGCCAATGCACGTGAGCCTGGACGCCGACCACGATGCGATGGCGTCGGACGAGCCGGCGCACGAAGAGCGCGTGGAATCCCAGCAGGCCCTCGTCCTGGTGCGGGCCGCCATCCTGCAGCTGCCCGAGCGGTGCCGCGAGGTCTACCTGCTCAACCGGATCGAAGGCATGAGTTACACCGAGATCGCCCGCCACTGCGGTATTTCCGTCAAGGCGGTCGAAAAGCACATCGGTCGGGCGCTGCGTGACCTACGCGAGCGCCTGGCGCAGCAGGAACGCCCTGGAGGCGAGCGATGAACCACACCTCCGCGTCCGACGGGATCGCGAACGAAGCCGCGCACTGGGTGGCCCGGCTGGAGTCGCCCGCATGCGAGCCGGCCGATCGTGCCGCGTTCGAGGACTGGCTGGCCCAGTCCCCGGCCCACCTTGCCGCGTACCTCGAAATGGAGCGGCTCCACGCCGATGCCGCGGCGCTGGCGGGCGACGACCTGCTGCGCGCCGCCGCCCGCCGCGCGCGTCGCAGCGCGGTGTCGTCGCACCGCCCGCGCCTGCTGCGCACGCTGCCGGCCATTGCAGCCACCCTCGCGATCGCCGCCGGTGCCGCCTGGTGGGGGCTGCGGCCCGTGCCCGTGCCGGTCGCCGGGGTCGCGCACGTGACCGGGGTGGGCGAACAGCGCACGGTGGTGCTCGACGACGGCACCCGCATGACGCTCGACACCGACACCCGCGTGGAGGCGCGCTTCGATGCCGACGCACGGGCCGTGGTGGTCGAGCGCGGGCGGGTGCAGTTCGAGGTCGGTCGTGACCCCGCGCGCCCGTTCCGCGTGGAGGCGGGGCCGGGCGTGGTACGCGACATCGGCACGACCTTCCAGGTCGTGCGGCGCGGCGACGCCGTCCAGGTCGCGCTGCTCGACGGCGTGGTCATGGTCGATGGCGCTGGCCGCGAGACGGTGACCCTCGCCCCCGGGCAGCAGATAGAGGTGGAGGCCGCCGGCGACGTCGGCATGGCCGCGCCGCTGGACACGGTTGCGGCGGCCGGATGGCCGAAGGGCGAACTGGTCTTCCAGCAGCGGCCCCTGGCCAGCCTGCTTGAGGAGATGAACCGCTATTCCGATACGCGGGTGCGGCTGGCCGACCCGGCGCTGGGCGAGATCCGCGTCAGCGGCGTGTTCCACATGCACGACCAGGCGGCACTGGTGGCGGCGCTGGAGCAGGGCTGGGCACTGCGCGCGCGCGAGGTCGAAGGCGGCGACATCGTCCTGGAGCCGCCGGCGGGGTAGTCCGTCCGACGCGGCGCGGCGCGTTCATCGTTGCGCGGCGATGGGGGCTCTCGTAAGGTGCGGGGCCGTTTGTCCCGCGCCCCCGGTTAATGGCCTGGACCCGTTTCGCGCTCGCCATTTCCGGTGTGCTCTGCGTTACCGGCTTGACCACTCCGATGCCCGCCCTGGGTGCGGGGGATGGCGGCCGCACGCCGGCGGGGCGGGTCGCGTTCGATATCCCCGGTGGTGAGCTCGGGCTGGCGCTCGAGCGCCTGGCCACCCAGGCCGGCCTGCAGCTGCTGTACCGCCCCGAACTGGTCGAGGGTCGGCGCGCGGCGCCATTGCGGGAAAAGCTGACGCCGGCGGCAGCGCTGCGACGGTTGGCCGGTGCGGCCGGCCTTCGCGTCGAAGCGGTCAACGGCAACACCTACGTATTGAGTGCGCGCGCGCCGGCACCGGCCGCGCCCGCGCCCGCGGCCACGGCACGCGCGGCACGGCCGACGCGCATGCCGGCGCCGATTCCCACGGTGTACGTGACCGGTACCCATATTCCGCGCAGCGACATCGGCGCGGTGACGCCATCGCCGGTGACGCTGATCAGCCGTAGCGAGATCGAGGCCAGCGGCCATCAGACGCTGTTCGAACTGCTGCGCGCGCAACCGGGCATGCTCGGCCACCACCCGGTCGCGGTCGCATCCGATGGCGGTGCCGGCATCCAGCAGCCGTTTGCGGCCGCCGCCACGACCAGCCTCAACGCGCTGGGGCCGCGTGCGACGCTGTTCCTGGTCGACGGCCGGCGCGTCGCCAACTACGGATTGATCTCCTCGGAACTGGGCGGCCTGGCGGATCTGGATGCGATCCCGCTGACCATCGTCGAGCGGGTGGAGATCCTGCGCGGCGGCGCATCGGCCATCTACGGCGCCGATGCGATGGCGGGCGTGGTCAACATCATCCTGCGCAAGCGACAGGACGGGGGTGAGGGCGTGGCCCGCCACGGTGTGTCCAGCCGCGGTGATGCCGCCGAGTCGCGGTTGTCCTACAGCCACGGCATGGAAACTGCAGAAGGTGGAGAAGTGTTGCTGGGCGTGGATGCATTGCACCGCGACGAACTGCTGGGCAGCGCCCGGGCGTGGCGCACGATGGATCACAGGCGGCATGGCCTGGGCGACCGCCGCATCCCGCTGGGTTACCGCGACTACGACCTCAACCTGCTCAACCGCCAGTGCGCGCACGCACCCGCGGACGTGGCCGGCGAGTGCCTGCTCGACATCCCACGCTTCACCAGCCTGCAGCCGTCCAGTCGGCGCTGGTCCGCTTACGGGCACCTGGGGCAGCCATTGGCGGACGGCGTCGACCTCACCGTGGACCTGCGCGCAGGCGCCGCGGACCAGTCCCTGACCAACGCGCCTTTCCATGCGCGCATCGCGATCCCCGAAGGACATCCCGACTACCGGCCCGACACCGACCTGGATTACGCGTTCTTCGACATCGGCCCGGTTCGCAGCCACAGCGACACCCGCACGCTCGACGGCACCGTTGCGCTGTCGGGTTGGCGTGGGGCGTGGGGGTGGAGCGCGGCGCTGTCGCACCACCACAACCGGGTCGATGCACGCATCGACGGACTGGTGCAGTACACACAGTTCGACCGCGTGACCGACGAAGGCGGCTACCGCTTCGATGGCACGCCCAATCCACCGGAACTGCTCAGCGCGCTGTCGCCTCCGCTGTCCACCCGGGGCGAAGCCACGCTGCAGCAGTTCGGGGTCGACCTGCACGGCCCGTGGTTCGCGCTGCCGGGTGGGCAGGCGCGGATCGCCGCCGGACTGGAGCTGCTGCGCGACGTGCTGGAGCACCGCCCGGACCCGCTGATGGTCGAGCACGACATCGCGCTCGGCCCGCAGAAGGTGCCCGTCGACAGCCAGCAGCGCGGTGCCGGGCTGTACGCAGAGGTGAACCTGCCGGTATCGACCCGATTGCAGGTGGACCTGGCCGCGCGCGTGGACCAGCGCGAGGGATACGGGCGGCGCTGGTCGCCCAAGGTTGGCCTGAAATGGAGCCCGTTGGACGGACTCACCCTGCGCGCGAGCGGCGCGACCGGCTACCGCGCGCCCTCGCTGTTCGAGACGCGCCGGCCCAGCGTGGTCGACGAGCTGGACCTGGTGCCCGAGACCCCGGGGCTGGCGCCGTGTGCCTACGTGTTCGCGTTCGGTCCGGACGAGCGCTACTGCCTCATCGGACGCAGTGCGCGCGAGAACCCCGATCTGCGCCCGGAAACATCGCGCAGCCATACCGTCGGACTGGTCTGGGCGCCGGCCGCGAATTTCAGTGCCAGCCTCGACCACTTCCGCATCCGTCGCAGCAACGAGATCCTGCCCGGCAGCGCAACCGATGATCCGGGGGCATTCCCCTTGTCGCTGGTGCGCGACGAGAACGGCGAGCTGATCGGCATCGATGCCTATTTCGCCAACGTGGGCCTGACCGACGTCCGCGGCTGGGAACTGGACCTGCAGGGCTCCTGGGATACGGCGCAGCTGGGGCGCTACACGGTCCGGCTGGCCGGGCATTACCTTGATCGTCTCGAGCGCCAGGCCGTGCCGGGGGCGCCGCGGCAGGAGTTCGCCGGATACCAGACACCCGACCGCAGTGCGCTCGGCTACGTCCAGTGGCGCCGGTCCGGGTGGCAGGCGACGCTGTCCGCGCGCGCGCTCGGGCCGGTGAAAGCGGGCGGGCCCGTCGACGGGTGCCCGCGCCTCAACCGCGAGGCCGGCCGCTGCCGAACGCCGGGCTGGACGAGCTTCGACCTCGACGTGGCGTACAGCTGGCCGCACTGGCGTGTCGCGCTGAACATGCGTGACCTGACCGACCGGGCCCCGGTGAATTACGACGTCGACCGCGGCGGCTACGACATCGCCCTGGACGACCCGCGTGGCCGCTTCTACCTGCTGAGCCTGAGCCGCGACTTCTGATCCGACGCCCTCCGCCGGTTCCCGAAAAAAAACGGGAGAGGGTAGGGGGGTGGCGTTGCACCTGCGTTACCGCTCCCGATGCCTGCGCCACGCGCGGGCCGACACCGCCGCCGGCATACCTGCCGGCGCCATGTTCGATCCAGGGGAGAAAGGTCTAGATGCAGCGCAAGCAGAAGGGTTCAGCAGTTCGCCGCGGCGGTTCGCGTGGCCAGGTCCGTTCCGTCCTGTCCAAGGCGATCGTCGGCGCACTGCTGCTGGGCAGCATGGGCGTGGCGGTGGCGCAGCAGGCACCGCAGTACGACGAGCAGGGTCAGGTTGGCGACGCCGACAGCTGGAAGACCGACGAATTCAAGGCCGATTGGGGCCTGGAGGCCATCGGCGCGCACCATGCGTATGCGCGCGGGCTGACCGGTCGCGGGGTGCGCGTAGGCGTGCTGGACGGTGGCTCGGCACTCGCGCACGGCGATTTCGCCGACGGCGACCATCGTGCGATCCGCATGGCCGATCCCGGGTGCGAGACCGAAGTCTTCAACGGCCCGGGCGCGTGCTATGCGGCCGATGGTGACCAGGCGGGTGTCGACTACTTCCACTACACCGACGACGACCGCGCCTTCGTGCAGTTCCTCATCGACATCGGCTACCTGATCCCGGAAGCCGGCGAGATCCTCGAGTCGTGGGCGGGCTTCGCCTACAACACACACGGCACCCACGTGGCCGGCAGCATCGCCGCGAACCGCAACGGCTCGGGCACCCACGGCGTTGCGTTCGGTGCAGACATCACCTCCGCGCGGATGTTCTCCAACAGCTACATGGACCTGGACGCGCTGCTCGGTTTCGGCGGAGAGTCGTACTCCATCGGCCCCGGCGATGCCGCGTTCGCGGATGTGTTCTCCCAAATGGCCGCGCAGGGCGTGCGCGCTATCAACCACAGCTGGGGCCTGTCCCAGGAGCCGACCACGGCCGAGGACATGGACTGGCTGTACAACGCCCCGGGCGTCGCCGAGTACCTGTCGATCTTCACCGACGCCGGCACGCGCGACGGGATGATCCAGGTGTGGGCCGCCGGCAATGCGTCGGGCAACATCGCCGGCCTCTACGCGACCCTGCCGCGCTGGGTGCCGGAGGCCGAGAAGTACTGGCTCAGCGTCGTAAACATCAACCAGACCGGTGAAATCGACGGCAGCTCCAGCACCTGCGGCCTGTCGATGGACTGGTGCCTGGCGGCGCCGGGTACCGACATCACCTCGACGGTCATCGGCGGCGAGATCGACGGCGAAGTGGTCTATGACGAGAACGGCAATGTCGTCGGCCTGGATATCACCTCGCAGGATCCGGAGTATGGGCACGGCGACCTGACCGGTACGTCCATGGCCGCCCCGCACGTCACCGGCGCCCTTGCGCTGCTGATGGAGCGCTATCCCTACCTGGACAACCCGCAGATCCGCGACGTGCTGTTGACCACCGCACGCGACCTGGGCGCGGAGGGCGTGGACGCGATCTACGGCTGGGGCCTGATGGACCTGGAGAAGGCCATCGAGGGCTACGGCCAGTTCCGTGTCGACACCGACGTGGTGATGAACCAGCGCGCCGGTGGCACCAAGGTCTGGGAAGGCCTGGCGTGGGACGACTGGACCAACGACATCGGCGGCCCGGGCCGCCTGACCAAGTCGGGCATCGGCTGGCTCCGCCTGAGCGGCGACAACACCTTCAACGGTGCCACCGTGGCCGAGGGCATCCTCGAGCTGGACGGCGAGAATGCGCTGGCCGGCAATGTCGATGTGGACGGAGGCGTGCTGATCCTCAACGGATCGCTGGTCGACACCGACCTGGCCGTCAGCGACGGCTCGGCGCTGATCGAGGGCCAGCAGGTCGGTGGCAGCACGTATGTCGGCGTGGACGGCCGGCTGCTCGGCAACGGCACGCTGGGCGATACGACGGTTGATGGCGTCATTGCACCCGGCACGTCGCTGGGTACGTTGACCATCGATGGCGACCTGGTGCTGTCGTCCACGTCGACGTACGAACTGGAAATCGCACCGCCGGATGCGTCCGACAGCATCCATGCGACCGGGACCGCGACGCTCGAAGGCGGCACGCTGCAGATCGAGCAGGCGCCGGGCGAGTACCTGCTGGGCCAGTACTACGAGTTCCTTTCCGCCGACGGCGGCGTAAGCGGCCAATTCGGCACGATCGATGCCTCGTCCATCACGCCGTTCCTCGACTTCAACCTGAGCTACGGTTCCAACAGCGTTGCGTTGGACGTGGTGCGCGGCATGGCACTGGCCGAGGCTGCGGTCACCGCCAACCAGCGCGCGGTCGGTGCGTCTGCCGATGCGCTGGCCATGGACCACGTGCTGGCGCAGCGCCTGACGCAGCTGTTCCCGGAGCAGGCACTGCCGGCGCTGGACAGCCTGAGCGGCGAGCTGCATGCCAGCGCCCGGTCGGTGCTGGTGGACACTCAGCGCCACGTCCGCGAGGCCGCCTTGGCCCGCGCGCAGGCCGGCACCGGTGCGTTCGCGCCGATGGCGGCAGGCGAGGCCGGCTCGGCAGCGTGGATCGAAGTGCTCCGCAGCGGCGGTGCCCTGCAGTCCGACGGCAATGCCGGTCGCGTCGACTACAGCGGCAGCGCCACGCTGCTGGGCGTCGACCACCGCTTCGCCAACGGCTGGCGCCTGGGCGTCATGGGCGGCATGGATCGCAACGACATGGCCGTGGACGGCCGTGGCAGCGAGGGCGACATCACCGGTCGCCACGTCGGTCTCTACGCCGGCCAGGCGTGGGGCGGACTCGGCCTGCGCCTGGGCGTGACGCACGCGCAGAGCGAAGTCGACGTGCAGCGGACGGTCGCCTTCCCCGGCGTGCAGGACCAGACGCATGTCGAGTACGACGCCCAGTCCAACCAGGCGTTCGTCGAGGCCGGCTACCGGTTCGCCGCCAGTGCGTGGGAGATCGAGCCCTACCTGCAGTACGCCCATGTGTCCTACGACACCGACGGCTTCCAGGAAGAGGGCGGCGTGACGGCGCTGAGCGGCGAGAGTGCGGATGGCGACGTTGGCCTGGCCACCGCCGGCGTGCGTTTCAACGTCAACCTCAAGGGTGCCCGGCAGGACGAGAGCTGGCTGAGCCTGCGCGGCGGCCTGGGCTACCGCGATGCCAGCGGCGACCTGTCGCCGGCGGCGACGGTGGCCTGGTCTGGCGGTGATGCCTTCGTGGTCCGCGGTGCACCGCTGGCCGACAGCGCGACCGTGGCCGAGCTCGGCTTCGGTGCCCGCACCAGCGAGGCCAGCCTGTTCGAGTTGACCTACAGCGGCCAGTACGCCGACGAGGCGCGCGACCACGGCCTCAACGCCCGCTTCTCGGTGCAGTTCTGATCGGGGAAGGGTTCTGACGCACCCCGCGTAACAGGGGTCGGGCGGAAGCATTCGCCCGGGGTGGCGCCAGGGATGGGCGCCACCGACCAGGGACGGTCAGCTCCTGGCGCACGCGGAACTTCGGGGTCCGCTGCGCCGGGAGCTTTTTTTTTTTTGATGCCATTGCAAGGGGGGCACCGGGCGCGCCGTGTAGGAGCGGCTTCAGCCGCGATCCTGTGGAAGCGACGTAAGTCGCGACCGGGAGGATCACGCAAGTAAGCGAGCAACATGCGCGTCGCTCCTTCAGGTGCCGATCTGTAGGGCGGTCGATCTCCGCTGGGGCCTCTTCCTGTCGAATCGTTCCCGTGCAGGGATACAGGCGGGTGGGGATGGTCCAGGGGTGCGCATTGCGACCACGTCGATCCGGCAGAACTCATCGTGCAGGACGGACTGGCTGGACGGCCGCTGCGCGAGTGCGTCCGGGTCGCGGCTGAAGCCGCTCCTACATGGAGGGTGGCGCCAGCTGCACGGCTGCAGATCGAAGCGCACAAAAAAGGCCGCGGAGATCCGCGGCCTTCTTCGTTACTGCTATGGCGCGATGGCTTACGCCAGACCAGCCTGCTTCATGACTTCGGCGTGGAAGTCGTCGGCCTGCTTCTCGATGCCTTCGCCGACGGCCAGGCGTACGAACTGCAGCACCTCTGCGCCGGCGGCCTTCAGCGCGGCCTCGACGGTCTGGTTGGTGTCCAGCACGTAGGGCTGGCCGGTCAGGCACAGCTCGTTGACGGTCTTGGCGACCTTGCCGGAGATCATCTTCTCCAGGATGTCGGCCGGCTTGCCGGTGTCCTTGACCTGGGCCAGGGCGATTTCCTTTTCCTTGGCGACGAAGTCGGCGGGGACGTGCGCCGGCGAGATGTACGGCGGGTTCATCGCCGCGACGTGCATCGCCAGGCCACGGGCCAGGTCGGCATTGCCGTTCTTGACCTCGACCAGCACGCCGATGCGGCCGCCGTGCACGTAGGCGCCGATGGTGTTGGCGCTGTCGATGCGGGCCATGCGGCGGACCTGCACGTTCTCGCCGACCTTGGCGATCAGAGCCGAACGCGACTCCTCGACGGTCTCGCCCGAGGCCAGCTTGGTCGACTTCAGCGCGTCGATGTCATCGGCTTCGAGTGCGGCGTTGGCGACGGCCTCGGTGAAGGCGACGAAGTTCTCGTCCTTGGCGACGAAGTCGGTCTCGGAGTTGATCTCGACCAGCACGCCCTTGCCGTCGGCCTGGGCGGCGACGATGCGGCCTTCGGCGGCGACGCGGCTCGCCTTCTTGTCGGCCTTGGCCAGGCCCGACTTGCGCAGCCACTCGGCCGCGGCGTCGATGTCGCCGTTGTTCTCGGTGAGCGCCTTCTTGCACTCCATCATGCCGGCGCCGGTGCGCTCGCGCAGTTCCTTCACCTGGGATGCGGTGATTTCAGCCATGGGGATCTACCTCGATGTTCGTGATGTTGTAGGAGCGACGTAAGTCGCGAATCACCGGCGCCGACGAAACTCCGGGTCGCGACTTACGTCGCTCCTACAAAGGAGCTGGAACGCGGCCGCGCAGCATGGCGCGGCCGCGTGACACGGGTCTTACTCGGCCTTGGCTTCGGTCTTCGCGTCGGCCTTGGTGTCGGCAGCGGCTGCCTCGCCGTCGGTTGCCGGCTCGTCGGCCTTCTTGGCGGCGGCCTTCTTGGCCGGTGCGCGGCGGGCCGGCTTGTCCTTGGCGGACTCGTCGCCGGACTCGGCGAAGTCCTCTTCGCGGACGCTGCCCGGGGTCGGGGCGGCGGCCTTGCCTTCCAGCACGGCGTCGGCGGCGGCGCGGGCGTACAGCTGCACGGCGCGGATGGCGTCGTCGTTGCCCGGGATCGCGTAGTCCACCAGCTCCGGATCGTAGTTGGTGTCGACCACGGCCACGACCGGGATGCCGAGCTTCTTGGCTTCCTTGATCGCGATGTCTTCGTGGCCGATGTCGATCACGAACAGCGCGTCGGGCAGGCGGTTCATTTCCTTGATGCCACCCAGCGAGGCTTCCAGCTTGTCGCGCTCACGGCGCAGGTTCAGCACTTCGTGCTTGACCAGCTTCTGGAAGGTGCCGTCGGTCTCGGCGGCTTCGAGTTCCTTCAGGCGCGCGACCGACTGCTTCACTGTGCGGAAGTTGGTCAGCGTGCCGCCCAGCCAACGCTGGGTCATGAACGGCATGCCGCAACGCTCGGCCTCTTCCTTCACGGCCTCGCGCGCGCTGCGCTTGGTGCCCAGGAACAGGATCATGCCGCGCTTCTGGGCGATGCCCGAGATGAAGTTCATCGCGTCGTTGAACAGCGGAACCGTCTTCTCGAGGTTGATGATGTGGATCTTGCCGCGGGCGCCGAAGATGTACGGGCCCATCTTGGGGTTCCAGTAGCGGGTCTGGTGGCCGAAGTGGACACCGGCCTCCAGCATCTGGCGCATGGTGATCTGGGACATCGTGGTAGAGCTCCAGGCAATGGAACCGGCCGCCAGGGTTGTGAGGCGGCTGCCGCGGCACGGGTGCCGGGGCGGGGTTCCGGGGTTGGGCCTCCCTGCTGCCACCGTGGCCAGATCCCGGTCGCCTCTGGGCGGGACGGGACACCCCGGCACGGGGGTTTGCAGCAGGTGTGTATTCGCCGGTGACGCCCGGCGTGGGCGGTCTGGCAGGCACGGGGCCGGCGCAGCCGCGGGATTCTAGCCCGTTGCGGGCCCCGGGGCAATCAGATTGCGCGGTTTGGCCACGGATTGCCGGATGAACGCGGATAGGGGCGACGGCAGTTTCTTCACTGCATTCAGGATTGCAGCGGGCGGAATGAACCAACGGGATCGATGGCCTGCCAGCAGGAAACGGCCCGGCCGTTTTCCCTTCCGTGCCCACCGTGCAGATCCGTGGCCGGAACGCCGCCACGCGATCGCCCGGGCCCCGCCACCCCACACCCCCGGCCGCATCGGCGATAATGCGCGGATGCCAATTACGCTCAAAACCCCCGAGGACATCGAGAAGATGCGCGTCGCCGGCCGCCTGGCGGCCGAGGTGCTGCAGGTCGTCGCCCCGCACGTGAAGCCTGGCGTGACGACCGAGGAGCTGGACCGCATCTGCCATGACCACATCGTCAACGTGCAGGGGGCGATCCCGGCCAACGTCGGCTACAAGGGATACCCCAAGACCGTCTGCACCTCGGTCAACAACGTCATCTGCCACGGCATCCCGAACGAGGCCAAGGTCCTGAAGGACGGCGACATCGTCAATATCGACGTCACCGTGATCAAGGACGGCTGGCACGGCGACACCAGCCGCATGTATTTCGTCGGCACGCCGTCGGTGATGGCCAAGCGCCTGGTGGACGTGACGCGCGAGGCCATGTTCCGCGGCATCCGTGTCGTGCGCCCCGGTGCCACGCTCGGCGATGTCGGCGCGGCGATCCAGCAGTACGCCGAGTCCGAGCGCTTCAGCGTCGTGCGCGAGTACTGCGGCCACGGCATCGGCAAGGTCTACCACGACGAGCCGCAGGTCCTGCACTACGGCCGCGCGGGCGAGGGCGTGGTGCTGAAGCCGGGCATGACCTTCACCATCGAGCCGATGATCAACGAGGGCGCACGCCACACGCGGCTGCTGCCCGACGGCTGGACGGTGGTCACCAAGGACCGCAAGTTGTCCGCGCAGTGGGAGCACACCGTTGCGGTGACCGACGACGGCGTGGAGATCCTCACCCGCGTGCCGGGCGACGACAACGACCTATGAGCGCGGTCGGCGCCGGCGACGCCACTCCGGCGCAGCCCGGGGCGGAACGGCACCCCGGGCCTGACGATTCCGCCTGGGCCGGGCAGGTGCGCGAGCAGCTGGCCGAGGCCGATGCCGGTTTTGCTGCACGTTTCGACGAGGGGGCCGAAGTCGACCGCCTCGTCGCCGAGCGCGCGGCCGTGGTCGATACCCACGTGCAGGCCGCATGGCAGCGCTGCATCCCGCTGGAGGCGCAGTTGGCGCTTTTCGCCGTGGGCGGCTACGGACGCGGCGAACTGTTCCCGCAGTCTGATGTCGACCTGCTGGTGCTGGCCGAACCCGAGGCCTCCACCGCGTGCGCCGATGCACTGGCGCGGTTCTTCGCCGTCCTGTGGGATGCCGGCCTGCCGGTGGGGCACGCGGTCCGTTCGCTTGAGCAGTGCACCGAGGCTTCGCGCGAGGACATCAGCGTCCTGACCTCGCTGCTGGAAGCGCGGCCGCTGGCGGCCAACGAACTGGAGCGGCGCGAGTTGCAGACCGCCGCCTCGCCGCGGTTGGTGTGGCCGCCGCAGGACTTCTTCGAGGCCAAGCGCCGCGAGCTGCGCGACCGCCACGCCCGCTACGGCGACACGTCCGACAACCTCGAGCCCAACCTGAAGGAAGGCCCCGGCGGCCTGCGCGACGTGCAGACGCTGCACTGGATGGCGCTGCGCATCATCGGTACCGCCGACCTGGAAGCGCTGGTGGCGTTCGGGCAGTTGGGCGCGGACGAAGTCACAACGTTGGAGCGCGAGCGCCGCGCGCTGTCGCGCCTTCGCTTCGGCCTGCACCTGGTGGCCGACAAGCGCGAGGAGCGCCTGCGCTTCGACTACCAGAAGCCGCTGGCCGCGCGGCTGGGCTTCGAGGACACCGGCGACACGCTTGCGGTCGAGCAGATGATGCAGGGCTTCTACCGCAGCGCCGCCATCGTGCTGCGCATCGGCGAGCGCCTGCTGCAGCGCTTTGAGGAGCAGCTGGAAGGCGAGGCCGAACCCGAGCCGATCGACGAGCGCTTCGACCTGCGGCGCGGCTACCTGGCCGCCTCGTCGGACGCGTGGCCGCGTGACCTAGGGGATGTGTTCGACCTGTTCGCGACATGGGCCGCGCATGCCGATGCCGTGCGCGGGCTGCACTCGCATACCGCGCGCGAACTGGCCGAGGCGCTGCCGCGGCTGCCGGGCTTCAAGCAGGCCAGCGCCGAGCTGCGCCAGCGGTTCATGCAGCTGCTGCGCGGCCCGCAACCGGTGCAGACGCTCACCCGCATGGCCCGCCTGGGCGTGCTGGGGCGCTGGATCCCGGCGTTCGCGCGGGTGTCCGGGCGCATGCAGTTCGACCTGTTCCACGTCTACACGGTCGACCAGCACACGCTGGCGGTGCTGAAGAACCTGGCGTCGTTCGCCTCGGGGCAGCGCGACGAGCGCTTCGCGATGGCGCACGAGGTGTGGCCGCGGCTGCGCAAGCCCGAACTGCTCCTGCTCGCCGGCCTGTTCCATGACATCGCCAAGGGCCGCGGCGGCGACCATTCCGAGCTTGGCGGCGACGACGCGCGCGAGTTCTGCGAAACCGTCGGCCTGTCCGCGCCGGATACCGCGATGGTCGAGTGGCTGGTGCGCCAGCACCTGCTGATGTCGCGCACGGCGCAGAAGGAGGACATCACCGAGCCGGAGGTGATCCACCGCTTCGCCGCGAAGGTCGCCGACCGCGAGCACCTCGACCACCTCTACCTGCTGACGTGCGCGGACATCGCCGGCACCTCCCCCAAGCTGTGGAACGCGTGGAAGGACCGGCTGATGGCCGACCTGTACACGGCCACGCGCCTGGCGATGCGGCGCGGGCTGGAACACCCGGTCGCGCTGGAGGAGCGCATCGCCGAGATCCGCGACACTACGCGCGCGATGCTTTCGGCGCTTGGCCACGACGACGCCGCGATCGATGAAATGTTCGCGCGGATGCCCGATGCCGGCTTCCAGCGCGGTCGTCCCGACCAGCTGGCGTGGCAGGCGGTCGCGCTGCGCGGCATCGGCGCGGGCGACACCCGCGTGCGGGCGCGTCCGGTCACGGCGCAGGCGGGCGCGCTTGAAGTGTTCGTGTACTCGCCCAACCGCGACGGGCTGTTCGCCGCGATCGTCGCCAAGCTCGACCGGCTTGGCCTGGCGATCCTGCAGGCGCGCGTGCTCGATGGGCCGGATGGCACCATCTTCGATACGTTCGAAGTGATTCCGTCCGACCCGCGCTATACGCCGACCGCCGACGAAGTGGAACGCAAGCTGGCCGCCGCGCTCGACGGGCCGCTGGACCGCATCCGCCCGGCCCGCCGCACGCAACCGCGGCACCTGAAACATTTTCGCATCCCGCCGCAGGTCGCCTTCGACGAAGGCAGCGACGGTCGCACCACCCTCAGCTTCGTCTGCACCGACCGCCCCGGCCTGCTGGCCGAGGTCGCCGCGGTGCTTCGCAACCAGTCGCTGCGCGTGCACGACGCGCGCATCGCCACGTTCGGCGAGCGCGCCGAGGACGTGTTCCAGCTCACCACGTCCGACCCGGAAGGCCGCGGCCTGCCGCTGGACGACGCCCACCAGCAGGCGCTGCGCGAAGCACTGCTGCATTGTTTCGAAGGAGAAAGCGCATGAGTTCCAGGAAGCCGGCCAAGAAGACGGCGCGCGCAAAGCCCGCCACCAAGGGCACCGGCAAGAGCGCGGGCAAGACGACCAGCAGTTCGACCGCCACCGGCAAGCCGGTCGCGAAGAAGGCGACCAAGGCCGTGGGCAAGACCGCAGGAAAGCCGGCCGCCAGGAAGAAGGCCCCTGAGAAGAAGTCCGCGCCCGTGCCGGCCAAGCGCACCGATGGCGGCAAGGCCGCTGCGCCGAAGACCGCGCCCGCTCCACGCAAGAGCGCCAAGGCCGCGGCGCACGACGAGCTGAAGTTCCTGATCGACAGCGCCTTCGAGCGCCGTTCGATGCTGACGCCTGACGAGGTCGAAGGCTCGACCCGCCCGGCGGTCGAGCGCGCGATCGAAGGCCTGGAAAGCGGCGAGTTCCGCGTTGCCGAGCCAGACGGCAAGGGCGGCTGGACCGTCAACGAGTGGCTGAAGAAGGCGGTGCTGCTGTACTTCCGAACGCAGGACATGGAGCTGGTGGAGTCCTACCCGTCGCCGTTCTGGGACAAGGTGCCGGCGCGCTTCGCCGAGTTCGACGAGGCCGCCTTCCGCAAGCTGGGCGCGCGCGTGGTGCCCGGCGCGATCGTTCGCCGCGGCAGCCACATCGGCCGCGACGTCGTGCTGATGCCCAGCTTCGTCAACATCGGCGCGCACGTGGGAGAGGGCACGATGGTCGACACCTGGGCGACGGTCGGTTCGTGCGCGCAGATCGGCAAGCACTGCCACCTCTCGGGCGGCGCCGGCATCGGCGGCGTGCTCGAGCCGCTGCAGGCCACCCCGACCATCATCGAGGACCACTGCTTCATCGGCGCGCGCTCGGAGGTGGTGGAGGGCGTCATCGTCGGCCACCACAGCGTGATCGGCATGGGCGTGTTCCTCGGCCAGTCCACGCGTATCTACAACCGCGCCACCGGCGAGGTCAGCTACGGCCGCATTCCGCCGTACAGCGTCGTGGTGTCGGGCCAGCTGCCGTCGGCCGATGGCTCGCACTCGCTGTACTGCGCGGTGATCGTCAAGCAGGTCGATGCCAAGACCCGCAGCAAGACCAGCATCAACGACCTCCTGCGCGGACTGGCGGAGTAGGCATGGCGACCACCCTCTACGGCCTGTCCAACTGCGACACCTGCCGCAAGGCGCGAAAGTGGCTGGACCGCTTCGGCGTCGAACACGCGTTCGTGGACTACCGCGACCAGCGCCAGGCGCCGGAGACGTTGCTGGAATGGCGCGATGCGCTGGGCGGCTGGGACGCGATGATCAACAAGTCCTCGACTACGTGGCGCACCCTGCCGGAGACCCGCAAGTCGCCCGGCTCGGACGCCGAGTGGAAGCTGCTGCTGAAGGAGTATCCGCAGCTGGTCCGCCGGCCCGTGGTCGTGACCGACGACGGCACGGTGACGCAAGGCTTCTCCGACAACGGCTTCAAGAAGCGCTTCGGCGTCGGCTGACGCGCGCCTTCATGAAACCGTAGCCCGGGTAAGCGCAGCGCACCCGGGAACCCGGGCCGGAACGGCCACGGCTACGACACGATGGAACCGCCCCATGAGCGACGTACTCGACCTCACCCGCGATCTCATCGCCCGCACGTCGGTCACGCCCGACGACGCCGGCTGCCAGGCGCTGGTGGCCGAGCGGCTGGAAGCCGCAGGTTTCGCCTGCGAGCACCTCCGGCTGGGTGAGGTCGACAACCTCTACGCGACGTTCGGCGATGCGGCCGCGCCGACGCTGCTGCTGCTCGGCCACACCGACGTGGTGCCGCCCGGGCCACGCGAGGCATGGGCCAGCGATCCGTTCGTGCCCGAGATCCGCGATGGCGTGCTCTACGGGCGTGGCGCGGCCGACATGAAGGGCAGCGTCGCCGCGTTCGTCGTGGCCGCCGAGCGATTTGCCGCCGCGCATCCGACGCCGGCCGGGCGACTGGCGATCCTGCTGACCTCGGACGAAGAGGGCGATGCGATCGACGGCGTGCGCCGCGTTGCCGGGCTGTTCCGCGAGCGCGGCGAACGCCTGGACTGGTGCATCACCGGTGAGCCCTCCTCCACGAGCGAACTGGGCGACCTGCTGCGCGTGGGCCGCCGCGGCAGCCTGTCGGCGCGGCTGCAGGTCAATGGCGTGCAGGGCCACGTCGCCTATCCGGACAAGGCGCGCAACCCGGTGCACCTGGCGTTGCCGGCACTGGCCGAACTCACTGCACGGTGCTGGGACGAGGGCTACGAGACGTTCCCGCCGACCAGCCTGCAGGTCAGCAACATCGCCGCCGGCACCGGCGCCAACAACGTCATCCCCGGCACGCTGGAGGTGCAGTTCAACCTGCGCTTCAACCCGACCTGGAGCGCCGACGCGCTGGAGCGCGAGTGCGAGGCGGTGCTGCGTGCGCACGGGCTCGACTACACGATCCACTGGCACCGCAGCGGCGAACCCTTCCACACGCCGGAGGGCGCGTTGCGCCAGGCCGCGCGCGAGGTGCTCTCGGCGCATCGTGGACAGCCGCCGGAAGAGAGCACCGGCGGCGGCACGTCGGATGCACGCTTCATCGCGCCGCTGGGGACGCAGTGCATCGAGATCGGCCCGGTCAACGCCAGCATCCACCAGGTCGACGAGCACGTTCGCGTCTCCGACCTGCAAGCGCTTCCCGACCTCTACCTCTCGCTCATCGAGAAGATGCTCGTCCCGTCGGACGGACTGTAGGAGCGGCTCCAGCCGCGATCCAGGACTTCGGATTCGAATGTAGGAGCGACGTAAGTCGCGACCGCGGAACTGACCGAAGTACGAATCGCGACTTACGTCGCTCCTACAGGGACTCGTGGAACAGGAGATCGCGGCTGAAGCCGCTCCTACAGGGTCAGCGCGCCTCGGGTGGCACCAGGCGCAGGGTGTGTTCGGCCTCGCCCGGCAGGAACGGCGTCGGCCGCCCGTGCACCCAGTCGTCGTGCCCCGCGCCCCAGAACGGCGACAGCGGGTGGCCGCTCTGGCCCCCGGGCATGTGCGCGATCCCGTCAGCCTCGTGTCCCGGCGCCACCACCATCCGTTGCGACGCGCCGGCGTTGGGCGACTGCGCGCGCGGGGTCAGGGTGTCGCCGGCCAGCGGCTCGCGCGGCATGCACAGCAAACGCTCGCCCAGCAGCGGGATGGCCGCGGCCAACGGGTGGCAGATGGCAGCGGTATTGCGTTCGGACCACGTACGCTCGGCCAGTGGGCCGCGCTCGGCCAGTTCATCGCGGACGTCCACCGCGGCGTCCTCCAGCAGCGTGTCCCAGCTGTCGAATGCCGCTGGCAGCAGATGGGCCGGACGCTGCGTGACCAGCGGCCACGCAACACCTTCGAGCTGCGGCAGGTTGGGCATCGGTACGTCCGGACCCAGCGCCGCACGAGCGGGTGCCAGCAGGCCTTCGGAGATGCGCGCGTGCACCGCCAGGCGCCAGGCGCGCACCAGCCGATAGCCAACGGTGTCGCCTGCGGCACGCTCTGGCCACGTGGTGTCGGCGGCCGCCAGCGCATGCATGGCGGGCGTGCGCTCGGCATCGGCGCGTTTCTGCAGCAGCGTCCACCAGCGCTCCAGGAACACGCTGCGGTCGTCAAGCTGGATCGCCAGCAGGTCGGCTTCGTCGAAATGCGTCTCCGCCTGCAATTGCTGGCGGATCATCCACGCACGCGTGCCCACGACGTAGCCGCCGTCGCCGATCGCCGCGAGGTCGCCACCGTCCACCACCCGTGAGTTCGCCGTCCACAGGCGTTGGCCCGGTGGGTCGAGCACTGCCGGGTTGCCGCGGGTGGACAACGCCCAGGGCGAGCACGTGGTGGTGGTGGCTGGGGCTGCCTGGGCGGCCACGGCGATACCGAACGGCCGCTCGCCATCACAGCGGGCGCCGGCCGGCATGGGGCCGAGCAAGCGCCAGCCGATGCGGCCGCTGCGGTCACCTGCGACCAGGTTCTGCGCGGGGATGGCGGTCGCGTCGGCCGCGGCGAACAGTGCATCCAGCGAATCGGCCCGGGTGAAGTCGAGCACCCCCAGGTTGAGCGAGCCGGGCAGGTGTGCGGCCCAGCGCAGCGCCAGCGCGTCGCCGTCGGGTGTGTCATGCAGCAGCGGACCCCAATCGGTTTCGCGCACCTCCATCTCGACCGGCTCGCCGCCCGCCACGTCGATGCGCTCGACGTACGTGCGCGCGGCCGGGCACTTGGCGGCGCAGCCCGGTTCGCGCCGCCAGTCCGCCCAGTCGCCGTAGCTGTTGGTGAAGCCCCATGCGGCATGGCCGTTGCTGCCGACCACCACCCCGGGCAGGCCGGGCAGGCTGAAGCCGGTGACGTCGACCCGCCCGCCGGGCGCGGCCGGGTCCGGGTAGCGCAGGCGCACGCGGAACCAGATGTTGGGCGCGCGCAGGGCCAGGTGCATGTCGTCGGCGACCAGCGCGCCGCCGTGCTCGGTCAGCGCGCCGGACACCGCGAAGTTGTTGCTGCCGCGCGCGAAGGGCGGCTCGGCGGTGGCGCCGCGGTGGGTGTCCGGCGAGGCCAGTTCGCGCAGGTCGACCTCGCCGGGCCCCGGAAGTCTTGCGGGACCGCGCGCCTCGCCCTGTACGGGGGCATCCCACTCGCTGCCGTCGTGGGTGAGCAGCGTGTAGAGCGCCGGCGGCAGGTGCGGGCGGATGCGCAGCAACCCCAGTTCGCGCGCGTTGTCGGCGTCCTGCAGGTCGAAGTACATCGCATAGCCGACCAGCGCCGAGTCGGACAGCTGCCACGGCTCGGGCACCTGGCGCAGCAGCAGGTACGGCCACGGCCGTGCATCGAGGCTGGCCAGGCCGGCATTGACCCCGGCGGCATACGCCTCGCCTTCGGCGCGGTGCGGCCCCATCAGGGTGTCGAGCCGCGACTCCACCCGCGCGCGCATCCGATGGACGCGCTTGCCGCGGTCGTGGTCGGTCGCGCGCGGGCCGAACAACGCGGCCAGCTCGCCCGCAGCGGTCCGGCGCAGCAGGTCCATCTCGAAGTAGCGCTCCTGCGCGTGGACCCAGCCCAGCGCCCGCATGGCGTCGACACGGTTGCCGGCGTCGATGGTGACCACGCCGAGCGCATCGCGCTGCACGGTGACGGCGCCGCCAAGTCCGGCGACGGGCTGCTCACCGTCCAGCCGCGGCAGGCTGTCGCGCATCGCCAGCCAACCCGACAACAGCGCCAGCAGGACGAACCCCAGAAGCGCCAGCGCACCGCGCCTGATCCAACGTGCCATCCGACTGCTCCCCTTGGTGATGCCGTGCCATGGCCGGTGACGGCTGCCCGGCACGTTCACCCATGCAACCGCCCGCTTGCAAGCGCGGCCCCCGTTGCCACAGGATCGAGCCATGCCCGCAGCCCGTGCCCGCCGCACCCGCCACGCCGCCGCCCCCGGCGCGATGGCCGCGCGTCGCCGCTCGCGCCAGGCCGCGTCCAACAACAACCTCAATAACAACGCCCGCCTCCCGCAGGCCGGCGATTAGCACGCGCTCCACGCTCATCGCTCTCCCAGGCCTGCACTGCGAAGTGCGGGCCTTTTTGTTGGTCGAGCGTCCCGCCACCGACTCCATCCACCGGCTCCAACCCCTGCCTCAAACCACTCAAGGACCCGCCCCATGTGCTCGATCCTCGGCCTGTTCGACCTGCAACCCGGCGACGACCTGCCGCGCCTGCGCCGGCACGCGCTGGAACTCTCGCAACGCCAGCGCCACCGCGGCCCGGACTGGAGCGGCGTGCATGCCGACGAGGGCGCGATCCTGGTGCACGAGCGCCTGGCCATCGTCGACCCGGCCGGCGGGTCGCAGCCGCTGCGCTCCAGCGATGGCGCGCTGGTGCTGGCGGTCAACGGCGAGATCTACAACCATTGCGAGCTGGAGCAGGGGCTGGCGACGCCGTACGAGTTCCAGACCGGTTCGGACTGCGAGGTGATCAACGCGCTGTACGCGCAGCACCGCGACGGCGAACCGGCCGGTTGGCTGGACCGGCTCAACGGCATCTTTGCCTTCGCGTTGTGGGACCGTGCCCGCGGCCGCTACCTCATCGCGCGCGACCCCATGGGCGTGGTACCGCTGTACTGGGGCCACGACGGCAGCGGACGGCTGTGGGTGGCCTCGGAGATGAAGGCGCTGGTCGGCACCTGCGGGGACGTCGCGCCGTTTCCGCCCGGCCACGTGTTCGACAGCGCGACGGGCGAGCTGCGCCGCTGGTACACGCGGGACTGGCGCGAATACGACGCGGTGCAGGGCGTCACCGTCACGCCCGCCGACCTGCGCGAGGCCTTCGAGCGCGCGGTGCACCGGCAGATGATGAGCGACGTGCCGTATGGCGTGCTGCTGTCGGGTGGGCTGGACTCCTCGCTGGTCGCGGCCGTGGCCGCGCGCTATGCGCGGCGCCGCATCGAGGACAACGACAACTCCGAGGCATGGTGGCCGCGGCTGCATTCCTTCGCCATCGGCCTGGAGGGTTCGCCCGACCTCGCCGCCGCGGAGGTCGCCGCCGAGGCACTGGGCACGGTGCACCACGGTTTCACCTACACCTTCGAGGAGGGCGTCGATGCGCTGCCCGACGTCATCCGCCACATCGAAACCTACGACGTGACCACCATCCGCGCGTCCACGCCGATGTTCCTGCTGGCGCGGCGCATCAAGGCGATGGGCGTGAAGATGGTGCTGTCGGGCGAGGGCAGCGATGAAATCTTCGGTGGCTACCTGTACTTCCACAAGGCACCCAACGCACGCGAGTTCCACGAGGAGCTGGTGCGCAAGCTCGATGCGCTGCACTTCTACGATTGCCTGCGCGCCAACAAGTCGATGATGGCGTGGGGGGTGGAGCCGCGCGTGCCGTTCCTGGACGTCGAATTCCTGGACGTGGCGATGCGCATGGACGCGCAGGCCAAGATGGCCGGCGTGGACGCAGCGGGCCGCCGACGCATCGAGAAGGCGGTGCTGCGCGAGGCGTTCGAGGGCTACCTGCCCGAGTCGATCCTGTGGCGGCAGAAGGAGCAGTTCAGCGACGGCGTTGGCTACGGCTGGATCGACGGGCTCAAGGCGCACGCGGCCGAGCACGTCAGCGACCGCGAGTTCGCCGCCGCGGCCAGCCGGTTCCCGGTGAATACGCCGCAGACGAAGGAGGCGTACTTCTACCGCCGCATCTTCGAGCGCAGCTTCCCCGGCGAGGCCTGCGCGCAGACGGTGCCCGGCGGCAAGTCGATCGCGTGCTCCTCGCCGGCGGCAATCGCGTGGGACGCCGCCTTCGCCAACGCCGCCGACCCCTCGGGCCGCGCCGTGGCAGGCGTCCACCAGGCCGCGCTGGCTTAAACCGTAGCCCGGATAAGCGCAGCGCATCCGGGGTACCGCGTCGGTGTCCCATCCCGGGTGCGGCCTTGGGCCTTACCCGGGCTACGACCTTCGGCCACTAAGGTCCCTGTAGGAGCGACGTAAGTTGCGACCCGCGCTGCACGGGGAGTCCGGTCGCGACCTGCGTCGCTCCTACAAGGGGGCCCGCATCGCCGGCGACTGCGCTGTCTACGCCCGTGCACACCCGTTGGGCCACAATGCGCGCCCACTCCTGCTGACTGATGGAACGCCCATGGCCGGTGCCAGCCTGTTGACCCTGCTCGACGACATCGCCAGCGTGCTGGACGACGTCGCCATCCTCACCAAGCTGGCGACCAAGAAGACGGCCGGCGTGCTGGGCGACGACCTGGCGCTCAACGCGCAGCAGGTCACCGGGGTGAAGGCGGCGCGGGAGCTGCCGGTGGTCTGGGCGGTCGCCAAGGGCTCGTTCAAGAACAAGGCCATCCTGGTGCCGGCGGCGCTGGCTATCAGTGCGTGGCTGCCGGTGCTCATCACGCCGCTGATGATGATCGGTGGCACGTACCTGGTGTACGAGGGCGCGGAGAAGCTGGTGCATCGCTTCCTGCACTCGCGCGAGGAGGATGCCAGGCACCACGACGAACTCGTCAAGGCGGTGGCCGACGAGCAGGTCGACCTGGTCGCGTTCGAGAAGGACAAGATCAAGGGCGCCATCCGCACCGACTTCATCCTGTCGGCGGAGATCATCGTGCTGTCGCTGGGCGTGGTCGAAGCGCAGCCGTTTACCCAGCAGGCGTTGGTGCTGGTGGTGATCGCGCTGGGCATGACCGTGGGCGTCTACGGACTGGTCGCAGGCATCGTGAAGCTCGACGACGCGGGCATGCACCTGGCACGAAAGGAAGGCGCGACTGCCGCGCTGGGCCGCGGCATCCTCTACACCGCGCCGTGGCTGATGAAGTTCCTGTCGGTCGCCGGCACCGCGGCCATGTTCCTGGTGGGTGGCGGCATCCTCGTGCACGCGATCCCGGTGCTCGCCCACTGGGTGGAAGACGTGGTGCCATCGGGCATCGCCGGCACCCTGCTTTCGGCCCTGGCCAATGCGGTGGTGGGCGTCGTCGTGGGCGCGGTGGTCGTCGGCGTGGTCACCCTCGTCAAGAAGATGCGTGGTGGCGACAAGGTTGAGGCGCCGCATTGATGCGCGTCTCGCCCTGACCTCTGTAGGAGCGGCTTCAGCCGCGATTCGTTGAACCGGCGATGCGACTGGCTGTGCCCGGCTCTACATACCTGAGATCGCGGCTGAAGCCGCTCCTACAAATGCGGTGTTCAGCGGCGCTGCAGGCGGTAGGCCACGGTCTCGAGCGACGTCACGCCTTCCGTGACGAATCCCGGCTGCGAATCCAGGATGTCGCGCCGTTCGAGCAGCTCGACCGTCCAGTCCCGGCCGTACAGGTCGCGCACTTCGTCCTCGCCGACGGGAAACGGCGGGCCGGCCTTTTCGTGCGGCGGGTACTCCAGCGTGACCAGCAGGCCGCGACACCCCGACGGCAGGCGCGCGTACAACTCATGGACATAGCGGCGCCGCAGGTCGGGTGGCAGGGCGATCAGCGCGGCGCGGTCGAACACGCCTTCGCAACCCGCCAACGCCTCCGCGTCCAGGTCGAATGCATCGCCCTGGATGAGTTCGATCGGCCCCGCCGTGTAGTGAAACCCATGGCGCGACTCGCGACGTTCGGGCGTCGAGCCGTGCTCGTCGAAAAACGCCTCGACCGCCTGGCGCGACAGCTCCACGCCAAGCACCCGGTACCCCTGCGCTGCCAGCCAGAGCATGTCCAGCGACTTTCCGGCCAGCGGAACGAAGATACGGGTGCCGCCGGGCAGCCCGAGCCCCGGCCAGTGCTCCATCAGCAGTGGGGTAGGCGCGTCCTGGTGGAAGCCGATGCGGTTCTCGGACCAGCGCTGGAGCCAGAAGTCGGGGTGCATGGCGTTCCTTTGATCCTGCTAGTCATTCCCGCGAAGGCGGGAATGACGGACTCAAAGCCTGACCGTCGATCAGGCCGTCATTCGACGGCCAAACCTTCGACTTTTTGCCAACCTCTCGGCAACAGCCCTCCGCGCGTCGCGCGGCTGCCGACGTAGGCGTCCAGGTCCTTCCACGACAGGGTCATGGTGCGCGCACCCGACTTCACCGACAGCGTCGCACCCGGCGACACCACGGCCACGGCCACCACGCGCTCGGTGCCGAGCTTGGCCTTGGGGATGTCGATCAGCTTGTTGCCCTTGCCCTTGTCGAGTTCCGGCAGCTCCGCCACCGGGAAGGCCAGCAGGTGGCCGGCGCTGGTGGCGACGACCACGCGGTCGGCCTCGACATCGGCGACGGCGGCGGGCTGGACGACCTTGGCGTTGGGCGTCAGCGACAGCATCGCCTTGCCGGCCTTGTTTCGGCCCACCAGGTTCTCGAAGCGGGTGACGAAGCCGTAGCCGTGGCTGCTCGCCAGCACGAAGCGGGTATCGGGCTCGCCACTGGCGACGGCCTGGAACGAGGCGCCCGGCGCCGGCGAGAAGCGGCCGGTCAGCGGCTCGCCATTGCCGCGTGCCGACGGCAGGCCGTGCACCAGGGTCGAGTAGGCGCGGCCGGTGGAGTCCAGGAACGCCACCTGCTGCGTGCTGCGCGCACGCGCGAACGCCAACAGCGCGTCGCCATCGCGGTAGCTGAGGCCGGCCGCATCGACGTCGCCGCCTTTGGCCGCGCGCACCCAGCCCTTCTCGCTGAGCACCACCGTCATCGGCTCGCTCGGCACCAGCTCGGTCTCGCTCAGCGCCTGCGCCGCGCCGCGCGCGACCAGCGGCGAGCGGCGGGCGTCGCCGAATTTCTTCGCGTCCGCCAGCAGTTCGTCCTTGATCAGCTTCTTGAGCTTGGCCTTGCTGCCGAGCGTGGCGACCAGGCGGTCGCGCTCCTTCGCCAGCTCGTCCTGCTCACCACGGATCTTCATCTCCTCCAGCCGCGCCAGCTGGCGCAGGCGGGTCTCGAGGATGTAGTCGACCTGATCGTCGGACAGCTTGAAGCGCGCCTGCAGCACCGGGCGCGGCTCGTCCTCGCTGCGGATGATGCGGATCACCTCGTCCAGGTTGAGGAAGGCGACCAGCAGGCCCTCCAGCAGGTGCATGCGGCGCTCGACCTTGTCGAGGCGGTGCTTGAGGCGGCGGGTGACGGTATCGCTGCGGAAGGTCAGCCACTCGGCGAGGAATGCCTTGAGACCTTTCACCTGCGGGCGGCCGTCCAACCCGATCACGTTGAAGTTGACCCGGTAGCTCTTCTCCAGGTCGGTGGTCGCGAACAGGTGGCCCATCAGCTGGTCGATGTCGACACGGTTGCTGCGCGGCACCAGCACGATGCGGGTGGGGTTGGCGTGGTCGGACTCGTCGCGGATGTCCTCCAGCCACGGCAGCTTCTTGGCCCGCATCTGGCTGGCGATCTGCTCGATCACCTTGCCGGGCGAGGCCTGGTGCGGCAGCGCGGTGACGACGATGTTGGTGCCGTCCTTCTCGTAGATGGCGCGGGCGCGGACGCTGCCGTGGCCGGTCTCGTACATCTGCAGCAGGTCGGCGCGCGGGGTGATGATCTCCGCCGCGGTCGGGTAGTCCGGGCCCAGCACGTGCTCGCACAGGTCGCGCGTGGTGGCGTCCGGATCGTCGAGCAGGCGCACGCAGGCGCTGACGACCTCGTTGAGGTTGTGCGGCGGCACGTCGGTCGCCATGCCCACGGCAATGCCGGTGGTGCCGTTGAGCAGCAGGTGGGGCAGCCGCGCCGGCATCCACGAGGGTTCTTCCAGCGTGCCGTCGAAGTTGGGGTCCCAATCGACGGTGCCGTGCGCCAGCTCGCCCAGCAGCACCTCGGCGATCGGCGTCAGGCGCGACTCGGTGTAGCGCATCGCCGCGAACGACTTGGGGTCGTCCGACGAGCCGAAGTTGCCTTGGCCTTCCACCAGCGGGTAGCGGTACGAGAACGGCTGCGCCATCAGCACCATCGCCTCGTAGCACGCGCTGTCGCCATGCGGGTGGAACTTGCCGATCACATCACCGATCGTGCGCGCGGACTTCTTGGGCTTGGCCGTGGCGTTGAGCCCCAGTTCGCTCATCGCGTAGATGATGCGGCGCTGCACGGGCTTGAGGCCGTCGCCGATGAAGGGCAGGGCGCGGTCGAGCACCACGTACATCGAGTAATCGAGGTAGGCGCGCTCGGCGTACTCGCGCAGCGGGATGGTCTCGAAGCCGTGGAAGGCCGGGCGTACGGGGTCGGTCATGGGATGCGGGGGAATTCCGGTCGGTTGCCGCGTGATTCTAGCGACGGGGGCGGGGGCTCAGCGGTGCAGGTCGCCGGCGGCTTCAGGCTGGTAGGCGATCGAGAGCGCGCGCAGTCGTACGTTGCGGCCGCTGGGGAGCGGCCATTCGATGGTGTCGCCGATGCGCAGGCCCAGCAGCGCACTGCCCACCGGGGCCAGTATCGAGACACGCCCGGCGCTGCCGTCCGCCTCGCGCGGGTAGACCAGCGTCATCTCATGCTCGGTGCCATCGGCCTCGTCCTTGAAGCGGGCCGTGGAGTTCATCGTGATCACGTCCGGCGGCATGTCGGCCGGTTCGCGGACCTCGGCGCGGTCCAGCTCGGCCTGCAGCCCGGTGGTGTCCACGCCGGCGGGCAGGGGGGCCTCCAGCAGTGCTTCGATCCGGTCGAAATCCAGGCGCGAAACCACGAGGGACGGCAACGGGGCGGCAGGCATGGCATGACTCCAAAGGCCAAAAAAGTAAACGGGCGACACGCAGAGGCGTCGCCCGGTCGGTGGGTGCAGCGACGTTAGCCCCGATACCACGTCGCTTCAAGCGCTCCATACCGGCGGCGACCTTCCGGGCCGCCGCCTGAATCCGGGCATCGGGCCCGGGCGTATCTGGCTTGACCTCCAGGTGAAGGATTCGCGCGTGTCGTACCTGTGCATCGAGTTGCCAGCGGGCCTGCCGGCGCGCACGCCCCGCCGCGCGACGCATCGGGCCACCGCGGCGCGCCGGTCTTGGCTACACTCGCCGGCGATCAGCAATGGAACCGGGGCCAGGACGGGAATGGGCGAGACTCAGGCAGTGCAGGGCACCACCACCGCGGACCTGGCGCAGGCGCTGGCCGCCGTTGCCGGCGGCGACCGCGGCGCGTTCGAGCGGGTCTACACCGCGACCTCGGCCAAGCTGTTCGGCGTGTGCCTGCGGGTGCTGCCGGACCGCGACGAGGCCGAGGACGTGTTGCAGGAGGTCTACGCCACCGTCTGGCGCAAGGCCGGCCAGTTCGATGCCAGCCGCGCCAGCCCGATCACCTGGCTGGCCATGATCGCCCGCAACAAGGCCATCGACCGCCTGCGCGCCACGCCCGCCGCCGCCCGCACCGCCCCCATCGAGCTGGCCGAAACCGTGGCCGACCCGACCGCCTCGCCGGTGTCGGAGGCCGAGGCCGCCGTCGAGAACGCGCGCTTGGGGCACTGCATGGAGCAGCTCGAAGCGCGCCGCCGCTCGCTGATCCGCACTGCGTTCTTCGAAGGCGCCACCTATGAAGAGCTGGCGCGCCGCATCGGCTCGCCGATCGGTTCGGTCAAGAGCTGGATCCGGCGCGGCCTGATGCAGCTGCGCGCGTGCCTGGAGCAATGAACATGCACGAGCGCGATTTCGAACAGTTCGACCAGGACCCGCCGGGCGACGACCTGCAGGCGGCCGAGTACGTGCTGGGCGTACAGCCGGCCGACGAGCGCCGCCGCAGCGAGGCGCGGATCGCAGCCGAGCCCGCGTTTGCCGACCTCGTCACCGCGTGGGAGCAGCGGTTCGCCGCGTTGATCGCCGAGATCGCACCGGTGCCGGTGCCCGCGCACCTGTGGCCACGCCTGCGCACCCGTCTGGGCTGGCTGGCCGTGGAAGGTGCCCGCGCGCCGCTGACGCAGCGCGTGTCGTTCTGGCGTGGGGCTACGGCCGCCGCCCTGGCGACCGCCGCCGTGCTGGCGGTCGTCGCCGTGTTGCGCCCGATGCCGGAACCCGCCCCGGTCGCGCCGCCCGTCGTGGTCGCGCCGGAGCCGGTCGAACCGCCGACCGAGCAGCCAAAGCCCGTGGTCGTGCTCGCGCGCGACGACGGCCAGACCGGCTGGCTGGCTGCGGTCGACGCCGGCGCAGGCGCCGTCACGATGACGCCGGTGCCGTCGCCTGCCGATCCTGGCGGCCGCGTCGGTGAGCTGTGGCTGATCCCCGAAGGCGGCGCGCCGCTGTCGCTGGGCTTCGTGTCCAACGAACGGGCGCACACGGTGGACGTGCCCGACGCGATGCGCGCGCACCTGGCGGTCGGTTCGACGCTGGCAATCACGCTGGAGCCGGAGGCCGGCATGCCGCATGCCACGCCGAGCGGCCCGGTGGTCGCGCAGGGCAGCATCCAGACGATCTGAGGTACGCGCTGCCCTCGTGCAGCGCCGAAGTCACCGGATGCAGGCATCGGCCTGCATCCGGATGAACGGCCGGTCCGTATGTGCAGGCATGGACTTGCCTGCAGCCCCGCCGAACCCCGCGACAGACGCCGACGCCGAAACGTCCTCCGGCGCTGGATTCGTGGCGTACACGCCGCCCGCCGCGCCGGTCACGCCGCCGACCGGCGTGCTTGCGCGCATCCGCGCCTGGTTCGATACCAGCGGCGAAGTCGATGACGGTCCGGATGCCGACCGTGTCGATTGGTTGCGCGCCGTGCCCTTCATCGGTCTGCACCTGGCGTGCCTGGCGGTGTTCTGGGTCGGCGTGTCACCGGTCGCCGTCGCCGTGGCGGTGGCGCTGTACGCGGTGCGGATGTTCGCGCTGACCGGCTTCTACCATCGCTACTTCTCGCACCGGACCTTCCGCACCTCGCGCGCGATGCAGTTCGTGTTCGCACTGATCGGCGCGTCCAGCGTGCAGCGCGGACCGCTGTGGTGGGCCGCCCACCACCGCAACCACCACCGTCACACCGAAACCGAACTCGATCCCCATTCGCCGACGGTGCATGGCTTCTGGCGCAGCCACGTGTTGTGGTTCCTGACGCCGCGCGGCTTCCGCACGCACTGGGAGCGCATCCCGGACCTTGCCGCCTACCCCGAGCTGCGCTGGCTGGACCGCTACGACACGCTGGTGCCGGTGCTGCTGGCGGGCGCGCTTTACGGGCTGGGCGCACTGCTGGAGTCCACGGCGCCGCAACTGGGCACCAGCGGCGGGCAGATGCTGGTCTGGGGCTTCTTCGTGTCGACCGTGGTGCTGTTCCACGCCACGGTCACCATCAACTCGCTGTCGCATGTCTACGGCTCGCGCCGGTTCGACACCCGGGACGACAGCCGCAACAACCTGTGGCTGGCGCTGATCACCTTCGGCGAGGGTTGGCACAACAACCACCACTTTTTCCCGGGCACGGCGCGGCAGGGCTTCCGCTGGTGGGAGATCGACCTGACCTGGTACGGCCTGCGCGCGTTGGCGGCCGTCGGCCTGGTGCGCGACCTCAAGCCGATCCCGGAGTGGGTACTGGCCAAGGCGAGGGCCTGAGCGATGCGCATCGCAGTCATCGGCAGCGGTATCGCCGGCCTGGCATCGGCGTGGCTGCTGTCGCGCCAGCACGACGTCACCCTGTTCGAGGCCGAGCCGCGGCTGGGCGGTCACACGCACACTCATGACGTTGAGCTGCATGGACGCGGGTACCGGGTGGACACGGGCTTCATCGTGTTCAACCCGGCGCACTACCCGCTGCTCAATCGGCTGTTCGCCGAACTCGGAGTGGCCTCGCAGCCCACCACCATGAGCTTCTCGGTGCGCAACGAGGCGAGCGGGCTGGAGTACAACGCCACCGACCTGGACGGCCTGTTCTGCCAGCGGCGCAACCTGGTGTCCCCGCGGTTCTGGGGGATGCTGCTGGACCTGCGCCGGTTCTACCGCGATGCACCCGCGCTTCTGAAGGGCGATGGCCCGGGCCCCGGCCTCGGCGACTACCTGCGCGAGCACCGCTACGGCGCGGCCTTCCGCGACGAGCACCTGGTGCCCATGGCCTCGGCGCTGTGGTCGTCCTCGAGCGACGACATCCTGTCGTTTCCGGCGCGCTACCTGGTGCAGTTCATGGCGAACCACCAGATGCTGCAGGTATCGGGACGGCCGCAATGGCGCGTGGTGAGCGGTGGTTCCTCGAGCTACATCGAGGCGATGCGTACCACGTGGCGCGTGCACGAGCGCATCGCCTGCCCGGTGCACGCCCTGCGCCGTGATGCCGACGGGGTGGAGGTCGAGTCGATCATCGGCCGCGAGCGCTTCGACCACGCCGTGCTGGCCTGCCACAGCGACCAGGCACTGCACCTGCTGGCCGATGCCGACCCGCGCGAACGCGACATCCTGGGTGCGATGCGCTACCAGGCCAACGACACCGTGCTGCATACCGATGCACGCCTGCTGCCGCGCAACCGCAAGGCGTGGGCCGCATGGAACGCGCTGCTGCCGCGCAAGGGCAGCGATGCCTGCACCGTCAGCTACTGCATGAACCTGCTGCAAAGCATCGACGCGCCCGAGCCGCTGGTGGTCACGCTCAATCGCACCGATGCCATCGACCCGACCCGCGTGCTGCGGCGCATGGAGTACCACCACCCGCTGTACTCGCACGCATCGGTCGCCGCGCAGGCGCGCAAGGCGGAGATCCAGGGGCACCGCCGCACGTGGTTCGCCGGCGCGTACTGGGGCTGGGGCTTCCATGAGGACGGCATGCGCAGCGCGGTCGAAGTGGCGCGCGCACTGGGCGTGGTGTGGGACGGTGCCGCGCCTGCCGATCCAGCCGCGCGCGTTGCGCCCGAGCCGGTGGCTGCATGACGGCGCCCGTTGCCAGCGCCGTCTACGAAGGACGGGTACGGCATCGCCGGCGCGCGCCGCACGCGCACGCCTTCACCTACGGCATGGCGCAGCTGTACATCGACCTGGCCGAGCTGGACACGCTGTTCGATCGCCACCGGCTGTGGTCGGTCGGGCGCCGCAACCTGGGCGAGTTCCGCCGCAGCGACTACCTGGGGCCGCCGGAGCTGCCGCTGGACGAGGCGGTGCGCCAGCGCGTCCAGGACGCGATCGGCCGGCGTCCGGCCGGGCCCGTGCGCTTGCTGGCGCACCTGCGCTACTTCGGCCACGTCTTCAACCCGGTCAGCTTCTACTACTGCTTCAACGCCGACGGCATCCGCCTGGACTGCATCGTCGCGGAGATCACCAACACGCCGTGGAAGGAGCGCCACGCCTACGTGCTGCCGGTCGAGGACGCCACGCCGCGCGGGCGCGCGCTGGAATGGCGCTTCCCCAAGGCGTTCCACGTCTCGCCCTTCATGCCGATGGCTCGCGACTACGCGTGGCGCTTCACCCTTCCCGGTGATGACCTGCACGTCCACATGGACGTGATCGCGGACGGGCGCGACGAATTCGACGCCACCTTGGCGCTGCAGCGGCGTCCGCTCGACAGGGCGGGACTGGCACGCGTGCTGTGGGGCTTTCCGCTGATGACGCTGCAGGTCGTGGGCGCCATCCACTGGCACGCGCTGCGCCTTTGGATGAAAGGCAACCCCGTGCATGACCATCCGAAACTCCGGGAGTCCCGATGAACGAACGTGTCCGTGACGATGCCGCACCCTCCATCGCCGCGCCGGGGGCGCTGGACCGGTGGCTGCGCGGGCAGCTGCTGTCGAAGATGGATGCCTTGCGCGGCGGCCGGTTGACGCTGGTCGACCCGCTGGGCGAGGCGGTGCTGGGCGAGGCCGACGACGGCGCGCTGCAGGTGCGCATCCACGTCCGCGACCTGCGCTTCTACCGCGCGGTGGCCGCCAACGGCAGTGTCGGCGCGGGCGAAGCCTTCATCCAGGGGTGGTGGCAGTGCGATGACGGCGGGGGCGCGGCGGGCGACGGGCTGGTGCGCCTGGTGCGCCTGCTGGTGCGCAACCGCGACCTGCTCGACGGCATGGAGTCCGGGCCGGCGCGACTGGGCGGCTGGGCGATGCGCGCCTGGCACCGGCTGCGGCGCAACACCCGCGACGGCAGCCGGCGCAACATCGCCGCGCACTACGACCTGGGCAACGAGCTGTTCTCGCTGTTCCTGTCGCCCGACCTCATGTACTCGTCGGCGGTGTGGGCCGGGGATGCCGACACCGGCGCAGGCGACACGCTGGAGGCGGCATCGACCCGCAAGCTCGACCGCATCTGCCACAAACTCGACCTCAAGCCCGGCGATCGCGTGGTGGAGATCGGCACCGGCTGGGGCGGGTTCGCGCTGCATGCCGCGCGCCAGTACGGCTGCCACGTCACCACCACCACGATCTCGCGCGAGCAGCACGCGCTGGCGTCGCAACGCGTGGCCGAAGCCGGTCTGCAGGACCGCGTCACGCTGCTGTTGGAGGACTACCGCGACCTGACCGGCCGCTACGACAAGCTGGTGTCGATCGAGATGATCGAGGCGATCGGCGCCGATTACCTGGACACGTATTTCGGCAAGCTGGGCGATCTGCTCGAGCCCGACGGCCTGGCGCTGGTGCAGGCCATCACCATCGAGGACCATCGCTACGACCAGGCGCTGGCGTCGGTCGACTTCATCAAGCGCTACGTTTTCCCCGGCAGTTTCATCCCGTCGATCCACGCGATGCTGACGGCCAAGACCCGCGCCAGCGACCTGGCGCTGACGCACCTGGAGGATTTCGGCGGCTCGTACGCCCTGACGCTGCAGGCGTGGCGGAACCGCTTCATGGCACGGCTCCCGGAGGTTCGCGCGCAGGGATTCGACGAGCGCTTCATCCGGATGTGGCTGTTCTACCTGGCGTACTGCGAAGGCGGCTTCCGCGAGCGCTCCATCGGCGTTGCCCACCTGCTGCTGGCCAAGCCCGGCAACCGGCGGCCGTCGCTGCTTCCGCCGTTGCCGGCGATGGGAGTGGAGGCATGAACAACGACACGCGCGCCGGTCTCGTCGGCAACGTGCTGGGCAACCAGGCAGTGTGGCTGTGCGCGGTGGCCGGTGCGGGGCGTGGAGTGGCCTGGCCCGCGGTCGTCGCCGCGCTGCTGTACTGCGCGTGGCAGCTGCGGATGTCGACGACGCGGGCGATCGACCTCCGGCTGCTGGCTGTCGCGCTCGTGCTGGGCTGCGTGGTCGACGGCGGGCTGGCCGCAGCCGGTTGGCTGGACTACGCCGCGCCATGGCCGGCGACGGATTTCGCGCCGGCATGGATCCTCGCGTTGTGGGCGGCGTTCGCGATGCTGCCCATGCACGCGCTGGCATGGTTGCGGCACCGGCCGCGGGCCGCGTTCGCGTTCGGTGCCATCGGTGGCCCGTTGGCGTACCTGGGCGCGGCGCGTGGATTCGATGCGGTGGCCGTGACCGGGCCGGCAACACTGACGTGGATGGTCCTCGCGCTGGCCTGGGGCGCGGCGTTTGCATTGTTGATGCAGGTGGCGGGGCGCGCGTCCGCTCCGGCACCGCAGCCGGTCGCAAGGGAGGGTGTGCCGACATGAGCGCGTTTGGACTGATTGGACTGGCATGGGCCGCCGCCGCACTCGCGATGACGGCCGGCTGGCAGTGGCAGCGACGCCGCGACAATGCCGGCATCGTCGACGTCATCTGGGCGGCGGGCGTCGGCGGCAGCGCGGCGCTGTACGGCCTGCTGGGCGATGGCGCGACGTGGCCGCGCGTGACGCTCGCGCTGCTCGGCAGCCTGTGGGGCCTGCGCTTGGCGCGGCACCTGTGGGTGCGCGTGCGCGGAGAGGACGAGGACGGCCGCTACCGGCACCTGCGCACCCATTGGCACGGCCACCAGGGGAAGTTCTTCCTGTTCTTCCAGGCGCAGGCGCTGCTCATCGTGCTGTTCTCGCTGCCGTTCCTCGCCGTGGCGCGTAATCCGGTGGAGGGGTTCACCGGGTGGTGGCTTGCGGGCGTGGCGATCTGGATCGGCAGCGTGGCGGGCGAGGGCATCGCCGACCACCAGCTGGCGCGTTTCCGCGCCGACCCCGCGAACCGCGGCAGGACCTGCCGCGCCGGGCTGTGGCGGTACTCGCGGCACCCCAACTACTTTTTCGAATGGACCCACTGGTTCGCCTACGTGTGCCTGGCGGTCGGCTCGCCCATCGCGTGGCTGGCGTGGGCCGGACCGGTGGTGATGTACGTCTTCCTGCGCTGGATCAGCGGCATCCCCTACACCGAGGCGCAGGCGCTGCGCACGCGCGGCGATGACTACCGCGAGTACCAGCGAACCACGCCCATGTTGATCCCGTGGTCCCCGAAGGCCGGCCGCCACGCCCCCGACACGACAGAGGATTCCGAATGAATGCCATGGTCGATTCAGAACTGCCGCACGACCGCCCCGGCCCCGGCCTGCTCGGCCTGGCCGAGCGCGGCCACGTGCCCGACGCGCTGCTGCGCATGGGCATCCGGCGCATGTGCGAGCAGCGCCTGCGCGAGGAGTCCGAGGGTGGGCTGGAAGCCCAGGCCGAGCGTTTCGCGCGCCGCATCGAGTCGCTGCGCACCAGCCCCGTCGCCATCCACACCGATGCCGCCAACGCGCAGCACTACGAGCTGCCGCCGGCGTTCTTCCAGCATTGCCTGGGCAAGCGGCTGAAGTACTCGAGCTGCTACTACCCGACCGGCAACGAGACGCTGGACCAGGCCGAGGACGCGATGCTCAAGCTGTATGGCGAGCGCGCAGGGCTGCGCGACGGCCAGTCGATCCTCGAGCTGGGTTGCGGCTGGGGGTCGCTGACGCTGTGGATGGCCGAGCGCTATCCGAACGCCACCATCACCACGGTGTCCAACTCCGCCCTGCAGCGCGAGCACATCCTGGCGCAGTGCCGGCAACGCGCGCTGTTCAACGTCCAGGTGATCACCTGCGACGTCAACACGCTGGAGCTGGAGGGCGGGCGGTTCGACCGCTGCGTGTCGATCGAGATGTTCGAGCACATGCGCAATTACGAAACCCTGCTGGGCCGGATCGCCGGCTGGCTCAAGCCCGGTGGCGCGCTGTTCGTGCACATCTTCATGCACAGGACGCTGATGTATCCGTTCGAGACCGAAGGCGAGGACAACTGGATGGGCCGGCACTTCTTCACCGGCGGGCTGATGCCGGCGGCGGACACGCTGCCGTGGTTCCAGCGCGACCTGCGCATCGACAGGCGCTGGGTGGTCGACGGCACCCATTACCAGCGCACGGCCAACCAGTGGCTGCAGCGCCAGGACAACCAGCGCGGGGCCGTCATGGCGGTGTTGCGCGAGGCGTACGGCGAGGCCGGCGCGGCGCTGTGGTTCCAGCGCTGGCGGATGTTCTGGATGGCCTGCGCGGAGATGTTCGGCCTGCGCGGCGGGCAGGAGTGGGGCGTGGGGCACTACCGGTTCGTGCGGCCGGAGTGACGTCGAGGCGACCTCGGGACCACCTCGGGGCGACCGTTGGCGCGGGGCCTGCATATTGGTGTTGACAACCCTATCGCCGCAACGCAACATACGCGGCCCGCACAGCCGCAAGCCGTGCGGGTTTGCCCAGGTGGCGGAATTGGTAGACGCACTAGCTTCAGGTGCTAGCGGGGGCAACTCCGTGGAGGTTCGAGTCCTCTCCTGGGCACCATATCCAACGAAAAACCCCCGCTCACGCGGGGGTTTTTCGTTTCAGTCCCGGCCACTTTGCCGACGCGGTCCACCCGCGTGGCAGGGTCGGGGATTCACGCGGCTTGAAGGACCCCGTCGCGACACTGGCATGGAGCATGCATCCGGGCCGGGGATGACCGAACGCGAGCGCAGGAAAACCAATGGCAGCGCACCTGACACCGCCGCGCTGCGTGCCGGGCTGACACCCGCGCAGCTCAAGACCCTGGCGACCATGGAGCAGTTCCGCTGGTCGTTGCGGTTCGTCCGCAGGCCGCTCTTCCAGGACCCGGTCCCGGTGCTTTTCGCACCCGACGGCCGGTATGTCGTGCTCAACGGCGACGGCACGATCGACGAAACCCCGACGCTCAAGCTGCGCGACTGACGCCGCTGCGGATACGGACGTGCCAGTGGGCGGCGTGCGGGTCCCGTTGCCGTGCTCGGGCAGTACCCGCCGAAGATCAGAAGTGCTGGCCAAGACGCCGTCTTGATGGGGCTGTGCGACCATGCCCGGATGACCAAGAAAACCCCCAGCAAGTCGTCCCGGCGCTCGTCCGGCGGTCCCGCAGGCAAGGCCGGCAAAGGTGCGTCGCCATCGCGCGGCGGCCATCGGAAGGGTGGCGCGCCGGGCACCGGCAAAGGCCCTGCGAAGAAGGCGCCGGGCTGGTTGCCCGAGCCGCCGCCGCGCGGCACCCGCAAGCCCTCCCTGGCGCCGGTCCACGGCAAGGACGGCCTGCATGACCCGTACGCCGAGCGCGAAGCCGCGCGCTACGAGCAGCCCATCGCCAGCCGGGAAATGATCCTGGGCATGCTGTCGGCCGCCGAAGGCCCGATGGAGGCCGACGCGCTGGCCGCGAAGCTGGCGCTGACCGACCCCGAACGTTTCGATGCATTGAGCGCACGCCTGCGCGCGATGGTGCGCGACGGCCAGCTGCTGCAGAACCGCCGCGGCGCGTTCGTGCCGGCCGCGCAGGCCGACCTGATCCCGGGCAGCGTGATCGCCAACCCCGACGGCTTCGGCTTCCTGCGCCCGGATGCGGGCACGGGCGACGACCTGTTCCTGCCGCCGGCAGAGATGCGCAAGGTGATGCACGGCGACCGCGTGCTGGCCAGCGTCACCGGCGTGGACCGCCGCGGCCGCCGCGAGGGCGCGATCGTCGAAGTACTCGAACGGCGCCTCAACCGGATGATCGGCCGTTTCGTCCTCGAGGACGGCGTGAGCTACGTCGAGCCCGACGACCGCCGCATCCAGCGCAATATCCTGATCCCGCCGGAGGCGCGCGGCGAGGCGCAGGCCGGGCAGCTGGTGGTGTGCGAGATCACGCGCGCGCCCGACGGCCGCCGCCCGCCGATGGGCCGCATCCTCACCGTGCTGGGGGAGCGCCTGACCGCCTCGCTGGCGGTGCAGGCGGCCATCCACGGCCACGACATTCCGCACGAGTTCCCGCAGCCGGTGCTCGACCAGGCCGCGGCCGTGCCGCTGGAAGTGCAGCCGGCCGACACCAAGGGCCGGGTGGACATCCGCGACCTGCCGCTGGTCACCATCGACGGCGAGGACGCCAAGGACTTCGACGACGCCGTCTACTGCGAGCCCAACCACGACGGCTTCCGCCTGGTGGTCGCCATCGCCGACGTCTCCCATTACGTGCGGCCCGGCACCCCGCTGGACGACGAGGCCACGCGCCGCGCGACCTCGGTCTACTTCCCCGGCTTCGTCGTGCCCATGCTGCCGGAGACGCTGTCCAACGGCATCTGCTCGCTCAAGCCCAAGGTCGACCGCCTGTGCTTCGTCTGCGACATGCAGATCGACCGCAAGGGCGAGGTCACCTCGTCGAAGTTCTACGAGGCGGTGATGCACTCGCACGCGCGCCTGACCTACACGCAGGTCTGGCACGCGGTGGGCGACGACGCCAGCGACGAGGCGCGCGAGGATGCGCTCGGCCGCATCGGCAGCCTGCTGCCGCAGGTGCAGCGTCTCCACCAGCTCTTCCAGGTCTTGGCCAAGGCACGCGCCAAGCGCGGTGCCATCGAGTTCGAGTCCAGCGAAGTGCGCTTCGTGCTGGGGCCCAAGGGTGAGGTCACCCAGGCCGGCATGATCCAGCGCAACGACGCGCACAAGCTGATCGAGGAATGCATGATCGCCGCCAACGTGCAGGCGGCGCTGTTCCTGATCGACGCCGAGGTGCCGGCGCCGTACCGCATCCACGACCGCCCGCCGGAGCAGAAGTACGCCGACCTGCTGGAGTTCCTCAAGGAGTTCAAGCTGCGCATGCCGCCGTGGCCGAAGGTGCAGCCGCGCGACTTCACCCAGCTGCTCAGGACCATCCGCGAGCGCCCCGATGCCGCGCTGCTGGAGTCGGTCCTGCTGCGCAGCCAGAGCCTGGCGGTGTACCAGCCCGAGAACGTCGGCCACTTCGGCCTGGCACTGGAGGCATACGCGCACTTCACCTCGCCGATCCGCCGTTACCCGGACCTGCTGGTGCACCGCGCGATCAAGCACGCGCTGTCGGGCGTCAAGCCGGAGAAGTTCAAGTACTCGCCCAGCGCGATGGCGCAGCTGGCACTGCAGTGTTCGGAGCGTTCGCGCCGGGCGGAAGAGGCCGAGCGCGAGGTCGACGAGCGCTACCGCGCGGCGTGGATGGAACAGCACGTCGGCGGCGAGTTCGACGGCGTCATCAGCGGCGTGACCAGCTTCGGGTTGTTCATCGAGCTGGACAACTCCAAGGTCAACGGCCTGGTGCACGTCACTCAGCTGCCCAACGACTACTACCACTTCGACCCGATCCGGAAGACGCTCACCGGCGAACGCACCGGACGCGAGTTCCGCCTCGGCAACCGGGTGTCGATCATCGTGATGAAGGCCTCGGTGGAGGAGCGCAAGATCGACTTCAAGCTGGCCGAGAGTCGCGATGCCAAGGCGCCGCCGCCGCGCGGCCAGCCGGCCAGGCGGTCGAAGAAGCCCTACTGACTCCCCGGCGCCAACGCGTGCCGGGTCCGCAAGAGAAAAACGGCGCTTTCGCGCCGTTCTTCATGACCCTGTGCCAGCCGTCAGAAGCGCGCGCTGAACTGCACGCCCCAGGTTCGCGGTTCGTTGAGGAACCCGGTGAGGTTGTTGAAGTCGATGGCGCCGACCACGCGCTCGGTGCCGGTGATGTTGCGGCCGAACAGCGCCACCTCGCGGTCGCCGTCCTGCCAGTTGTAGCCCAGGCGCAGGCCGCCTTCGAGCAGCGAGCGGCCGGTGAACTCGACCGACTCGTACAGGAAGAAGTTGACCTCGCTGCGGTACGCCCAGTCGGTGAACACGAACGCCTCGCCGTCGCCCAGCGGCAGGCCGTAGCGCGCGGTCATGTTGTAGACGTGGCGCGGTGCCTGCGGAAGCGAGTTGCCGTCGATCAGTACCGCGCCCGGGCGCGCCGGGTCGGCCGGGTCGCTGACAGTGCACACCGCGCACTGGAACACGCTGAGGTCGCCGTCCTGGATCTCGGTGTCGTTGTAGCTCGCGCCCAGCGTCACCAGCAGGCTGTCGGTCAGCCAGGCCTCCAGGTCGAGTTCGGCACCTTGCCCGACGCTCTTGTCGGCGTTGACCAGGCGCGCGACGTTGGCATCGCCGCCCACCGCGGTGAGCTGCTGGTCGTCCACCGTGTAGTGGTACAGCGCGAAGCCGAGCCGCAGGCGGTTGTCCCACAGCTGGGTCTTGATGCCGGCTTCCACCGACAGCACCGTTTCGGTGTCGGCGACGGTCACCAGCTCGTCCGCCGGCAGCGTGGCGTCGGCGAACATCAGTCGGCCCTGCACGCTGGGCGCGCGGAAGCCCTTGGCGACGCGCGTGTAGACGTTGGTCGCATCGCTGACGGCGTAGACGGCGCTCAGGTCCCAGCTGACGTCGTCGTCGCTGGGGCGCACCGTAATCGGCGCGATCGGCGGGCCGAACGGGCCGGTCACGCGCTCGGCGGTGAAGGTCTTCTCGTCGTCGGTGTAGCGCAGGCCGCCGCGCAGCGTCAGCGCATCGGTCAGGTCGAAGTCGCCCGAGGCGTACACCGCCCATGCCGTGTTGTCCTGGCGCTGGGTGGCGTAACCGTTCTCCGCGCCGCCGAAGCCGTCGTAAGAGAAGCTGTCGACGTCGATGGATTCGTCGAACCAGAACGCGCCGACCTGCCAGTCGAAGCGGCCCCACTCATTCGACGCCAGGCGCAGCTCCTGGCTGAGCTGGCGGTGGTCCGGCAGGCCGTCGGCGGATTCGGCGGGGAAGAGGGCCTCGCCCGGCTCGTCCGGTGGGAAGGTGTAGACCGAGCCGCCGTCGATGTCGCCTCGGCTGTAGGCCTCGACGCTCTCGTAGCCGCTGATGGAGTACAGCGACGTACGGCCGAAGTCCCAGCGCATGCGCAGGTTGCCGCCGAACTGGTCGAGTTCCTGCTCGTTGCGCCCGTCGAGAGACACGAACTCGCGGCGGTGGGCGGGTTCGAGGTTGTTGCTGCCGGCTTCGATGATGCTGGCGCGGAACAGCCGCGCGGTGCCGTCCAGCTTGCGCGCGTGCACGTTGGCCAGCGCCTCGAACGTCTCGCTGGGCTGGACCAGCAGCTGCGCCCGCACCGCGGACTCGCGGTAACCCTCCAGGTCCTCGCCTTCGCCGTTGCGGACGTTGTCGACGTAGTCGTCGCGGCGCTGGTGCAGGGCCGAGACGCGCGCGGAGACGCCGTCGGCGACCGGGCCGGTCACCGCGCCCTCGGCGTTGATCGTGTTGAAGCGGCCCCACGACAGGCGGCCGTAGCCACCGAACACGTCCTCGGGCCGGGCCGAGTCGAACTTGATCACGCCGGCCGGCGAGTTGCGGCCGAACAGCGTGCCCTGCGGGCCGCGTGCCATCTCGACCTGGGCCATGTCGAACATCGGGAAGCCCTTGAGGATCGGGTTTTCCTGCACGACATCGTCGTAGACCAGCGATACCGGCTGGGAGGCGTTGAGATCGAAATCGGTATTGCCCAGCCCGCGCACGTAGAAGCGCGGGAACGCGCGGCCGAACGAGGATTCGATGTTCAGGCTCGGCAGGCGGCCCGACAGCAGGCGGATGTCCTCGCCGCCGGAGGTCAGCACGTCCAGCTTCTCGCCACTGATCGCGGTGATCGCCATCGGCACGTCCTGCACGTTCTCGACCCGGCGCTGCGCCGTGACCTGCACCGCGTCGAGCGTGGTGGCGGAAGGCGCGTCGGTGTCGGCGTCCTGGCCGGTGGTTTGCGCGGAAGCGGCCATTGGCAGCGCGGCGGCGACGGCGAGGGCAAGCAGGCACTGCACAGGCACGTGGGACAGGCCCGACATGACGGACTCCAGCATGGGATTTGGGGCGCGAATGGTGCCCCAAGGCCTGTCACGCAACAACAGGTAAAGACGTGCTAGGCAGGCGCCCGGCCGCGGGCCCGCATTCAGCGCGGCCGGAGCGTGCCCCGCAGGGGCGGCGGTGCGACAATCGCCGCCCGTTCCCAGCCCCCCGCACCCCGAATGAGCCAGAAACAGTGGATCGCCGGCATCAACGCCGTCGCCGCCGCCATCGAACACGATGCCGGCAACGTGCGCGAGGTGATGATCGAGGCCGGGGCGAAGAACCCGCGGCTGGTGGAGATCGAGGAGAACGCGCGCCGCCGCGACATCGACGTGCGCCGTGTCGCGACCCAGGCACTGGATGGCGTGACCGGCAACCTGCGCCACCAGGGCGTGGTCGCGCGCTACGCCGCAGCGAAAACCTTCGGCGAGGGCGACCTGCAGGGCCTGGTCGAGGCCGCGGAAGGTCGCGCATTGCTGCTGGTGCTCGACGGCGTGCAGGACCCGCACAACCTCGGCGCCTGCCTGCGCAGCGCGGCGGCCGCGGGCGCAACCGCGGTGGTCATCCCCAAGGACAAGTCGGTGCAGGTCAACGCCACCGTGCGCAAGACGTCCGCGGGCGCCGCCGACACGGTGCCGGTGGTGTCGGTCACCAACCTGGCGCGCACCATGCGCGAGCTGCAGAAGCTGGGCGTGTGGCTGTACGGCCTGGCCGGCGAGGCGGACGCATCGCTGTATTCGGTGGACCTGCGCGGCAACGTCGGCCTGGTGCTGGGTGGCGAGGCAGACGGCCTGCGCCGCCTGACCCGCGAGAACTGCGATGGCCTGGTGTCGATCCCGATGCCGGGTGTCGGCGCGGGGGTGGAAAGCCTCAACGTATCGGTGGCCGCCGGCGTGACGCTGTTCGAAGCGGTGCGCCAGCGGCAGTCATAACCTGCAGGCGCATCCCCTGTAGGAGCGGCTTCAGCCGCGATGTCTTCCCGGGCTTCCTGTAGGAGCGACGTAAGTCGCGACCAGAAAAACGGTGGGGTGACGCGGTCGCGACTTACGTCGCTCCTACAAACGGGCTTCGGGGGATTGCGATCGCGGCTGAAGCCGCTCCTACAAGGGCTTGCGGAATCAGGGGTACGCCTGAAGCCGCCTCTGCAGCACCGCCGACGGGACGACCCGCCGGCCATCCCGTCATCGGGGACGACCCCGAACCTGTCAGGAGTCCTGCCATGTCCTGGATCATCCTCGTGCTCGCCGGCCTGTTCGAAGTCGGTTGGGCGATCGGCCTGAAATACACCGAAGGCTTCACCCGGCTCTGGCCGACGGTCGGCACGGTGGCGGCCATGGTGGTCAGCCTCGGGCTGCTCGGCATCGCGATGAAATCGCTGCCGGTGGGCACCGCCTACGCGATCTGGGTCGGGGTGGGTGCGGTCGGCACCGTGATCCTGGGCATCGTGCTGTTCGACGAGCCGGTCAATGCGCTGCGCATCGGCAGCGTAATGTTGATCGTCGCGGGGCTGGTCGGGTTGAAGCTGGCGACGCCGTAGCGCTGCGCGATCAGCGCCCGGAGCTGCCCTGGGGCTGTGCGGGCCCTGCCTGCCAGCCGTTGACGATGCGGCAGAACAGCTCCGCGGTGCGTTCGGCGTCGTAGACGGCCGAGTGCGCCTCGTCCGCGTTCCATTCCAGGCCGGCGGCGGCGACCGCGCGGGCCAGCACGGTCTGCCCGAGGGCAACGCCGGCCAGCGTCACCGTGTCGAACACGCTGAAGGGGTGGAACGGGTTGCGCTTGTGGCCGCAACGGATCACCGCGGCGTTGAGGAAGTTCAGGTCGAAGTGCGCGTTATGGCCCACCAGGATCGCGCGCTGGCAGCCATGCTTCTTGACCGCGGCGCGCACCGGCGCGAACACGTGCTCCAGCGCGGCGCGTTCGGGCTTGGCAAAGCGGAACGGGTGGTCCAGGCGGATGCCGGTGACCTCCAGCGACTTGGGGTCGATCTCCGTGCCCGGCGCCGGGTCCAGGTGGGCGCACGCGGTTTCGCCCAGCACCAGCTGGCCGGCGTCGTCCAGGTCCAGCGGCACGCAGGCGATTTCCAGCAGGGCGTGGCGGTTCCAGTCGAAGCCGCCGGTCTCCACGTCCACCACCACCGGCAGGTAGCCGCGGAAACGGCCGGCCATGGGCGACGGCGACGACTTGGTGGCCGGCTGCGGGGCGGCGGCCGGTGCGGGCGTGGGGACGGGCATCGGGAAAGCCTAGCAGACCGGGGTGCCGCGGCCGCTGGCGAGACGCCTCAGGCGAGGTCGGGCGGAGCGGTGTGGATGACACCCGACGCCTGCATCTGCCGCAACAGTGCAGCGCCCTGGGCGAGGAAGCCGTCGCGGTCAGCAGCCTGCGCCTCGTCGGCCAGGGCCAGGAGGTGGTCGCGGCCGCTCAACGCGGGTTCGGCGCCGATCCGCTCCAACAGGCGCCACGCCAGCGGGCTGAGTTCGGAGAAGCGCACGGTGCCGTCCGGCTCGCGTCGAAGCAGCAGCAGCGTGGGCTGGGGCGGCGGCTCGTCGGGCTGGAAGCCGGGCCCGATGCGGTGCACCGGCCAGCGGTAGGCCAGCGGCCATGCCAGCGGCGACACCGTGAGCGGATCATCGAGCAGGGATGCGCCGTCGTCCGGCGGGTTCGTGATGGCGGGTGCTCTCGCCTCATGGATCTGCAGCGCCAGCTCGACCCATTCGTAATGCGCCAGTTCCGGCAGGAATGCGGGCGTGATGCCGGGCGTCGCTTCGAGGTAGCGCAGGAATTCCCGCGGCACCTCCGGGAACAACGGGGTCTGGCAGCGGTGGTCCCGGTAGAACGCACGGACCAGCGTCGTCCATCCGTCCTCGCCGAGCAGTTTGCGGATGACCGGGAAATTGCCGGCCAGCAGCGAGGCGAGGTTGTTGAATAGCAGGTCGCGGTAGACCTGCAGGCGGCGGTCCTCGATGCCGCCCGGGGCGGGCTGGCCATTGGGATCGCGCAGGTGCCGGGTCAGCCGCAGTTGCTGGTCGCGCAGCGTCGCCGGTACGTCAGCGGGCGGCATGCGTGGCGGTCTGCGTGGACTTTGCTTCGGCCTGCAGGCGGCGCACGGTCTGCAATTCCGCCACCAGGTCCGCGTACGGCGGGAAGTTGAAGTCGCGCTCCAGCAGCGTGGGGCGCGTGCCGAAGCGGTCATAGGCCGCGGCGAGCAGGTCCCACACCGCGTCCTTCACCGGCGCGCCATGGGTGTCGATCTTGAGGTCGTCGGCCTCGTCGAAATGGCCGGCCACGTGGTAGCTGGCGACGCGCTCGCCCGGCAGGCCGGCCATGAAGGCGGCGGCGTCGTAGCCGTGGTTGATCGAATTGACGTAGACGTTGTTGACGTCCAGCAGCAGGTCGCAGTCGGCTTCGGCCAGCACCGCGTTGGTGAACTCCAGCTCGGACATCGGCGACGCGGCGTCACCCAACGGGTGCACCGCGTAATAGGAGACGTTCTCCACCGCGATGCGGCGACCGACGATGTCCTGCGTCTGCCGGATGCGCGCGGCGACGTGGCGCACCGCGTCCTCGGTGAAGGGGATCGGCAGCAGGTCGTAGAGCTGGCCGTCGTCGGCGCTGTAGCTCAGGTGCTCGCTGTAGAGCGCCACGCGGTGGCGGTCCAGGAACCGGCGTACGCGCGCCAAAAAGGTTTCATCCAGCGGCGCGAAGCCGCCCAGCGACAGCGACAGCCCGTGGCAGGTGAGCGGGTGGCGGGCGGACAGGTCGTCGAGCGCCTCGCCGATCGCCCCACCGACGCCGATCCAGTTCTCGGGCGCGCACTCGAGGAAATCGAAATCACGCGTCGGCGTGTCGTGCGAGGGCGCGCCGCGCAACGGGCCCAGCAGGGCCCGTCGCAAGCCGAGCCCGGCCGCGTTCGGTAGCGGGGTGCGCAGACCGCTCACGGCCGGGTCGTAGCGGTACGTCGGATTACATCGAGCCGCCGCACTTGCCCTCGCCACACTTGCCTTCCATGTCGGCCTTCGCATCGCCCTTGCCGGCGTGCGCGGCGTCCAACTCGGCGGCGTCGATCATGCCGTCGCTGTTGGCGTCGTACTTGGCGAAGCGGTCGGCCTTGCCTTCGTGGGCGGCGGCGAACTCGGCCTGCGAGATGCTGCCGTTGCCGTCGGTGTCCATGGCATCCATCGTGTGGCCACCGCACTTGCCTTCGCCGCACTTGCCCTCGGCGTCCTTCTGCGCACCGGCTTCCTGGGCGCCGAGCAGGTAGCCGCCGGCCAGGTCGTTCATGGCGAAGGCGGAGGCCGACAGCGCGAGGCCACCGAGCAGGGCGGCGGTCAGGGCGACGGGCTTGTTGTTGTTGGACATGGGTGCTTCCTCGTGATGGGTGGAGTCGGTGGTCAGGCACCGCGCCCGGTATTAGACACCCGGCCGCCCGAACCGCTCGTTAGCAAAGTGTTAGCGCGGAACCGCGTTCAGCGATGCCGGGCCTGGACAGGTTCGTGCGGCAGCGGCATGCGGATGCAGGCAAAGAAAAGGCGGACCGTTACCGGCCCGCCCTTCGTAGTTCGGGTGCCCCGGGGCTCAGGGCGCCACGGTGTTGCTCTCGTCGCGCTTGTCGCGCGGCGGCAGCTGCTCCTCGCCCTTGACCAGGAACCACACGTTCTCGGCGATGTTGGTGGCGTGGTCGCCGACGCGCTCGATGTTCTTGGCCATGAACAGCAGGTGCGTGCAGGGCGTGATCGCGCGCGCGTCTTCCATCATGTAGGTCAGCAGCTCGCGGAACAGCGCGGTGTAGGCAGTGTCGATCTCGGCATCGCGGTCGCGGATGCGCTGGGCGGCCTCGACGTCGCTGTCGCGGTAGGCGGTCAGTACATCGCGCAGCTGCTGCACGGCCAGGGTGCCGATCGCGTGCAGGCCGCTGACCTGCGGCAGCGGCGGGGCGAGGTTCAGCGCAGTGGAGCGCTTGGCGACGTTGGCGGCGTAGTCGCCGATGCGCTCGATGTCGGAGGCCACGCGGATGGCGGCCAGGATCTCGCGCAGGTCGCGCGCCATCGGCCCACGCAGCGCAAGCTTCATGACGTCGTGGCTGATCTCCTGCTCCAGCGCGTCCAGTGCGTCGTCGTTGGCAACGATGCGCTCGGCCGCCTTGTCGTCGCGGCGCTTGACCACGTCCAGCGCGGCTTCCAGCTGCGCGGCCGCCATCTCGCCCATGCGCAGGGTTTCGTTGAGCAGTCGCTTCTGCTCTTCGTCGTAGCTCTTGACGATGTGGTCGTGCATGTTGGTACCCATGTCGGTGTCCTGTTGTTCTGCTCCCTCCCCTGCGGGGCAGGGGAGGTTCGGGGTGTGGGTTCGGCGCGGGCGTGGCGTTCGGCCGCGCCCCCGGACCCTCATCCGCCCTGCGGGCACCTTCTCCCGGGGGGAGAAGGATTCAATCCGTCACCCGAACCGCCCGGTGATGTAGTCCTCGGTCTGCTGCTTGGACGGGTTGGAGAAGATGGTGCCGGTCTCGCCGTGCTCGATGAGGTCGCCCAGGTACATGAAGGCGGTGTAGTCCGAGACGCGCGCGGCCTGCTGCATGTTGTGGGTCACGATCGCGATCGTGTAGTCCTTCTTCAGCTCCTCGACCAGCTGCTCGATGCGGCTGGTGGAGATCGGGTCCAGCGCCGAGGTCGGCTCATCCAGCAGCAGCACGTCCGGCTTGAGCGCGACCGCGCGGGCGATGCACAGGCGCTGCTGCTGGCCGCCCGACAGGCCCAGCGCGCTCTGGCCCAGCTTGTCCTTGACCTCGTCCCACAGCGCGCCTTGGCGCAGCGCGTGTTCGACGCGGTCGTTCATGTCCGACTTCGACAGCTTCTCGTGGTGGCGGATGCCGTAGGCCACGTTCTCGAAGATCGTCATCGGGAACGGCACCGGCTTCTGGAACACCATGCCGACCTTGCTGCGCAGCCGGTTCATGGGGTACTTCGGGTCGAGGATGTTCTCGCCGTCCAGCAGCACCTCGCCGCTGGCGCGTAGCTTGGGGTACAGCGCGTAGATGCGGTTGAACACGCGCAGCAGCGTCGACTTGCCGCAGCCCGAGGGCCCGATCAGCGCGGTGACCTGCTTCTCGGGGATCTCCAGGTTGATCGAGTTCAACGCCTTGAAGTCGCCGTAGTGGAAGTCGAGGTTGCGCGCGGCGAGCTTGACCGGCGCGGCAGCCACCGGGGCGGCGCGATCGCGCGGTGCGAGGTTGAGGCGGGCGTCGTTCATGGCCGGGGTCCGGGAATCGTCGAGGCGGGGCGTTACGTGCGGTGCGGGGCGTGCGGGTGTCGCGGTCGCGTCAGTCATGGCTGATCCTCTTTCGCAGCACCAGCCAGCGTGCCAGCAGGCTGACCACCAGCACGAACAGGGTCAAGACCAGTGCGCCGGCCCAGGCCAGGTCCTGCCAGGTGCCGTAGGGGCTGCCGGCGAACTGGTACATCACCACCGGCACGCTGGCCATGGGGCCGGTGACGTCGGTGCTCCAGTACTGGTTGCCGAACGCGGTGAACAGCAGCGGCGCGGTTTCACCGGAGATGCGCGCCAGTGCCAGCAGCACGCCGGTGACGATGCCGGCCGACGCGCTGCGGTACAGCACCTGCACGATGACCTTCCACTGCGGAACGCCCAGGCTCAGCGCCGCCTCGCGCATCTGCGGCGGCACCAGGCGCAGCATCTCGTCGGTGGTGCGCACCACCACCGGCAGCACGATGAACGCCAGCGCGATGGCGCCGGCCACCGCCGAGAAGTTGCCGCCCGCGCGCATCACCACCAGCGTGTAGACGAAAAGGCCCAGCACGATCGACGGCGCCGACAGCAGGATGTCGTTGACGAAGCGCACCACGGTGCCCAGCTTGCGGGCGTGGCCGTACTCGGCCAGCCACGTGCCGGCGGCAATGCCAATGGGCGTGCCGATCAGGATCGCCATCAGGCACATCACCGCGCTGCCGAAGAAGGCGTTGCGCAGGCCGCCCTCGACCATCGGCGGCGGCGTGTCCTGCACGAACAGCTGCCAGTTGATGCCCGACAGGCCCTTGGAGACGAGCGTCCACAGGATCCAGCCGAGGAAGAACAGGCCCAGCAGCGCGGCGGCGCAGGCCAGCGTCACCGCCACGGTATTGGCGATGCTGCGGCGGCGGTAGAGGCGGTCGGCGGCCATCAGTTGCCCTCCTTGCGCGACAGTTGCGCCAGCATCAGGCGGGCAATGGCCAGCACCACGAAGGTGACGATGAACAGCACGAAGCCCAGTAGCAGCAGCGCGGAGCGGTAGGTCTCGGTCGCCTCGCCGAAGTCATTGGCGATCAGTGCCGCGATGGTCGTCCCCGGCTCCAGCAGCGAGGCGGTGAAGCGCGTTGAGTTGCCGATCACGAAGGCCACCGCCATCGTCTCGCCCAGCGCCCGGCCCAGGCCGAGGAACACGCCGCCGATGACGGCCGAGCGCGTGTAGGGCAGCACGATGTCCCAGCTGACCTCCCACTTGGTCGAGCCCAGCGCGTAGGCCGACTCCTTCAGGCGCGTCGGCACGGTCAGGAACACCTCGCGCATGACCGACGAAATGAACGGGATCACCATGATTGCCAGCACGATGCCGGCCGTCAGCATGCCGATGCCCAGCGGCGGGCCCTGGAACACCGGGCCGATCACCGGCCATGTGCCGAGGTTCTCGTTGAGCCAGGGCGTCACGTGCTCGGTCATCACCGGCACCAGCACGAACAGGCCCCACATGCCGTAGATGATCGACGGGATGCCGGCCAGCAGCTCGATGGCCGTGCCGACCGGCCCGCGCAGCCAGCGCGGCGCGACTTCGGTCAGGAAGAAGGCGATGCCGAAGCTGACCGGCACCGCGATCAGCATGGCGATGAGCGCGGTGACCACGGTGCCGAAGATCGGCACCAGCGCACCGTAGCGGTTCTCGACCGGGTTCCACTCGGTGCTGGTGAAGAACGACAGGCCCTGCGACGCGAGCACGTCGCGGCCGCCCCACAGCATCGACAGCGCCGCGCCGGCCAGCGCCACCATCACCAGCATGGCGGTGCCGGCCACGACATAGCGGAAGACCACGTCGTTGCGCGTGTCGCGCGTGTCTCTCGCGCTGGGGGCTGCAGCGTTGGGTAAGGCGGTGCTGGTCATCGCGTTCTCGTCGGGAACGGTGGAATGGCAATGCCCGGCGTGTGACGGCCGGGCATTGCGGTGCTACGGACCGATGGGGCGATCAGGACTTGAATTCAGCCGCCCAGTACGCCTCGACCTGCTGCACCAGCTCCGGCGGCAGCGGCACGTAGTGCAGCTCGCTGGCCTGGGCCTGGCCGCTTTCGAACGCCCACTTGAAGAACTCCATCGCGTCGGCGCTGCGCTTGGCGTCCTTGGGCTGCTTGTACATCAGGATGAAGTTGGTGGCCGTGATCGGCCAGGCGTCGGCGCCCGGCGCGTTGGTGATCACCAGGTTGAAGTCCTCCACGCTGCTCCAGTCGGCGGTGGCCGCGGCAGCCTGGAAGCTCTCGGCGCTGGGGTTGACCCAGTTGCCGGCGGCGTTCTGCAGCTGGACGTGCGCCATGCCGCTCTGCACGGCGTAGGCCAGCTCCACGTAACCGATCGAGCCGGGGATCTGCTGGACGTACGAGGCGACGCCCTCGTTGCCCTTGCCGCCCACGCCGCTCGGCCAGCTGACCGAGGTGCCTTCGCCGATGCCCGACTTCCACTCCGGGCTCACCTTGGACAGGTAGTTGGTGAAGTTGAAGGTCGTGCCCGAGCCGTCGGAACGGTGGACGATGTTGATCTTGGTCGACGGCAGGGTCACGCCCGGGTTGAGCGCGGCGATGGCCGGGTCGTTCCAGGTGGTGATCGCGCCGGAGAAGATGCGCGCCAGCGTGGCGCCGTCCAGGCGCAGCTGGCCCGGCTCGATGCCTTCGATGTTGACGACCGGCACCACGCCGCCGATGGCCGACGGGAACTGGCCCAGGCCGGCCTCGGCGAGCTCTTCGCTGGAGAGCGGCTTGTCCGACGACCCGAAGTCGACGGTGGCGGCCTTGATCTGAGCGATGCCGCCGCCCGAGCCGATCGACTGGTAGTTGACCTTGGCGCCGGTGGCGGCGTTGTAGTCGGCCGACCACTTGGAGATCAGCGGGAAGATGAAGGACGCACCGGCGCCCGAGATTTCCGCGGAGACGCGGTCGCCGGCAGCGGCGTCCTGTCCGGCGGGTGCGTTGCCAGCGTCGGCGGCAGGCGCGCCGTCGTTGCCGCCGCAGGCGGCCACGGCCAGGGCGATGGCCAGGGAGAGGAGGGCGGTACGGGCCGAGGAAACGGTCATCGAAGTGCTCCAGGGTGGTAGGCCGGCAGGACTGCCGGTGGGACCCGACCATGGAATGATGTTTTTGTTACATGCTTGTGACATGGGCTGCCACATTTGTGTCTTTTTCTGGAAACCCGAGCCCAGTCAAAGGCTTGGAGGCGCCGGAAAACAAAAAACGCGGGCCCGTGAAGGGCCCGCGCCGGGAACGACGAGGGAGAGAGGACTCGCGGTTCTATTGGGTGCCGGCTGTCCTGTGGCTGGCGCAGCGCCATTGGACACCCGGCGTGTGACAGCACGGCGCGGCGCGGATGTCACTCGCGTGACAGGGCGCCGGCCCGCGCGCGTCACCAGTTCAGCTGCACGCGCGCCTGCACGCTGCTGGGGTCGTCGGGCAGGCCCGCGCGCTCGGAGTCGACGCTGACGTAATCCAGCATCAGCTTGAAGTTCTTGCGCCAGTACCAGTTCACGCCAGCGGTGATCGCGTCCATCTCGCCGCCGCCGACCGCGCCGTCGTCCAGGTCCAGCGTGTCGTAGCGCAGGCCCACCTGCCACATGCCACGGGCGGGCTCGGAGGGCTTGCCGGTGGTCGGCACGCCGCCCTTGTAGCCCCAGGTCTCGCCGGTCAGGTTGTAGACCGCGCTGACGTACGCACCGTCGCCGCGGTAGTCGTCGTTGCCGGCGCCGTAGCGGTCTGCATCGACCGTCATGTACTCGCCCTGCAGCTTCAGCGGGCCGGCGACCCAGAAGCTCTCCAGGCCGACGGTGGCCACGCGATCGGCATCGAAGAAGTTGCCGGTGTCGACTACGCGCACGTCGGCCAGGTCGGCCTGCGGGCGGTTGCGCAGGCGCAGGGTGTCGTCGTCGGTGTCGCGGTCCACGTACGACAGGCCGAAGTGCAGGATGCGGCCGTCCTCGTTGATCGGCGCGAACGTGCCGCGCAGTCCATACCCCGAGCCGCGGTTGCCGTCGTCGGTCAGCTCGCGGCCGAAGGCGCTGGCGGTGAAGCCCCACGCATCGTTGCCGTAGCCGTAGGCCACGCCGAGGCGCCGGCCGGTGCCGAAGGTGTTGGTGATGGCGGCCTTGGAGATGAAGTCGTTGTTCTTGGTCGACGACAGCTCTTCCATGCTGTGCGGCTGCTTGTACTGGCCGGCCTGCAGGTAGTGGCCGCCGCCCAGTCCGAACTTGCCGTTGACGTCCAGCCACTTGTCGGAGGCGGCGTCGTAGCCCACCACCCAGTCGAACTCGCCGATGCCGCCCTTCAGGACGAGCTCGGCGCGGCGCAGGTCGCTGGCGCGGTCGCCGTCGGCCAGTTCGACGCGGTCGCTGTCGAACCACGTGGAATCGGCCTGGACCAAGCCTTCGAAGCCAATCTCCATGCCGCCGATCTCGTCCAGCTTGATCTCGGCGTGCGCGAGCGGCGCGGCGATGGCCAGGGCGAGGCCGATGAAGAGTCGCGAAGATGCAATGTTCATGACTTGGAAAGGTCACATTGGGGCGGGATTGGCGCGCAGGCTAGGCGCGCGCCATGACAGTCATGTGACATTTTGCGGTTTTGTTGCGCAGCCGTGACCGTGTCGTGTCCCGGACGTGACCCGGAGTTGACGTGCGTGTGACCCGGCGCCCGCAATCCGGGTCAGTCGCCCAGCCGGCCTTCGACCACCCGGCTGGCGCCGCCGGGGCCCGGCTGGAACTCCGCCAGCGCCAGCGCGGCGATGACCTGCGGGTCCTGCGACACGACGCGGACCGCTGCGCGGTACCTACCGTCGGCCGAGAGCCTCACATCGGCGCGCACCTCGGGCTGGCCGGGCGTTGGCTGCGTGGGCGAGAGGTCGATGCGGGCCTCCTCGCCATCGCAACGGGCCGGGCCGGCAAGCTGGACCGTATCGCCCGGAATCGCCGCGCCCTCGGCCTGGACCTGCAGCGTGCCGCCCGCCCGCAGGCAGCGGCCGTCGGCGAACAGCACCTGCAACCCGTCCGCCTGCGCCGTAAGTGCCAGGCCGCTCCACGTTGAGGACGGCGCGAGCTCGATGGGGCCGTCGGCGCTATGCAGTCCCTGCACGCGGCCGCCGGATAGGGCGACTTCGAGCCCGCCCGCCTGCAGCGCCAGCCGCGGGATGCCCCACGTCCACGAGAGCGGGTGCAGTGCGGCGTCGACGGAGTCGAACGCCTGTCCCTTCCAGCGCACCCCCGTGAGCTGGCCGCCCCACAGTGGGCCCTCGACTTGCCGCACGTTCAGGCCATCCGGCCATGGGCCGATGCGGGCGGCCAGCCCGAGCGGGGCGAACGCCACCAGCGACACGGCAACCGACAGCGCGAAGGCCAGCAGCAGGTGGAAGCGGCTCACGTGCCGGCCTCCACGAGGGCGAAGCGTGCGCTGACCCGCAGCGCGCCGCTGGATTCGGTTACGTCCAGCGTGTCGGGCGCGATGCCGTGCTCGATACGCAGCGCGTCCAGCCACGACAGCAGTGCGGGCGTGGCGACCGATTCGATGTCGACCTGCAGTGCCGCGGGCCCGTCGGCGCGGTGGCGGCTGATGGCGACACCGGCGGCGCGGGCCGCGTCGAGTACCGCCGACTCGAGTTGTTGCACATCGTCGGGCGAGGGCCGCACTGTGCCGAGCGCTTCGATCTCGCTGGCAGCTGCCTGCGTGGCCAGCAGTTCCGATGCGGCCCGTTCGTGGCGCGCTCGGGCGTCATCGCGAAGCCCGCGCAGCGGCACGCTGATGCCGTACCAGGCGATGAACGCCCCCAGCGCGAGGAACATCGCCGCCAGCATCCGGCGCTCGCGCAGCTCTCGTGCCTGCCACCAGCCCAGTGCGCGTTCGACGGGGCCGCTCATGCGCCCGGCCCCAGGGTGATGTCGCTGCGGACGGCGTCGCCGACCGGCTGGCGGCCCGTGCGCCGAAGGGGTAGGCCGTGTTCGGCCAGTGCGGCGGCGACGGTATCCAGGTCGGCCTCGCGCGGGTGCACGACCTGGGCGCGCAGGCCGTCCGCGGTCGAATAACGCAGGCCGTCCAGGTGGGCGGCGGGCACGGCGTCGAGTGCCTCGAACAGCGCATCGGCGTCGCGTGCCAGCGCGTCGACCGCCCGCAGGCGCGCAAGCCGCGTGGCCGTCATGTCGAGCGGGTTGCCGGCCTGGATGCCCGGCGCGGTGCGTGCCGCCACGTCATGTGCCTGCGCCTGCAACTGGCGCGCGGCCACCTCATGGCGGATCGCGTCGGCGGCCAGCAGCACCCAGGGCGAAAGCACCAGCACGCCGGCCAGCATGGCGGAACGGCGCCATCCGTCGCTGGAGCCGCGCCGGACACGCGGTGCGAACGTGCCCTGCAGCAGGTCCAGCGGCGGCGCTTCGAGCCCGGCGCTGCGTGCGCAGGCATCGAGAAAGGCGTCGGATGGCTCGGCGTGCACGGTCGGGTCGTCCAGCAACTGCATCGCGAGCGCCGTTTCCGCGCTGAATGCCATCGCGTCGCCGCGCACCAGCCAGCGCCCGTCATGCGCGACAACCCGCGGACGATCCGTCGCGCCTTCATCGGGGGATAGCAGCAGGACGTCGGGCACCAGCGCGTCGGGTTCGACGCCGTGCGCGGCGGACCGCGCCAGCCAGCGCTGCATGGACGACGGATCGGTCCAGGCCACCAGGCGCGGCGAGGTACCGGCGTACGGCGATACCGCCACATGCAGGGACTCCACCGGCGCTGCGACGTGGTCATCCAGCAGCAGCCGGGCGGCAGCCAGTGCCTGCGCCTGCTGCCGGGCGGGCAGTGCGGTCCACAGCAGGCCGAGGTCGGATGCCGGCACGACCGTCCACGTGCGTCCGCTACCGTGGTGTGTCGGCGCGCGCTCGCCGGGCGACAGCGTCGCGCGTCGGGTGATGAGGCCCGGCGGCTCGAGCTCCAGCCACGTGGCGTCCGCTTCCGGATCGGTGGGCAGCAACAGCAGGCGCGTGGTCATTCGTCGGGCGTCCAGCGGCGGGCGGCCAGGCGCGTGTCGCCCATGCCGCGGTGATCGAAGAGGGCGGTCAACACGACCTGCGCGCCGTCGTATTCGACTTCGGCACGCAGGTCGAAGAAGCGGGTGCGCAGTGCGACCTGTGACAGCACGGCGTTGGGGACGACGATGCCGGCCAGCGCCGGTTGTCCCCAGAACGCGACGTGGTCGTGCCAGCCCGCGTCGGGCCGGGCGGCGATGACCGCGCGCGCGCGCGCCGGCGCCAGCGCGCCGTCGGTCAGCATCGCCAGCAGCACCGCATCATCCTCCTGCAGCGTATTGAGGTTGATCGGCGACAGCGTGGCCTCGGGCAGCGCGCACACGTGCGGCCGGATGCGCGCGTACGCCGCGGCGTCGTGGCCGCGCACCGCGCGCAGTTCGCTGGCTTCGGCCAGCAGGGTCGCGCCGGTGCGGTAGCCGTCGCCACCCAGGGTGTACTCGGCATCCTCCGCGCCGGTCGGTGCGCGCGCCTGGTCGCTGTCGATCCAGTCGACCAGCGCATCGGCGAGGGCCGCGGCGTCACGGGGCGGGAACTCGAGTGCCCGCAACAACGCCACGTACTGGGTGACACCGAGTTCGCGCCGCTGCCACTGGCCCGGCACGCCCTCGACCACGCTGTTGAGGTTGAAGCAGTTCGACGCGTCCGACACCCGCGCGCTGATGACACCCGGCGGCTCGCCCGTGCCCTCGCCGCCGACCGGGAACACGAACGGACGGCCGTTCCAGTTGCCCTCGAGCGTGGTGCGGGTGGGGTCGCGCCGGGCCAGGCGGTCGATCTGCAGCCGCGCGAGCGTCTCCGCGCCCAGCGCGTAGTACTGCGCCTGCGCCACCGCCTGGGCATTGCCGGCGCGGCGCAGGCCGAAGCGGATGTCGTCGAGCATCGCGACGACCAGCGCGGTCATCACCGCCACCAGCAGCAGCACGGTGAGCAGGGCCACCCCGCGTTGCCGCTTCACGCGCCACCGCCCGGCAGCAGGAACAGCTGTTCGATCGTGCCCAGGCCGTCGACGTCCAGCGTCAGGCGGATCGCCTCGGGAATCTCGTCGGCCCCTCCGGGCCAGCCGTCGTTCCACTGGCCGCGGTAGCGGTAACCGATGGCGGTGGCGTCGACGCCGGTCAGCACCACCTGCGGCGCGGGCGCGCGCGCACCGTCCAGCGCGGCGTGCGCGGTGCGCTCCAGCTGGCGGCCGGCGATGCGGTACTCGACGTACTGCAGCGACGCCCGGGCCGCATCATCCGGATTGGACCAGCCGCGCCGGACGAACCCCCACAGCGGCGCGTCACCCGGCCGCTGGCCGATGAAGGCGGTGCGCGCCGCGCTGCCATCGCCGCGGCGCACGCGGCGCGGCGCGGCCTGGCCCAGGTCGGCCTTGATCAGGGCACGCGCGCGCTGGAGTTCGCCCAGCCGGTCCATCCGCGCGCCCACCACCTCGCGGTTGTCCGCCGCGTGCACCAGCACGCCGACAGTGGCGGCCGACAGCAGGCCGAACACGACCAGTGCGACCAGCATCTCGACCAGGGTGAAGCCGCGGGTGCCACGCCGACTCATGGCGCGCCCCGGAATACGCTCGCCTCGGCCGACACGCCGCCGGTGCCGGCAGGCGATACCGTGACCTGCACGCGCACGATGCCGGTGTCGTCGGTGGCCTGTACGCGACGGGTCCACTGCCAGGCTCTATCGCCGCAGGTCTCCGCGCCGGTCTCTTCCGTCGCCAGTTCGCCCGGCCCGGCCAGGACCGCTTCGACCGCGCGGTTGTCGGCCACCACGCCGGCGATCACGCGCTCCTCGATGACCGCCGCGGCGCGCGTGTTCTGGCCGGCCAGGTGGAGCAGTGCGATCACGGCCAGGCTGAAAACCGCGAGCGCGACCAGCATCTCGATCAGTGAGAAGCCCGCGTGGCGGAGGCGCGGTTCAGTGCGCACCGGCCTCGCCCCCGACGTGGATGCGGGCATCGTCGCCGACGCCAATTTGGACGCGACGGCCGTCGCGGTGCAGCGCCACCGCGGCCACGCGCGCGCCACCGGATTCGTCGAAATGGAACGTCACCCGCTCGGCCGCGCCATCGAAGGCCGGCGCCGTGCCCGGCGTCCACGCGACCGCGCGGAACGGCGCGTCGTCCAGTGCCTCCCACCGCTCGAAATCCTGCCGCTCCACGCGGTGTCCCGCGGCATCGACCACCACCTGGATGGCGCGGGTGCCGAGGATCGCCTCTTCTTGCGCGCGCACCAGCCGCGTGGCCAACGTGTCGGCGTCACGCGCGAGCACGTCGCCTTCGCCCAGCGCGGTCAGCATCACCGCGGCCCCCATGAGCCCGACGATGAACAGCACCACCATCAGCTCCACCAGCGTGAAGCCTTGCGTATGCGGACGAAAGCCGGTGGCGGTTCGAGCGACGCCGTGCATGGATCACTGCCAGTTGCCGATGTCCGCGTTCTCGCCTTCGCCGCCCTCGGCCCCGTCGGCCCCGAAGGAGTACACATCGAAGGCGGCCTGCCGGCCGGGGCGCCGGTACTGGTAGGCGTTGCCCCACGGGTCGTCGGGCAGGCGGCGCACGTAGCCGCCCTGGCGGTAGCGCTCCGGGCGCGCCAGGCCGGCCGGCGCCTGCACAAGGGCCGCCAGCCCCTGCTCGGTCGTGGGATAGACCACGTTGTCCAGGCGGTAGGTCTCCATCGCCTGCTCCAGCACCGACACGTCGGCGCGCGCCTTTTCGACCATGGCGCGGTCCTGGCTGGGCATGACGTTGATCATCACCATCGTCGCCAGCAGGCCGATGATGACGATCACGACCATGAGCTCGACGAGGGTGAAGCCGGCGGCGTTTGCGTGGATGCCGGTTCGCACGCCTACGACTCGCCGTGACCCTCCACCACCGTCATCCCGGCGAACGCCGGGATCCATTTTGATCCTGCCGTTGTCGTTGTTGCCGTTGTTGTCGCCGTCGACGCCTTCCCAATCCGAGGAAGGCAAGGACGCCGCCGACGTCAAGATGGATCCCGGCGTTCGCCGGGATGACGGGGTGGGAAGGACGCCGGGCTCTGGCGGGGATGTCAGACACACGGAGCGATCGACAGGCGTGTGCATTTGACGGACGGGTCGGGAACGGGGCATCGCAAGCTCCATCAGCCGATGGCGAGTGAGTTGAACTGGAGGATCGGCAGCAGGATGGCCAGCACGATCACCGCGACCACGCCGCCGAGCACGACGATGATCAGCGGCTCGAGCAGGCTCATCGCCACCGAGGTGAAGGTGTTGAACTCGCGCTCCAGGTAGTCGGCGGCGCGCTCGAGCATCGGTGCCAGGCGTCCGCTGTTCTCGCCGCTGGAGGCCATGTAGAGCAGCGTTGGCGGGAACACGCCGGCGCGGCGCATTGCCGCCGACAGGCTGCCGCCTTCGCGGATGGACGCGACCATGGTGTCGGTGGCCGCGCGCAGCACGCGGTTGTGCACGGTGCGCGCGGTGATCGCCAGGCCTTCCATCAGCGGCAGGCCGCTGTTGACCATGATCGACAGCGTGCGTGCCAGCTGCGCGGCATGCAGGTCGCGCGTCAGGCGCCCGAGCACCGGAAGCCGCAGCAGCAGGCCATCGAACCGGAGCCGGAAGGCGGGATGTCGCAGCGCCCGCATGAAGCCCGCCGCCGCCAACGCCAGCACGACCAGCAGCGGCAGGCCCCAGGTCGCCATGGCGTCGGACACCGCGATCACCACGCGCGTCAGCACCGGCAGCGTGCGTCCCATCGAGTCGAACTGTTCGACCACCTTGGGCACGACGAACGCCATCAGCGCGATGACCACGGCGACGGCCACCACGGCGAGCGAGGCGGGATAAACCAGCGCGGTGATCAGCTTGCCGCGCACCTGCTGCTCGCGCTCGAGCAGGTCGGCGAGCCGTTCGAGAATGGCGGGCAGCGCGCCGGTGCCTTCGCCGGCGGCGACCATCGCGCGGTACAGCGGCGGGAACGCCTTGCCCTGCCGCGCCATTGCGTCCGACAGGCGCAGGCCTTCCAGCACCTGCGCGTGCGTAGCGCCGACCACCCGGCGCACGGCACGCCGGTCGGACTGCGCGCCGATGGTGCGCAACGCCTCTTCCAGCGGTGCGGCCGCGACCAGCGTCGACAGCTGGCGGGTGAACAATGCGAGGTCGCGCGCACGGAAGCGCGAGGCAAACACGCTGCGCTCGGCGCGGTCGCGCGTGGCGGCGGCCGCCAGGCGGGTGGGAACCAGTTCGCGCTCGCGCAGCTGCCGGCGCGCCTCGCGGGCGCCGTCGGCGTTGAGGCGGCCGGTACGCGTGCGGCCCTGCGCGTCGAGCGCGGCGTACTCAAACGTCGCCATAGCCGCCCTCCACCTGGCGCGTGACCCGCAGCGCCTCTTCGACCGTGGTGTCGCCGCGCGCGATGCAGGCCCGCGCCGAGGATTCCAGCCGCTCGCTGCGCGCGAACGCGGCGGTCGCCAGTGCGTCCTCGTCGGCGTTGGTGCCGATCAGCCTCCGCAGCGTGTCGTCGATCCGCACCGCTTCGTACACGCCCAGCCGGCCGGCATAGCCGGTGTGGTTGCAGGCCGGGCAACCGACGGCGCGGAACAGCGGGCCGGCGTAGTTGGCGCCCATCACCGCCGCATCGCCGGGCTCGACCTCGCGCGGCGCACGGCACTGCGTGCACAGCCGCCGCAGCAGCCGCTGGGCCAGGATCAGGCGGACCGTCGAGGCCAGCAGGAACGGCTCGACCCCCATGTCACGCAGGCGGGTGATCGCGCCGACCGCGTCGTTGGTATGCACGGTCGACAGCACCAGGTGGCCGGTGAGGCTGGCCTGGACGGCGATCTGCGCGGTTTCGGTGTCGCGGATCTCGCCGACCATCACCACGTCCGGGTCCTGGCGCAGGATCGCGCGCAGCCCCGCGGCGAAGGTCATGCCGACCTTGGCGTTGACCTGGGTCTGGCCGATGCCGTCGATGGCGTACTCAACCGGGTCCTCGACGGTGAGGATGTTGCCGCGGCCGTCGTTGAGCGAGGCCAGGCCGGCGTACAGCGTGGTGGTCTTGCCCGAGCCGGTCGGGCCGGTCACCAGCACGATGCCGTTGGGCTGGCGCAGCGCGCCGCGCAGTGCGTCCAGTACCTGAGGCGGCATGCCGAGCTGTTCCATGGCCAGCGCGCCGGCCTCCTTGTCGAGGATGCGCAGCACCACGCGCTCGCCGCCGCGGGCGGGCAGGGTGGACACGCGCACGTCCAGCGCCCGCGCGCCCATCGACAGCGAGATGCGGCCGTCCTGCGGCACGCGCTTCTCGGCGATGTCCAGCCGCGCCATCACTTTGACGCGCGACACCAGCAGCGGCGCGATGCGGGCGGGCAGGGCGACCGCCTCGCGCATGACGCCGTCGACGCGGAAGCGCACCCGCAGCGCCGCCTCGAACGGCTCGATGTGGATGTCCGACGCGCCCAGCCGCACGCCTTCAGCGATGACCCCGTTGATCAGGCGGATGACGGGGGCGTCGTCCTGGCTTTCCAGCAGGTCGGCCGCGGCGGGGATGTCTTCGACCAGCGCATCGAGGTTGCCGTGCGGGTCCATCGCGTCGACCTGCCCGGAAGCGCCGAGGCCGGCATCGGCGTAGACCTCCGACAGGCGGCGGTCGAATGCGCCGCTGGCCATCGGCTCCACCACCAGCGGCCGCGCCAGCACGCGACGGGCTTCCAGCAACGCCGCGGGCGCGGCGCCTTCGCGCAGGCCGACGCGCGCGGGTTCGCCAGGCGCCTGCGCCGATGCATCCAGCACGAGCACGCCGTGCTGCTTGGCGAAGCCATAGGGCAGCAGTGGCAGCGTCGCGGTCACGGGGCGGGGGCGGTGTCGCGGGTGGCGGGGGCGGTGCCGTCGGTCACCGGCGCCGCGGCAGGCGCGACCGGCGGCTGCGTGCGCAGGTAGTCCTGCACCAGCGCGTCGATCGCGGCGCGTTCGCCGTTGTCGCGGCGGGGCAGCTGCAGCTGCGCATCGCGCATGTAGTCGTAGCGCGGCGCGGTGGCGGCCTGCATCTCCCGGCTGTCGCGGATGATGGTCGGGCGCAGGAACACCATCAGGTTGGTCTTGGCCTTGGACCGCGACGTGCTGCGGAACAGGCTGCCCAGCAGCGGGATGTCGCCCAGCAGCGGCACCTTGTCGATGGACGCGCTTTCGTTCTGGTCCAGCAGGCCACCCAGCACCACGATGGCGCCGTCGTCCACCAGCACGCGGGTCTCGATCTCGCGCGTGTTGAAGATCAGCTCGTCGCTGCGGTTGCTGACCGAGCCGGCGACCGACGACACCTCCTGCCGCAGCTGCAGGGTGATGCCGCCACCGGCGTTGATCTGCGGCGTGACCTCCAGCTGGATGCCGACGTTCTTGCGTTCGATGGTGCGGAACGGATTGGTGTTGCCATCGCCCAGCACCTCGCCGGTGGTGATCGGCACTTCCTGGCCGACCAGGATGCGCGCCTCCTCGTTGTCCAGCGTCATGATCGACGGCGTCGACAGCAGGTTGGAGCCGGTGTCGCTGCGCACGGCGTTGATGATCAACCCGAACAGCGTGTCACCCGCCGAGCCGGCGATGCCGGCCAGCCCGCCGGTCAGCCCGAGTAGGGACAGCAGCGCGGCCTCCCGCGCCGTCTCGCTGGCGTCCGGGTCCTCGTCGCGGTCCAGCAGCGCAGCGCCGGCCAGTTCGGTGATGCCCGGGCCGGAGTTGCGGAACTGGGTGAGGCCGAACGGCACGCCCTTCTCGTTGGCGGCGGCGATCTGCACGCCCAGGTCGCGCGCGGCGGCGTCGGAAATCTCCACCACGATCGCCTCCACCAGCACCTGCTGGCGGCGCACGTCCAGCTGGCCGATGACGTCCATCAGCGTGCGCTGGATGTCCGGGTCGGCATTGATGATCAGTGCGTTGGAGCCGGGGTAGCGGACGATCGTCGGGCGGCGGCCGCTGCCGGGTCGCGGGCTGATGACCTGCGCCGGCTGCGCGCCGGCCGCACCGGCCGCGGCGGCGACCGTCGCCGGGTCGATGCCGCCGGTGGTGTCAGTCGGGGAGGGCGTCTGGCCGACCAGCTGCTGCAGCACCGGCAACAGCTCGTCGGCGTCGGCATGCTGCAGCTTGACCACGCGCACGTTGCCCTGCTGCTCGGCGCGGCGGTCCAGCTCCAGGATCATCTGCACCACGCGCCCGATCAGCGTGGCGTCGCCGCGCACCACGATCGAGTTGCTGCTCTCCACCGGCAGCACCGAAAGCGCGCCGCTCGTGCCGTCCGCGCCCTGCATGCCGAACAGCTGGTTGACGGTCGCGGCGATGTCGGCCGCCGAGCTGTTGCGCAGCGTCACGGTGTCGACGGTCGCGCGGTCGGTGTCGATCTGTGCCACCAGCCGACGCAGGCGCCGAAGGTTGTCGGCATAGTCGGCCACCAGCAGGCTGTTGCCCTGCGGCAGCGCCATGACCATGCCGCCGCGGCCCACCAGCGGCTTGAGCGTCTCGGCCGCGACCCGCGCATCCACCCGTGACAGCGGGAACACTTCGGTGGCGAACCCCAGCGTCGAGCCGCCGGCCGAGCCGGGTTGTTGCGCGGCGGTGTCGTCGGGCACGACGCGGTAGGCACCAGCGCCGGTCGGCACCGCCACCAGCCCGTTGGCGCGCAGGATCGCCAGCAGCACGCCGATCAGCTCGGATTCGGTCATCGGCTGGTCGCGCGAGAAGCTCACCGTGCCCTGCACGCGCGGATCGACGATAAAGGTGGTGCCGGTGGCGCGGGCGACGTCCTGGATGAAGGCGCGGATGTCGGCATCGCGCACGTCCATCGCCGCGACGCCGCCCGCGGGCGCGCCGGCCGGCGATTGGGCGTTGGCGGGAAGCGCGAGCGTCACGCACAGCAACGGGACGAGCAGGGTTCGGGAAAGCGAGGGCTTCAAGGCGTAGGCGTCCGCAGGGTCAGGGTCCGGGTGGTGCCGTCGCGCAGCACGGTGAGTTCGACGGCATCACGTCCGGCGAGGTCGGATTCGAGTTCGCCCAGGCGCTCGGGCGTCAGCGTGTTGCCGTTGATCGCGACCACGACATCGCCCGCGCGCAGCCCGGCCTGGCGCACCAGTGCGTCGTCGCCTCGCGGGATCAGGGTGTAGCCGACGATGCGGCCGTCGGTGATGCGCGGGCGCAGACCGGCCTGTTGCAGCAGCGCGGCCGGGTCGATCGTGGGCGTCGCATCCGCACCCGTACCGGCCGCACGTGCGCTGGGCAGCTGGCCTGCGGGCGCAAGGGCCGGAGACGAGAAAGCGCGTGCCTGCAGCGCCAGTCGCTGCTGCCGGCCACTGACGTCGAGCACCGCGCCGCTGGCATCCACGGCCTGCAGGCGCACGCCGGGTGCGACCTCCTGGCCGATGCGCCATGACGCCTGCCGCCCGTCCTTGCCGGCGAGGATGGCCGAGCCGCCGCCGACATTGACCCCGAACAGGGTGAAGTCACCGCTGGCATCCGCCGATGCCGTGGCCGTTGTCGATGCGGGGAAGAAGGGGTCGCGCGAAATCGTCATGGCCGGCGCGGGTGTCATCACCGCGGCATCCGGCGGCGACCCGCCGAAGGGCCCCAGTGGCGCAAGTACCAGCCAGACCAATCGGGCCGCCTGCATGCCCAGCAGCAGCACGATGGCGAGCTCGACAGCGCGGCGCAGGGCGGCGCCATCGGGCCGCCATGTCAGTGCGTCGGGGAGTGGGAACGAAAGCATCGGCACGGGGATTTCCGCGGGGCGAACAAGGTCAGCCGGAATGCGGAAAGGGTGCGACAGCTATGTGACAGCTTGACGGCAACTGCCACATAACCTTCATGCGACGGACATGCATCGCGGCCGCCCCGTTGCGGGGCGGCCGCGCGGGCGTCAGAACGACGCCGACAGGCTCACGTCATAGGACACGCCGGGCGAATAGCGCAGGACATCGACGCGGTTGCCGTCGCGCTCCTGGTACTCCTGGTAGTCCGTGTCCAGCAGATTGCGGGCCGAGAAGCCCAGCGTCATGTCGGTACCGCCCAGGGTGAAGCCCTTGCGCAGGACGAAGTCCAGGCTGGTGCCGGGTTCGTCGATGTAGTCGGGCTGGCCGGGGCGGCCGCGCGCGGAGATGCGCTCGCTGACGTAGTTGGCGATGAGCGTCGCCTGCGTGCGCGTGGCCTCGTCCTCGATGCCCAGCTGCAGGTTGGCGATATGGTCGGACTGGCCCTGCAGCGTGCTGCCGTCGCGCACGAACAGGGTGGCGTCGACCGGTGCCGGGAACCCGTACGGCCGCACCGTGTCGCCCTCGTCGGCGTTCACTTCCGACTGCGACCAGGTGTAGTTGCTGGCGACGTACAAGCGGTTCTCGCCCCACCACGCCGCGTCGATCGCCGGGTCGAAATACTTCTTGAACTCGATCTCGGCACCGTAGACGGTCGCTTCCGGCGCATTGAGGAAGCTCTGGAACGTGGTGCCGCCGGCGAAGTTGACGTTGGACTCGATCGGGTTGTCGATCTGCTTGTAGAACCCGCCCACGGTGAAGTACTCGCCGGCCCCGAAGAACCACTCGTAGCGGGCATCCAGGTTCACCAGCTCGCTGTCGACCAGGTAGGGGTTGCCGTAGAACTGGCGGTCCGAGTCCGGGTCCTGGTACTGCTGTGGCGCCAGCTCACGGAACTGCGGCCGGGCGATGGTCTTGGACGCGCCGAAGCGCACCTGCTGGTTGTCGGCGAAGTTCCAGGTCAGCGTGGCGGCCGGCAGCAGGTAGTCGTTGACCAGCGGGTCCGCGCTGTCCTGGCGCACGCCGGTGAAGATGTCGTACGGCTCGATGGCCTGGGTGGCGTCCTCGTAGCGCATGCCGACGGTGGCACGCACGGCCGGGGTGATTTCGCCCTCGGCCTGCAGGTAGGCGCCCTTCACCTTCAGCGTGGCGTCGTAGGCCGCCGCGCCGAAGCTGCCGGTGGTCTCGCGCAGGCGCAGCAGGTCCTGGCTGAGGTTGAAGTCCGACAGCAGGTAGTCCACGCGCTGGTAGCGGTTGTAGAACGGCAGGGCGCCGTCCAGTGCGAGGAAGCGGAACTCGCGCGACTCGGCGGTGCGGTCGTTGTCGAGGTACGACAGGCCGCCGGTCAGGGTGACGTCACGGTCGATCGGCAGGCGCCAGGTGACATCGACGCCGCCGCTGGCGAGCTCGTCCTCGACGAAGCTGAAACGCGTGTAGTTCTGCACGCGCGAACCGTCGTGCGACCAGTAGCCGTCGACCAGCTCGTAGCGGATGCCCTTCTCGTACGGCACATCACGGTTGGCCTCGGCGACCGAGCCGCGCCACTCGACCGTGACGTCGTCGTACTCGCCGAACTTGTGCGAACCGCTGACCTGGTGGTTGATCAGCTCGCGCTCGAACCATTCGGTGGTGTCGTCGCGCGCGGTGAAGCCCGCCAGGTTGTCCAGGCCGGCGCGGCTCTTGGCTTCCTTGATGGTGTCGTGCACGTACAGCGTCACCAGGCCCAGGCGGTGGCGGTCGGTCTCGAAGCCGGTGCCCAGCAGCACGTTGACGGTGGCGTTGTTCTGGGTGGCGAGGAAGTCGAAGTCGCGGTCGAACTCCACCGAGTCGCCAACGAAGAAGCCGTCCTGCTCGGTGCCGAAGCGCGTGCGCCACTCGTTCTCGAACCCGGCTACGGCGACGAAGCCCAGCCGACCCGCGCCCATGTCGGCGGAGTAGCCGGCGCTGCCGCCGAAGCTGGTGTCGGGATCGATGCTGTCCTTTTCCTGCAGCACGTTGAGGTTGGCGTTTTCGAAGCTGCGGCCGATGCGGCGCAGGTCCTCGCGGCTGAAGGCGCCCAGGTCGACGCGCTGGCCGGTTGCGACGGCGTCCTGCAGCTCGCGCGGCGCCTTGCGGGTGCCGTCGTCATAGCCCCAGTAATCGGTGTCCGAGCCGTAGTAGGTCAGGCCCTTCTCGCCGGTGGTGACGCTGTTGCCGCCCATCCCGATGGAGAAGTTGAGGAACGGCTCGTCCGGCACGGCCAGCGACTGCAGGTCGATGACGCCGCCACCGAACTCGCCGGGATACTTCACCGAGTAGGTCTTCTGGACCGTCACGCTGTCGAGCACTTCGCTCGGGAACAGGTCCAGCGGAACCACGCGCTGCAGCGGTTCGGGGCTGGGAAGCGGCGAGCCGTTGAGCAGCGCCGAGGAGTAGCGCTCGCCCAGGCCACGCACGTACACGAACTTGTCGCGCACCAGGCTCAGGCCGGTCACGCGGGTGAGGGCCGCGGCGGCATCGCTGTCGCCGGTGCGCTCGAAATCCTCTCGGGTGACGAACGAGGCGACCTCGGAGGTCTGCAGCATCGGTTCGGGGATGTACTCGCTGCGCACTTCGACCGCGTCCAGCTGGGTCGCGGTGGTGTCGGCGGTGGTGGGTGCCGCGGTGGCGGCGGGGTCGGCCGGTGGCGTCGACTGGGCCAGCGCGCCGTTGCAGGCGAGCAGGGCGGAAATGGCGAGGAACAGGCCGGTACGGGTCTGGGTGCGCTTCATGGATTGGGAACCTTGGCTGCGGGGTGGGGCGGTGGGTGATGGAACGGGGCGGCCTGTGCCGCCCCGTCCCGGTCCCCGTCAGCAGGGGGTATTGCCATCAAGGCCGCAGGTCCAGCCCTGCCACCAGGTATCGCTGGCGTTGCGCACGCCACCGATGTAGTCCACCTGCTGGAAGAACGAATCCACCGCCTGCAGGCCCTGGAACGCCGGGACCGCGGTTTCGTTGGCGCCGTTGACGAACGTGGCCGTCAGCGTGGAGGTGCCGTCGGCGACGTTGTCGGTGCCGGCGTTGAAGGCATCGGCCGCGCGCTGGTCGGCGAAGGCCACCGGGCAGGAGAAGTGCACCGAGCCGAACGTGCCCGAGGTGTTGTCGTCGTCGATGCGGAAGCAGAACTCCGCGTCGCCGGTGCCACCGGCCGGACGGGTCACCACGGTGTTGTAGAACTCCGCCTGCGTGCCCTGGTTGAGGGTCAGCGCGGCACCACCGCCGGCGCGGCCGACGTAGGTGAAGTTGGCGACCTTCGGGTTGGAGTACGGCTCGCGGCGGATCGCGCTCCACTCGCTCATGCGGTCGCCGCCGTTCGAGCGCTGCAGCACGATGCCGAACTGCAGGGCGCCGTCCCAGCCGGTGTCGGTGTCGAGGCTGTCGTCGTCGTTGCCCGTCAGCACGATGTAGCGGCCCTTGACGGTGCCGCCGAAGATTTCGATGCCGTCGTCGGAGCTGTTGTGCACCTGGATGTGGTCGAACGTGGTGCCGTCGCCGACGCCGGCCAGGGTGATGCCGTTGAGCTCGTTGTTGGGCGTGACTTCAAAACCCGAGTGCTGGACGCGCACGTACCGCATCACGCCGCTGTTGTCGCGCGGCGCATTGCCGCCGTAGAACGCGTTGGTGCCCTCGACCTGCTCCTGGCACTCCGGCGTGCCCGAGACGGTGGTGCCGGGGCAGGCACTGATCGGCGCACGGCCGAGGATGGCAACGCCGCCCCACAAGCCGATGGAGTCCACGTTGGTCTCGCCTTCCACGCTCTGGCGTGCGGTGAAGACGATCGGCTCCTGCGCGGTGCCTTCGGCGTAGATCTGCGAGCCGCGGTTGACCACCAGCAGGTCTGCGCCCGCAGAGCCGTACAGCGTCACGCCGGGCTCGATGGTCAGGATGCCGTCACGCGTGCCGGCGGTCGGGTTGTCGATGTCGCCGCCCTGGTCTTCGCCCACGGCGACGCGGCCGGAGATGGCGTAGACGGTGCCGTCGCGGTTGGGGATCACCAGGTCGCCCACGATCAGTTCGGGCACGCGGCAGGCACGCAGGGTGCCGTCGGCCACGGTGCCGATGTTGGCGAAGCCTTCCGGGCATTCCGCGGCCGGGCCACCGGTCGGCGGCGGGGAGGTCGGCGGCGGCGGGGGCGGCGGCGGAGCGGTCGGCGGCGGAGGCGGGAATGCCCCTTCACCCGGGGAAGCGACACGGTCGGCGCCATTGCCGCCGCAGCCGCTGAGTGCAAGGACAGCGCCGAAGGTCATCAGCAGCGTCCGGGAATTGTTGCGAACGGACATTCTCACGTCTCCAAATCGAGGGGTGGGTCGAGCGCACACGAAACAAGGCCAACCGGCCTCCGCATGGCGGGGGTCGGGTCGCCTCATTCCCTGAGTGACGATTCGGGGAGTTGTTATAGGTTCGTTTAGTGACACTTCCTTTGCGTTTTTGCGACGGTGCGAATTCGCACTCGTTGCTGCACGCGCCTGGGTTGTGCGTCACGTGGAATGCCGCGTGGTTGCAACACCGCTGACACATGTCGCACGTAGCGTCGCGTGCGTGCACACCGAAGCCATCCCTTCGCAGGACGTCGAAGTCGACGACGCGCTGGCCGCGTGGATCGTCGAGCAGGTGCGCGCCGGCCAACCGCCCGAAGCGGTGCTCGCGCCGCTGGTGGAACAGGGCTGGGACGAGGACGCGGCGATCGACGCGGTGGAATGGGTGACGCGCCGCTTCCTCGAGCAACACGCTGTCGAGGAGGGCCTGCCGGTGCCGGTGCGCGTACCCGCGCCGATCGTGGCCAACGGTCGCGCGACCGTCGATGCGGGCGACCGCCAGGTACAGGTGCTGGCCAACCTGCTGCACCCGCGGGTCATCGTGTTCGGCAGCGTGCTGTCGCACGAGGAGTGCGATGCGCTGGTGGCCTCGGCCCGCAGCCGGTTGTCACGCTCGTCGACGTTCAACCTCGACAGCGGCGTGGACGAGGTGCACGAGGGGCGAACCAGCCAGGGCATGTTCTTCGCGCGCGGCGCCGACGCGCTGTGCCGGCGCATCGAAGCGCGCATCGCCACGCTGCTGGACTGGCCGGTCGACCATGGCGAAGGCTTGCAGGTGCTGCGCTATGGCCCGGGCGCGGAGTACCGACCGCATTACGACTATTTCGACCCGCAGCGCCCTGGCACGTCCGCGCTGCTGGCGCGGGGTGGCCAGCGCGTGGCGTCGCTGGTGATCTACCTCAACACGCCCGAATGCGGCGGCGCCACGACCTTTCCGGACGCACGCTTCGAGGTGGCGCCGATCAAGGGCAACGCGGTGTTCTTCAGCTACGACCGCCCGCACCCCATGACCGGCACCCTGCATGGCGGCGCGCCGGTGATCGAAGGCGAGAAGTGGGTGGCCACCAAGTGGCTGCGCGAGAGGCAGTACGTGTAGCTGTAGACCCACGCCGAGGTCACGGCCCCTGTAGGAGCGGCTTCAGCCGCGATGGCCAATCAAGGCCCCTGTAGGAGCGACGTAAGTCGCGACCGAACTTCGTTGGCGGGTGGGGTCGAGACTTGCGTCGCTCCTACAAAGGTCCCGAGCACTTCATCGGGGCTGAAGCCGCTCCTACAACGACTCCGCGTCGCCCGGCGTCTTGTCCGGGTACTTGCAGAGGTCGCGGATCACGCACTTCGGGCAATCGGGCTTGCGCGCCTTGCACACGTAGCGGCCGTGCAGGATCAGCCAGTGGTGCGCGTCGTGCAGATAGGCCTCGGGCACGGCGCGCAGCAGGCCGTCCTCGACCTCGCGCACGTTCTTGCCGGGTGCAAGCCCGGTGCGGTTGGCGACGCGGAAGATGTGCGTGTCCACGGCCATGGTCGGCTCGCCGAACGCGGTGTTGAGCACGACATTCGCGGTCTTGCGTCCAACACCGGGCAGCGCCTCCAGCGCCTCGCGCTGGCGAGGTACTTCGCCATCGTGGTCACGCAGCAACTGCTCCGCCATCGCCACCACGTTGGCGGCCTTGGTGTTGTACAGGCCGATGGTGGAGATGTAGGGCTTCAGTCCCTCGACGCCGAGCGCCGCGATCGCTTCGGGCGTGTTCGCCACCGGAAACAGCCGGCGCGTCGCCTTGTTGACGCCGACGTCGGTGGCCTGCGCTGAAAGGGTCACCGCGACGAGCAACTCGTACGGCGTAGAGAACTCCAGCTCTGTCGTCGGCTTCGGGTTGTACGCCTTCAGCCGGGCGAACATCTCGTCGCGCTGCGCGGCGGTCAGGCGCGATCGACGTGTGGCGCGCTTGCGGGGCTTGATCGGGGTCGGCATCTGGAAAGGCGTTCTTGCCACGGATTACACGGATGGAAGGCGGATCAGAATGATGGGGAGGCTGGATAGCCCAGGTCTCGACAGTCGGGTTGGCAGGTATGGGTGCCCCACGTCCAATTGCTGCTCCCATCCGTGTCACTCCGTGCAATCCGTGGCGAAGTGCTTCTGGTCTTCTAGGGTTTTAGTGCGGCGGCTCGCGCCTTGGCACGTGCAAGGGCGGCAGCGGCGGCCGGAGGCAGTGCCGGTTGGGCGGCGGGACCTGCCGGCGTACCGGGCACGGCCGCAGGGGCTGTGCGGCGCGCGGCGCGCTCCTGCGCCCGACGCTGCAGACGGGCCTCCCGCGCGCGGTACCGCTCGCGCGCCGCCAATGCGTCGAGGCGCTCGCTGCGCGCCGCCTCGATCATGGTGGTGCAGTCCGCGCTGCAGCCGGGGCACGCCGCGTCGGCATCCAGCAGCCCGCCCTCGATGGCCGCGTCGACATCGTCGATGCGCAACGCGGTGGCGATCACGTGCTGTGGTGCGCCGTCATGCCCGCACCCACACACGCTGCACGACCGTGCCCCGTCGGAAGCCATGGAGGTCGCCGGTCAGCGGCCGTTGAACGCCGGCTTGCGGCGCTCCCGGAACGCGCCGGTGCCTTCGCGCATGTCGTCGGTGGAGAACATCAAGCCGAACTGCGCGGTCTCGTAGGCCAGGCCTTCCTCGATGGACGACTCGCCGCCGAAATTGACGCAGTCCAGCACGCCGCGCATCGCCAGCGGTGCCGACGCGGCCAGCTGTTCGGCCAGCTTCATCGTCTCGGCCTCGAGGTCGGCTGCGGGCACGACGCGGTTGACGATGCCCAGCTCGCGTGCGCGGTTCGCGTCGATCGGCGCGCCGACCAGGCACAGCTCCAGCGTCGCGGCACGGCCGGCCAGTCGCAGCAGGCGCTGGGTACCACCGAATCCCGGGATCAGCCCCAGGTTGATCTCGGGTTGCCCGACTTTGGCGCTGTCGGCCGCCACGCGCAGGTGACAGCACATCGCCAGCTCCAGCCCGCCGCCCAGCGCGAAGCCGTTGATCATCGCCACCACCGGCTTGGACAGCGTTTCCACCGCGCGCATCATCCGCTGTCCGCGCAGCGAGAAATCACGCCCCTGGACCGGGGTCAACGTGTTCATTTCGGCGATGTCGGCGCCGGCGACGAAGGCCTTGGGCCCGGCGCCAGTCAGCACGATGGTGCGGACGGCATCGTCGCGGTCGGCGTCGCGGAAAGCCTCGGCCAGCGCGTCGAGCGTCGCCAGGTTGAGGGCATTCAGCTTGTCGGGGCGGTTGACGGTGATGCGGCGCACGGCGCCGACGTCTTCGATCAGCAGGGGTGATGCGGACATGGATGACCCGTTCAGAGAGGAAAAGGAGGGCTGGCCGGGCGCGTGGAACTCCCGCGGGGGCGCGGGGTCAGACGGTCGGCGTCAGTGGCAGTTAAGCCATGCCGCCGTTATCCTAGCCCGTCAAGTCGGGGTCTTGTGACCCGGTTTGCGCACTCATCTCCGGGCATGACGCCCCGGACAAGCGGGACGGCCCAGGCCGTCCCGAGCCATTATCGGAGGTTTCACCGAATGAAGTTGCGTTTGATCGCGGCCGCCGTCGCCGCAGTTGCCCTGGCCGCCGGCAGCGCCGCCGCACAGGACATTTCCTCGGAGAAGGGCAAGCTGAGCTACGCGCTCGGGTACGACCTGGGCCGCAACGCCATCGAAAGCGGTGAACAGGTCGACGTCAACAGCGTCATCAAGGGCCTGCAGGACGGCTACGCCAAGAAGGAGCCGGCCGTGCCGGTCGACCAGCTGCGCACCGCCGTGCAGAACATGCAGCAGCGCCAGCAGGCCAAGGCCAAGGCCGAGTGGGACAAGGCCGCCGCCACCAACAAGACCAAGAGCGACGGCTTCCTGGCGCAGAACAAGGCCAAGTCGGGCGTGCAGTCGCTGCCCAGCGGCGTGCAGTACCGCGTGATGGAAGCCGGCAACGGCGCCAAGCCGACCCAGGCCAGCACGGTCGAGCTGCAGATCGCCGGTCCCTACGCCTGGGGCGAGCGTCCGCAGCCGGCACGGCCGGCGCAGAACGTCCCGGCCATGAAGATCAGCGAGATCGAAATGCCGGCGATGCGTGAAGTGCTGCTGCAGATGCCGGCCGGCGCCAAGTGGGAAGTCACCCTGCCGCCGGAGCGCGCGTACGGTGCCAACCCGAACACGCCGTTCCCGCCGAACGTCGCCGTCCAGTTCGAAATCAAGCTCGTCAGCGTCAAGTGACGTATCGGCCCGTCCGCGCAATGCGCGGACGGCTTTGCCGATACGTCATCCCCGAGTGCTTCGATCGGGGATCCAGCGACGCATGCATTGCCTGAGTTTGAGCACTACCCATTGCGCCGGCCCTCGCCGGCGCAATGCATTTCTGCAACTGGCGATTCCAGCGCCCGCATTTCCAGCATCCGTGCTTCCCGAGTCCCAATGAACACCCCCACCTTCCGTGCCGTCCTCAGCCCCTGCATCGGCGTCTGTACTCTCGACGAGGAGGGCCTGTGCGAGGGCTGCCACCGAAGCACGGGCGAGATCGCGCGCTGGTCGCAGATGGGCGACGACGAACGCCTGCGCTGGATGGAGACGGTGCTTCCCGAGCGCGAGGCCAATCGCGCCTGAGGTAGCCTGACGGGATGGCGGCCTCCCCCCTCAAGTCGCATCCGGAACCCCTGCACGATTGCCCGCGCCTGGGCGATGCGCTGCATGCGCTGGCCGCGCCACCCACCGAAGGTGGCTGGAACCGAAGCGAACTCCACGACCTGATTCCCGACGATGCCGTGCTGGTCGAGGCGGCGGTGCTGGTCGGCCTGGTGCCGCGCGCAGGCGGCACCCGCGTGATCCTGACGCGGCGCACCGATGCCTTGCGGCACCACGCCGGCCAGGTCAGCTTCCCCGGCGGCCGGTTGGAAGCCGATGATGCCGACGCCGTCGCCGCGGCGGTGCGCGAAGCCGGCGAGGAAATCGGCTTGCCGCCGTCGCAGGTGGCACCGCTGGGTTTCCTTGACCCGCTGGCGACCATCACCGGTTTCCGCGTGATGCCGGTGGTGGCGATCGTCGACGCCGGGTTCGAGCCGGTGCCCGACCCCAACGAGGTCGCGGACGTGTTCGAGGTGCCGCTCTCGTTCCTGCTCGATCCCCGCAACCTCGCTTCGCATGTGCTCGACTACCGGGGCCGACCCCGCGAGGTGCACGAGTACCGTTACCCCGCCCAGCGCATCTGGGGCGCGACCGCCTCGATGCTGCTCAACCTGCGGACCCGACTGGAGGCGATCCGATGACCCGACCCGAACAACCGGACTGGACCACCGTCGTCGACCCCGCCGACCTGCTGGCGGCGCTGGACGATGAGGACGTGGTGGTGATCGATGCGCGATTCTCCCCGGCGCTGCACGAAGACCCGGGTGCGGGTGAGTCGGCCTATTGCGCGTCGCACATACCCGGCGCGCATTACGCGCACCTGGAACGCGATCTGTCGGGGCCGCCGGGAAGCGGCGAGGGGCGGCATCCTTGGCCGTCGGCCGATGCCTTCGCGCGCGTGCTGTCGCGTTGGGGCGTGACGCCGGAGAGCCGGGTGGTGGCGTATGACGACGCGGGCGGCGCGCTGGCGGCGGCCCGCGTGTGGTGCCTGCTGCGCATGGCCGGCCACCAGAAGGTGGCGGTGATGGATGGAGGCTGGGCCGCGTGGCGCGAGCGCGGCTTCCCGGTGGACGCGGCGGTACCGCCTGAGGGAGCGTTGTCGTATCCGGTGCGCTTCGATGACGCATCGCTGTTCGACAGCAGCTCGGTGGCCAAGCACCTCGCGGCGGGCGGTGGCCTGGTCGATGCGCGTGCGCCGGCGCGGTTCCGTGGCGAGGTCGAGCCGATCGATCGCGTCGCCGGCCACGTCCCCGGTGCGGTCAATCGGCCATTCGCCGACAACCTGGAAGACGGGCGCTTCAAGTCGCCGGACCGGCTGGCCAGCGAGTTCAAGGCAATGCTGGGCGACGCCTCCGCCGGCGACTGGGTTGCGATGTGCGGCTCGGGTGTCACCGCGTGCCACCACCTGCTGGCGATGGCGTACGCGGGCCTGCCGGGTGCACGGCTGGCGACGGGTTCGTGGAGCGGTTGGATCGAGGACCCGTCACGGCCCGTCGCGAAAGGGCCCTTGTAGGAGCGGCTTCAGCCGCGATCAGTGCTGGCGGGAATGCGAGCGAAGCTCCAAGTGGTCTTGTAGGAGCGACGCAAGTCGCGAAACGTCCGCGTCACGAGACGTCGCGGTCGCGACTTACGTCGCTCCTACAGGAGGCCCGCCTCCATAGCCCGGCGCTACTTCCCCAGCCGCGCCACCAGCGCCTGCAACGCCTGCTGGCAGTCCGGCCGGTACCACGCCTCGATGAAACGCTCCAGCTGGATGTGCTGCGGCTGCAGCGCTTCCACCAGGTCGGTGCGCGCCATCGCACGCGTGGCCAGCATCGCCTCGCGGGGCAGGGCCAGCAGGAGTTCCAGCCAGACCACCGAGCGCTTCACGACGCTGTCGATGTCGACCACCTCGTCCACCAGCCCGATGCGCAGGGCGTCCTCGGCCTCGACCATTTCGCCCGACACCAGCATGCGCTCGGCGCGGTAGGGGCCGACCACGCGGCGCAGCAGCCGCTGGACGCCCTCCGGTGCGGCCAAGCCGACCTGGGTTTCGTTGAGGCCGACCCGGTACGGACCCGATGCCATCACGCGGTAGTCGCAGCACAGGGCGAGCACGCAGCCGCCGGCAGGCGCATGCCCTGCGATGGCGGCCACCACCGGCACGGGCGCGCCGGCCAGTGCGCGAGCCGCATCGAAGAAGGTTTCCCATGCGTGCATCAGTGCGGCGCGGTCATCGCCCAGCGACAGCAGGTGCGGCACGTCCAGTCCCGCGGAGAACACCTTCGCGGCGCTGGACAGCACGAGGCCGCGCGCGCCGCCGTCGACCGCGGCCTTCACCGCATCGCGCAGCCCGCCGCACAGGTCCGGGTCGAGCGCGTTGACTGGCGGCCGTGCCATGCGCAGCTCGAAGATGCCGCCCGCGTGCGGGACGGTTTCGATGCAGGCGGTCATGGCGCCACGTCCCGGGCCCAGCGGTAGCGCACGGTGTAGGTCAGGCGGGTTTCGCCGCCGGCTGGCACGGGCACCTCGAATACGGCGTGCCGCGCGTCCTGGCGCTCGCCAGGCACGCTGCTCTCGACGATTTCCCAATCGCTCCAGCGCGGCAGCGGTTCGACGACGCGAACGGTGGCGTCGGCGGCCTTGGCGTTGCGCAGGGTCAGCGCGAAGGACTCGGTGATGGTGCGGCCGCTGCGGTCGACGTCGAACGCGGTGTTCTCCCGCTCGGCGGAGAGGTCGAAGGCCTCGCCGACTTCCACGCGCACCTCGCCGCCGGACGCGATGTGGTCCAGCCGCGACTCGCCCAGGAAGTCGGCCCCCTCGAACACGCGCACGCGTCCGGCGGGCAGCGGCTGGCCCAGGCCCGCGTCCTTGGTGTTGTCGAGCGACACGGCGACCGACACCGGCAGGGTACCGGTGGCGCCTCGGAAGCCGGGGTCGAGCATCGGCTGGGGCGGCTGCCAGTCCTGCGCGTCGGCCTCCACCACATACGCGCGCTCGCACGCCACGTTGCTGCGCGAGGGGAACAGCGGAATGCGCTCGGTCGCACCTTGGCTGATGCGCACCGCGCGCGGCAGTTCGTAGGCGTGGTACTCAGCCGAGCGCCGCTGGGTCGGCATGTTGCCCGCCGCGGCATCCATGGCCATCGGCGCAGCGGCGGCCCGTGCGTACATTTCCGGCCGGTCGCGGCGTACGCGGGCCGGTTCGCCCGCGACCAGCGTCACCCGCGCATCGGCAAAAGTGACGCCGGAGCGGTTGGCGACCAGCGCGGCGCCGTCCAGCGACATCGCGCAGCCATCGCCATTTGCGATCGTCGCGGTGTACTCCGCGCGCCACGCCATGCCCCCCATCGGGTAGTGCAAGGTGAAGTCGGCGTCCCCGGCGGACGCTGCATTGACCGTCCACTGCAGCGACGGCTGGCCGGGGAACGTCTCGGCGCCGTCGATCACGCTGAAGTTGTCGTAGTCGCGGATCACCTTGATGCGGCCATCGTTCAATGCCAGCGCCAGGCTGGTGCCGGAGGAAGAGACCAGCGTGCCGTTGTCGGTCTGCTTGGCGCCGCCGGAGGTGTGTTCGACCGCCACGCGCTGGCCGACGGCCTGCGCCAGCACGTCTTCGCCACCCGACAGGCCGGCGACGAAGCGTTGAGACAGCACGCTGGTGCCTTCACCGGCCGGACGCAGTACCGCGGCTTCCACATCCATCGCCGGCGGCACGCTGACGGCCGATATCGCGTTGGGCCCGCGCTTGAGCGAGTAGCTCAGTGGCCGCTCCACCAGCGCATAGCCGGGCATCCCCGACGCGGGCGCACCGGCGTTGCCGAGGGCGTCGTAGTCGCCGCTGTAGATCGTCAGGCGCGTTTCGGGGGCTGCATCGGCGGGACGGTCCTGCGTGTCCGATTCGGCGGGCGATGGCTTGACGGTCGGCTGCACGACGGTCGCGTTGTCATCCTGCCGGCCTTCCGGCGAACACGCCGCCATGGCCAGTGCCGCGGCGAGGAGGGTAATAGGACGATGCATCGCGGACTCCGTTCATGGCCTCCCGGTATCATAGGACGATGAACATGACCCGTGCTTTGACACTGTCGGTGGCACTGTCCTTTTGCATCGTCCCGGCTGCAATTGCCATGCAGAAGGGCGCAGAAGTTGCGTCCAGAGAGGCGTGCGCCGTACAGATGGTCGGGGGTTGGGTGCGAATGCCACCCGTCGCCATGCCGATGATGGCCGGCTTCGGACGGATCGAGAATGCGTGTGGCGACGCCGTGGCGGTGGTGGGCGTACGCAGCGATGCGTTTGCCGACGTGTCGCTGCACGAGACGCGCATCGTCGACGGCGTCAGCCGCATGCGTGCGGTACCGCGTCTGGCCGTTCCGGCTGGCGGCAGCGTCGAGCTGAAGCCCGGTGGCCTGCACCTGATGCTGATGCAGCCGCGGGGCTCGCTGGAGCCCGGGGACGTGGTCGAGGTCGTGCTGGAGCTGGAGGGCGGCCAGACCCGCGCCGTGGAGCTTGAGGTCCGCGCGCCGACCGGACGTTGATCCACTTGAAAGATCAGGGGGCGGTCAGGGCCACCTCGATCGCCAAGCGGCAGCGGAACGAAAAACGCCGGTCAATCGACCGGCGTTTTTCATGTCAGGCCTGGCAGGCCTCTCGCACGGCGGGGGGCAGCGGCGCGGCCTGTCCGGTCTGGCGGTCGATCCACACCATCACCACGTGGCCGTCGCAGTACAGCGTGTCGGCGTCCTCCGCATCGACGATGCGATGGCCGATGGTGAGGCTGGTGTTGCCCAGGCGCTCCACGAACAGCGTGATGCGGACCTGCTTCGGCCATTCGATCGGGCGTCGGTAATTGAGGTGCGCCGCGGCCACGACTGGCGCGACGTCGTCGTCCAGCCCCTGGCCGGGCACGCCCAGCATCCAGTGCAGCCGCGCCTCTTCCAGGTAGCTGAGGTACTTGGAATTGTTGACGTGGTTGAACGCGTCCAGGTCGCGCCACCGCACCGGCATCGGCACTTCGATCAGGACATGCGGCACAGGCTCCGCGATGGCCGGTGCCGGAGATTCAGGTGCTGGAGATTGCGCGGCGGCGGCCTTCTTGCGTGCCGGCGCCTTGCGCTTGCGAGCCGCGGTCTTGCGCGGCTTTGGCTTGGCGGTGGCGGCGCTGGGGGTGGTGTCGTCGCTCATGCGGCGGACTTCTTCTTCGTTGTCTTTTTGCGGGCGGGCGCCTTGCCGGCGGCTTCGGTGGATTTCACCTTGGCTGCGGGCAGCAGCGGTGCGAGGAAGCGCCCGGTGTGCGAGTGCGCCAGCCCGGCGATGTGCTCGGGAGAACCCGTCGCCAGGATGGTGCCGCCTCGGTGGCCGCCCTCGGGCCCGAGATCGACGATCCAGTCGGCGGTCTTGATCACGTCAAGGTTGTGCTCGATCACGACCACCGTGTTGCCGTCGTCGCGAAGGCGGTGCAGCACCGCCAGCAGGTGCTCGATGTCATGGAAGTGCAGGCCGGTGGTCGGCTCGTCGAGGATGTAGAGGGTACGGCCAGTGTCGCGGCGCGAGAGCTCCTTCGACAGCTTGACGCGCTGGGCTTCGCCGCCCGACAGCGTGGTCGCGCTCTGGCCCAGCTTGATGTAGCTCAGGCCGACGTCGATGAGGGTTTCCAACTTGCGCGAGATCGACGGAATGGCCTCGAACAGGTTCAGCGCATCCTCGACGGTCATCTCGAGCACGTCGTTGATGTTGTAACCCTTGTAGAGGATCTCCAGCGTCTCGCGGTTGTAGCGCTTGCCGCCGCAGACGTCGCACGGCACGTACACGTCGGGCAGGAAGTGCATCTCGACCTTGATCAGCCCGTCGCCCTGGCAGGCCTCGCAGCGGCCGCCTCGCACGTTGAAGCTGAAGCGCCCCGGTGCGTAGCCGCGCGCACGCGACTCGGGCACCTGCGCGAACAGTTCGCGCAGCGGCGTGAACAGGCCGGTGTAGGTCGCCGGGTTGGAGCGCGGGGTTCGGCCGATCGGCGACTGGTCGATGTCCACGACCTTGTCGAACAGGTCGACGTTCTCCACCGACACATACGGGGCGACCGTCTGCGATGCGCCGTTGAGCTCGTTGGCGGTGATCGGGTACAGCGTGTCGTTGATCAGCGTCGACTTGCCGGAGCCCGAAACGCCGGTGACGCAGGTGAACAGCCCGGCGGGGATGTCGAGGTCGACATTCTTGAGGTTGTTACCGCTGGCGCCACGCAGGTGCAGCGTGGTCTTCGGGTCAGGCTTGCGGCGCTGCTTCGGCACCTCGATGCGGCGCTTGCCGCTGAGGTACTGGCCGGTCAGCGAGCGCGGCGCCTTCAGCACGTCCTTGTACGAGCCCTGCGCCACGACCTCGCCGCCGTGCACGCCGGCGCCCGGGCCGATGTCGACGATGTGGTCGGCCAGCCGGATCGCGTCCTCGTCGTGCTCGACCACGATCACCGTGTTGCCCAGGTCGCGCAGGCGGGTGAGGGTGCCCAGCAGGCGCTCGTTGTCGCGCTGGTGCAGGCCGATGGACGGCTCGTCGAGCACGTACATCACGCCGACCAGGCCCGCGCCGATCTGCGAGGCCAGACGGATGCGCTGCGCCTCGCCGCCCGACAGCGAGTCGGCCTTGCGTTCAAGGGTGAGGTAGTCGAGGCCAACGTCGACGAGGAAGCGCAGGCGGTCGCCGATCTCCTTGACGATCTTGACCGCAATCTCGCCGCGCCAGCCCGGCAGTTCCAGGTGCCTGAAGAACGACAGCGCTTCGTCGACCGGCATTACCACGATGTCCGGCAGCGGGCGGTCGTCGACGAAGACGTTGCGGGCGGCCCGGTTGAGGCGCGCGCCACCGCACTCGGTGCAGGCGCGCTCGCTGATGTACTTGGACAGCTCCTCGCGCACGGCGGCCGATTCGGTCTCGCGGTAGCGCCGTTCCAGGTTGGGGACGATGCCCTCGAACCGGTGGCGGCGCTGGCTGCGGCTGCCGCCATCGGTCAGGTAGTTGAAGTTGATCAGCTCCGTCCCGCTGCCGAACAGCACCGCGTTGCGGATGTCCTCCGGCAGCGACTGCCAGGGCGCGTCCACGTCGAACCGGTAATGCTTGGCCAGCGACTGGATCAGCTGGAAGTAGTAGGCGTTGCGGCGGTCCCAGCCACGCACGGCGCCGGCCGACAGTGCCAGCTCCGGGTGCACCACGACGCGCGCGGGGTCGAAGAACTGCGCCACGCCCAGGCCGTCGCAGGTGGGGCACGCGCCCACCGGCGAGTTGAAGGAGAACAGCCGCGGCTCCAGCTCCGGCAACGCGTAGTCGCATACCGGGCAGCTGTACTTGGAGGAGAACAGCAGCGGTTCGGTTGCGGCATCGTCCAGCGACACCACCGAAGCCATGCCTTCGCCGAGCTTGAGCGCGGTCTCGAAGGACTCGGCCAGGCGCTGCTTCATGTCCTCGCGTGGGCGGAAGCGGTCGACTACGGCTTCGATGGTGTGCTTGACGCGCAGCGCCAGCGGCGGCACCGCGTCGATCTCGTGTAGCTCGCCGTCCACGCGCACGCGCACGAAGCCCTGCGCGCGCAGCTGCTCGAACACCTGCGCGTGCTCGCCCTTGCGCTCGCGCACCACCGGGGCCAGCAGCATGTAGCGCTGCTCGGCCGTGGCCGGCTTGTCGGCCAGCGCGACGACCTGGTCGACCATCTGGCTGACGGTCTGCGCCTCCAGCGGGTAGTGGTGGTCCGGGCAGCGCGGCGTGCCCACGCGTGCGTACAGCAGGCGCAGGTAGTCGTAGATCTCGGTGATGGTGCCGACGGTCGAACGCGGGTTGTGCGAGGTCGACTTCTGCTCGATGGAGATGGCCGGGCTCAGGCCCTCGATGTGGTCGACATCGGGCTTCTCCATCACAGAAAGGAACTGGCGCGCGTACGCCGACAGCGACTCGACGTAGCGGCGCTGGCCTTCGGCATAGATGGTGTCGAACGCCAGCGAAGACTTGCCGGAACCGGACAGGCCGGTGATCACGATCAGCTTGTCGCGGGGCAGGTCGAGGTCGACGTTCTTGAGGTTGTGCGTCCGCGCGCCGCGGATGCGGATGGTATCCATGCGTCGGTGGGGGCCTTCGATGGGGAGGCCGGCGGGCAAACCGCCGGCGAACAGGGGAGCGTAGCGACTGGCCTAGGTGGGGGCAAACCGGGGCAATGAAAAGGCGACCCGGCGCAGTGGCGTTCAGGACGGGAGGGCGGCGGGGGCCGGTTTGAACGCTTTCACCATTTTGGCTCGGACCGGTTTTGGTCGCGGCCGGAGAGGCTCCGACATGGCGGGGCTTGGGATGGATGGGCCGGGTTGCCCTAACCTGCTGAATCCCCTACAATTCCGCTTCTGTCCGCCCGCCATGGGTGGCAGTGCATCAAAAATAACTACAGAGGAATCCCGGTCATGTACGCAGTTCTGGTCACCGGCGGTAAGCAATACCGCGTGATGAAGGGCGAGACGCTCCGCGTCGAGAAGCTCGAAGTCGAAGAAGGCAACGAGATCAAGTTCGACAACGTCCTGATGCTGGGCGACGGGGAGGGCGTGAAGCTCGGCGACGCGCTCAAGGGCGCCACCGTCACCGCCAAGGTCGTCGGCCACGGCCGCGCCGACAAGGTGCGCATCGTCAAGTTCCGCCGCCGCAAGCACCATCGCAAGCAGATGGGCCACCGGCAGCACTACACCGAAATCGAGATCACCGGCATCGCCGGTGGCGACAAGAAGTAAGGAGAAGCCGCCATGGCACAGAAAAAAGGCGTAGGTTCCACCCGCAACGGCCGCGACTCCAACCCGAAGTACCTGGGCGTGAAGATGTACGGCGGCCAGGCCATCGAGGCCGGCAACATCATCGTCCGCCAGCGTGGCACCCAGTTCCATCCGGGCGCCGGCGTCGGCCTGGGCCGCGACCACACGCTGTTCGCGCTGGTTGACGGCAAGGTCGAGTTCTCGACCAAGGGCCCGAAGCGCCGCCGCACCGTGAGCGTGGTCGGCGAGTAATCGCCCGTCATGTTCCGATCGAGGGGCCCCGCTTCGGCGGGGCTTCTTGTTTAAGGAGCAGGGACCAAGGGCTAGGGCCTGGGAATTGAAAGCTGGTTGTAGCCGGCTTTTTCATTTCTGCCATGCCCCCGCTGTTGTCCCTGTCTTTACAGTTCCAACTTCCAGTTCCGGCTATTAGCCTCTAATCCCTAGCCTCCAGTCCCTACCCATGAAACTCGTCGACGAAGCTGAAATCCAGGTCATTGCCGGCAACGGCGGCAACGGCTGCGTCGGGTTCCGGCGCGAGAAGTTCATTCCGTTGGGTGGCCCGGACGGCGGCGACGGCGGCGACGGCGGCAGCGTGTGGCTGGTGGCCGACGAGAACCTCAACACGCTTGTCGACTTCCGCCACCAGCGCCAGTTCCGCGCGCAGCGCGGCGAGAACGGCATGGGCCGGCAGATGTACGGCAAGGCCGGGCAGGACCTGGTCATCGCCGTGCCCGTGGGCACCGTGATCACCAACGTCGAAACCGACGAGGTGATCGGCGACCTGACGCGCCACGGCGAGCGCCTGCTCGTTGCCCGGGGCGGCAAGGGCGGCCTGGGCAACATGCACTTTAAGAGCTCGACCAACCGCACGCCGCGCAAGGCGCTGCCGGGCCTGCCGGGCGAGGAGCGCGAGCTGCGGATGGAGCTGAAGCTGCTGGCCGACGTCGGCCTGCTGGGCTTCCCGAACGCCGGCAAGAGCACACTGATCCGCGCCGTGTCGGCGGCGACGCCGAAGGTGGCCGACTACCCGTTCACCACGCTCTACCCCAACCTGGGCGTGGTCAGCGTCGAGGCCTACCGCAGCTTCGTGATCGCCGACATCCCCGGCCTGATCGAGGGCGCGGCCGACGGTGCGGGCCTGGGCGCGCAGTTCCTGCGCCACCTGCAGCGCACGCGACTGCTGTTGCACCTGGTCGACATCGCGCCGATGGAAGGCGGGGTGGAGATCAGCGCGGCCGAGCAGGTGCGCGCGATCGAGCGCGAGCTGGAGCGGCACGACCCTGAACTGCTCGCCAAGCCGCGTTGGCTGGTCCTCAACAAGGCCGACCTGCTGCCGGAGGACGAGCGCCAGGCTGCCGCGCAGGCCGTCATCGACGAACTCGGCTGGAAGGACCGCTGGTTCCTCGTCTCGGCCATCGGCCGCGATGGCACGTGGCCGGTGATGCTGGAAGTGCAGGCGTTCTTCGACCGCCAGCGCGAGGACGCGTTGGAAGCGGCGGCGAACGAGGCGGCCGAGAACGGCGAGGGCGGGTGAGCGCCCGCAGCCAGTCCTACTTTTCAACCCGGACGTAATTGGGATCGGCTTCCATGTTCCCAGCGACCAACTGGGACAGCAGGGCGACCAGGCAGGCCGCCAGGCGATGCCCCGGAATGACACGGGTCGATGCAATCGCCGACCCGCAGCCACAAAAAAACCCGGCCGAAGCCGGGTTTTTCGATAGCAGCGTCGGCGCCGGATCAGGCGGCCTTGAGCGCCTTGATGCGGGCGTTCAGGCGGGCCTTGTGACGGGCGGCCTTGTTCTTGTGGATCAGGCCACGGGCGCTGAACCGATCGAGGATCGGCTGGGCGGTGGCGAAAGCGGCTTCGGCACCGGCGGCGTCGTTCTCGTTCAGCGCCTTGAGGACCTTCTTGACGGAGGTGCGCAGCATCGAACGCTGGCTGCCATTACGGGCGTTGCGCACGACGGCCTGCTTGGCGCGCTTCTTGGCGGACTTGATGTTTGCCACGGCGAATTCCTGAAAAATGGGTGGTACGGTAAAGAGGGGTTGGGTGTGCGCAAAGGCAGACAGGAAATTATGGGCGATTCAGTGGCTTGCGTCAACTTGACCCCCTCGCGGGGTCCCGTTTGAGCGCCCCGGCCCCGGATCCCGCGGCCGCCACCCCGGACCCGGGGCCCCGTCGAGGCGGGGGCATGCTCCGTTCCACCGCCGTATTCAGCGCGATGACGTTCCTCTCGCGCATCGCCGGCTACGTACGCGACGCGGTGCAGGCACACCTGTTCGGCGCCAGCGCGGCGATGAGCGCGTTCGTGGTCGCCTACCGCATCCCCAACTACCTGCGTCGGATCTTTGCCGAGGGGTCGTTCTCCTCGGCGTTCGTCCCGGTGCTGTCGGAGCTCAAGCAGCGCGGCGACCAGAAGGCGCTGCAGGATTTCCTCGACCACGTCGCCGGCGCGCTGCTGGCCGTCGTGATCGTGGTCAGCGGCCTGGGCATGCTGGCCGCGCCGTGGATCGCCGAGCTGTTCCTGTTGTTTGCCGCCCCCGGCGTGGAAACGGTGCCCTTGGCGGCGGACATGCTGCGGGTGACCTTTCCGTACCTGACGTTCATCTCGATGACCGCCCTGGCCGGCGCGGTGCTGAACAGCTTCCGGCACTTCGGACTGCCGGCGCTGACGCCGGTGCTGCACAACCTGGTGCTGATCGCGGCCATGTTGCTGGTGGCGGGCTACTTCGACGTTCCGGAAAAGGTGCTCGCGTGGGGCGTGCTGGCGGCCGGCATCCTGCAGATGCTGGTGCTGTGGCCGGCGATGGGGCGGCTGGGCATCCGCCCGCGCTTCCGATTCAACCTTCGCCACGAAGGCGTGCGCCGGGTCGGGCGGCTCATGCTGCCGACCATTTTTTCCTCCTCGGTGTCGCAGGTGAACCTGCTGGTCGGCACGGTGTTCGCGTCGCTTCTCGTACCGGCCGCGCAGTCGTGGCTGTACTACTCCGACCGCCTGACGGAACTGCCGCTGGGCCTTTTCGGCGTGGCGATCGGCACGGTCATCCTGCCGCAGCTGTCGCGCCACCACGCCGACGACGATGCCGACGGCTACTCGCGCTCGCTGGACTGGGGCCTGCGCACGGTGATGCTGATCGGCATGCCGGCCGCGCTCGGGCTGGCGCTGCTGGCCGAGCCGCTGACCGCGTCCCTGTTCCGGCGCGGTGCATTCACCGACGAGGACACGCGGATGGTGGGCTACGCGCTGATGGCAATGAGCGTGGGCATCCCCACCTTCATGCTCAGCAAGGTGCTGCTGCCGGCGTTCTATGCGCGTCAGGACACGCGTACGCCGATGCGCGCCGCGGTCATCACCGTCGTCGCCAACGTGGTGCTGACGGTCGCGCTGGTCACTCCGCTGTGGATGGCCGGCTTCGAGGCCGCGCACGTCGGCATCGCAGGCGCCACCGCGCTGGCCGGCGTGCTCAACGCCGGGCTGCTGTGGCGCTACCTTCGTCGCGACGGCGTCTACCGCGCCGCGCCGGGCTGGACGCGTTGGATGCTGCGCATCGTGGCCGGGCTGGTGGCCATGACGGCGGCGGTGCTGGCGGTACGCGCCTACGTCGGCGACTGGACGGCACTGACGATGCTCTGGCGCTGGGTCTGGCTGTTGGCAGCGGTCTCCGCTGGCGCCGCGGCCTACGGCGTGGTGCTGGTCGCGCTGGGCCTGCGCCCGCGCCACCTGCGGCATTGAGCGGGTCTGTAGGAGCGGCTTCAGCCGCGATCGGGAATGGGCGCAGGCCGCTCAAACATGCGATCGCGGCTGAAGCCGCTCCTACAGTGAGCTGCCTATGGCCGAGCGACCCGGGCAAACCCGCACCCCGGCTATACTTCTAGCGATGAGCAGGCTGTTCCGAGACGTCGACGGCGGGCCCCGATGCCCGCACGGCAGTGTGGTCTGCATCGGCGCTTTCGACGGCCTGCACCTGGGGCATCGGGCACTGGTGCGCCACGCCGTGGCCCGCGCGCGGGCGCTCGAAGTGCCTGCGATCGCGCTGACGTTCCAGCCGTTGCCACGCGAATATTTCGCACCCGATGCACCGCCGCCGAGGCTTCTGTCGGCCCGCGCCAAGGCGCGTGGCCTGCTGGAGCTGGGCGTGGACCAGGTCGGCCTGCTGCGGTTCGACGCGCGCATGGCGGGCATGTCGGCCGAGGCCTTCTGCCGCGACGTACTGGCCGGACGGCTGGGCGCCCGCGAAGTGTGGGTCGGCCCGTGCTTCCGCTTCGGCAAGGGTCGGGCAGGGGACCTCGCACTGCTGCGCGAGCAGGGCGCCGTGCTGGGTTTCGAGGCCGGCGAGATCGACCCCGTCCAGCTGGACGGTGACCGCGTCTCCAGCACCCGCATCCGTGCAGCACTCCAGGCAGGCGACTTCGCCCTGGCCGAGCGCCTGCTGGGCCGTCCTTACGCCATCGGTGGGCGTGTCCGGCGTGGCCGCCAGTTGGGCCGCACACTGGGCTATCCAACTGCCAACCTGCACTTCGATGGCGTGACCCCGGCGCTGTCGGGCATCTACGCCACCCGCGTCCATGGCGCGGGGCTGGATGCCTGGCCGTCGGTGTCGAGCCTCGGCACCCGGCCGACGGTGGACGGCGTGGAGCCGCTGCTGGAAGCCCACCTGTTCGACTTCGACGGCGACCTCTACGGGCGCCGGATCGAAGTCGAGTTCGTCGCCCGCCTGCGCGACGAGGAAAAGTTCGACACTCTGGCCGCACTGACGGCCCAGATGCACCGTGACGCCGAGCAGGCGCGCGCCCTCCTGCACCACGACCGAAGAGCGACTGCGTGAGCGCCAAGACCGACGACGCCAACCCCTACAAGGCCACGCTGCATCTGCCGGCCACCGAGTTCCCGATGCGGGGCGACCTGCCCAAGCGCGAGCCGAAGATGCTTGCCCACTGGGAAGAGACCGGCCTGTACCAGCGCATACGCGAGCAGGTGCGCGGACGGACGCGCAGCTTCGTCCTGCACGACGGGCCGCCGTACGCCAACGGCGCGATCCACATCGGCCACGCGGTCAACAAGGTGCTCAAGGACGTGGTGGTGAAGTCGCGCCTGCTGTCGGGCTTCGACGCGCCGTACGTGCCGGGGTGGGATTGCCACGGCCTGCCGATCGAACTGGCGGTGGAGAAGAAGCACGGCAAGGTCGGCGACAAGCTGGACGCCGCCGCCTTCCGCCAGAAGTGCCGCGAGTACGCCGCCGAGCAGATCGACATCCAGCGCCGCGACTTCAAGCGCCTGGGCGTGCTGGGCGACTGGGACAACCCGTACCGCACGATGGACTTCCGCTACGAGGCGGACATGCTGCGCGCGTTGGCGAAGATCGTCGAGCGCGGCCACCTGCAGCGCGGCGCCAAGCCGGTGCACTGGTGCTTCGACTGCGGCTCGGCATTGGCCGAGGCGGAGATCGAGTACGCCGACAAGGTGTCGCCGGCGATCGACGTGGCGTACGCCGCGCGCCAGCCGGCCAAACTCGCGGCGGCGTTCGGCGTCGCGCTGGGCGAGGGCGACGAAGTCGCCATGCCGATCTGGACGACCACGCCCTGGACGCTGCCGGCGAGCCTGGCGGTGTCCGTTGGTGCCGACCTGGACTACGTGCTGGTCGAAGGCCCCGCGTTGCCGTCGGGCGGCCGCCGCCTGCTGGTGCTGGCGGCCGCGCTGGCCGAGCGCGCGCTCGCACGCTACGGCGTCGAAAGCGTCGTCGAGCTTGGTCGCGCCACCGGCACCGATCTTGAAGGGCTGAAGCTGCAGCACCCCTTCTACGCCGACCGAGAAATTCCCGTTCTGCTGGGCGAGCACGTCTCGGCCGAGGACGGCACCGGCGCTGTCCACACCGCGCCCGGCCACGGCCAGGAGGACTTCGCGGTGTCGCAGCAGTACGGCCTGCTCGAGGGGCTGGAAGCCGCGACGCTCAACCCCGTCGATGCGCGCGGCGTGTACCTGCCGTCGACGCCGCCGGCCGATGGCGTGACGCTCGCGGGCCAGCACATCTGGAAGGCCAACGACGCCATCGTCGAGGTGCTGCGCGGCAATGGGACGTTGCTCGCGTTCGAGCGGCTCAACCACAGCTACCCGCACTGCTGGCGCCACAAGACGCCAGTGGCGTTCCGCGCCACGCCGCAGTGGTTCATCTCGATGGAGCAGGCCAACCTGCGCCGCGACGCGCTGGCGCAGATCGGCCAGGTGAAGTGGGTGCCGGAGTGGGGTGAAGCACGCATCGCTGGCATGGTCGAGGGCCGCCCGGACTGGACGATCTCGCGCCAGCGCTACTGGGGCGTGCCGATCGCACTGTTCATCGACCGCGAGACGAAAGAGCCGCATCCGCGCGCCGCCGAACTGATGCGCCAGGCCGCCGAGCGTGTCGAGCAGGCCGGCGTCGATGCCTGGTATGCGTTGGACCCGGCCGAGCTGCTGGGCGACGAAGCCGAGCGTTACGAGAAGGTCACCGACATCCTCGACGTCTGGTTCGATTCGGGCGTCACCCATGAGTGCGTGCTGGCGCAGCGCGGGGCCGATGGCCTGCGCAAGCCGGCCGACCTGTACCTGGAAGGCTCGGACCAGCACCGCGGCTGGTTCCAGAGCTCGCTGCTCAGCGGCGTGGCGATGGACGGCGTGGCCCCGTACCGGCAGGTGCTGACGCATGGCTTCACGGTCGATGCGCAGGGCAAGAAGATGTCCAAGTCGCTGGGCAACGTGGTGGAGCCGCAGAAGGTCATCGACCAGATGGGTGCGGACGTGCTGCGGCTGTGGATCGCCTCGGCCGACTACCGCAACGAGATGTCGGTGTCCGACGACATCCTCAAGCGCAGTGCCGACGCCTACCGCCGCATCCGCAACACCGCGCGCTTCCTGCTGGGTAACCTGCACGGCTTCGAGCCGGCCACCCATCTGCGCGACCTGGACGACATGGTCGCGCTGGACGCGTGGATCGTGCACCGCGCCCACGAGCTGCAGGGCCGCATCACCGACGCGTACGAGCGCTACGACTTCGCCGAGGTGGTGCAGATCCTGTCGAACTTCTGCAGCGTCGACCTGGGCTCGCTGTACCTGGACGTCACCAAGGACCGCCTGTACACGATGCAGGAGGACTCGCGCGGCCGCCGCTCGGCGCAGAGCGCGATGTACCGCGTGGCCGAGGCGTTCGTGCGCTGGATCGCGCCGATCCTGAGCTTCACTGCCGAGGAGATGTGGGGCCACCTGCCGACCCCGGCGGCGGGCGAGCGCGCCGGGCATGTGCTGTTCACCACCTGGTACGACGGCCTGGCCTCGCTGCCGGCCGAGGCGCCGCTGACGGGGGCCGACTTCAAGCGCCTGCTGGCGCTGCGCGAGTCGGTCAGCCGCACGCTGGAGCCGATGCGTGCCGCCGGCGACATCGGCGCGGCGCTGGAGGCGGAGATTGCGCTGGCGTGCGGGGTGTCGGAGCAGAACTGGCTGGCGCCGTTCGTGGACGAGCTGCGCTTCCTGTTCATCACCGGCGACGTGTCGCTGGTGGCGGACGATGCGGCGAAGGACATTGCGGTGTCGGCCACGGCGAGCGACAAGCCCAAGTGCGGCCGATGCTGGCACTACCGCAGTGATGTCGGCGAGCACGAAGCGCACCCGACCCTGTGCGGGCGCTGCGTGGACAATGTCGACGGCCAGGGCGAGGACCGACGCTGGTTCTGACGCCCTCAGCGAGGGTTTGATCGTCGTTCCTGCGAAAGCAGGAGCCCGTCCTGATCGTTACCCGCACGATCAAGATGGATCCCGGCTTTCGCCGGGATGACGGCCTGGAGCGTCGGCAGGGCCGGGATTGGCTGGCGCGCTTGCGCGCTGCATTACGACATCGAACGCGGCCCTAGTGGCCACATACACCGCACCACCACGGACCCCCATGCAAAAGCCCATCCCCAACGCACTGCCCTGGCTCGCGGTTTCCGCCCTGATCCTGGCGCTGGACCAGCTGACCAAGTACTGGGTGCTGACCTCGCTGCCCGAATACACCGCCATCCCGGTGATCGAGGGCGTGTGGAACTGGTACCGCACCTACAACACCGGCGCGGCCTTCAGCTTCCTGGCCGACGCCGGCGGGTGGCAGAAGTACTTCTTCCTCGTGCTGGCGGTGGCTATCTCGGGCCTGCTGGCGTTCTGGCTGTCGCGCACGCCGCGCGGCGACTGGAAGACGGCGCTTCCGTACGCGCTGGTGATCGGCGGTGCCATCGGCAACGTCATCGACCGGATGGTGCACGGCCACGTCGTCGACTTCATCCAGTGGCACTGGCAGGACTGGTACTGGCCCGCCTTCAACATCGCCGACATGGCCATCGTCGGCGGCGCCATCGGCATCGCCCTGTTCGGGCTGTTCAGCGGCAAGCCCGCCGCCGCGCAGGGCAAGGCGTAAAATCGGCGCGATGGACATCCTGCTCGCCAACCCCCGCGGCTTCTGCGCCGGCGTCGACCGCGCGATCGAAATCGTCAACCGCGCGCTGGAGTCGCTGGGCGCGCCGATTTACGTCCGCCACGAAGTCGTCCACAACCGGTTCGTGGTCGACGACCTCAAGCAGCGCGGCGCGGTGTTCGTAGAGGAACTGCACGAAGTCCCCGACGGCGCGACCGTCATCTTCAGCGCCCACGGCGTCTCCAGGGCGGTGCGCGAGGAGGCCGATCGCCGCGGGCTGAAGGTGTTCGATGCGACCTGCCCGCTGGTGACGAAGGTGCACCTTGAGGTCGCGCGGCAGTGCCGGGCCGGGCGCGACATGGTGCTGATCGGCCATGCCGGGCACCCCGAGGTCGAAGGCACGATGGGCCAGTGGAGCGCGCAGGCCGGCGGTGGTGCCATCCACCTGGTCGAGGACCTGGCCGACGTCGCGACCCTGCAGCTGGCCCAGCCCGAGAACTGCGCCTACACCACCCAGACAACGCTGTCGGTGGACGACACCCGCGGCATCATCGCCGCGCTGCGCGAGCGCTTCCCGGCGATCCAGGGCCCGAAGAACGACGACATCTGCTACGCCACCCAGAACCGGCAGGACGCGGTTCGCGACCTGTCGGCGCAGTGCGACCTGGTGCTGGTGGTGGGCTCGGTCAACAGCTCCAATTCCAACCGCCTGCGCGAACTGGCCGAGCGCCAGGGCGTGGAGGCGCACCTGATCGACGGTGCGGACGAGATCGACCCGGCATGGGTCGCCGGCCGGCGTCGCATCGGCATCACCGCGGGCGCGTCGGCTCCCGAGGTGCTGGTGCAGGGCGTGATCGACCGCCTGCGCGCGCTGGGCGCCGGCGAGCTGGCCGAACTGGCAGGGGAGCCTGAAAACATGGTGTTCGCGCTGCCCAAGGAGCTGCGCCTGCAACTGGTCGATTGAGCGATACATGCCGCGCCTCGATTGACCCTGCCGCGCGGCGCGCCCTACAATCCGCCCCCTTGCGGCTCCGCGCCGCCGGCCTCCTGGCCACCCGTAGTACCCCGCCGGAATAGCTCAGTTGGTAGAGCGGCGCATTCGTAATGCGTAGGTCGTAGGTTCGATTCCTATTTCCGGCACCAATCCCACGTATCGCGCACGACGCGGTCGTTCCGGAAGGCCCGCCTTGGCGGGCCTTCTTCGTTTCGGTCCCGCCTTGGCGGGCCTTCTTCATTTCGGTCCCGCCCCGGCGGACCTTCTTCGTTTTGGGCCAGGCTTCGGCGGGCCCTCTCTGTTTTCCGGCCCGTGTGTCTCGCCCAGCGCGAACGCCTGCCGCTAGAGTGCGCGTTCCCGACGCAGCCCGACGCCCCATGTCCAAGACCGCAACCAAGCCTGCCAGCAAGGCGCGCACCGCCTACGTCTGCTCCGAATGCGGCGCCGACCACAACAAGTGGCAGGGCCAGTGCGCGGAATGCCATGCATGGAACTCGCTGAGCGAATTCGTGGTGGAGCCGGCATCCGCCGCCAAGGGCGTGGCCGCATCGCGCCGCGCCAGCTGGGCGGGCAAGGCGGACGCCCCCGCGGTGACGCCGTTGAAGGATGTCAGCCATTCGGAGGAGTCGCGCGTCAGCACCGGCATCGGTGAATTCGACCGTGTGCTCGGCGGCGGCCTCGTGCATGGCGCCGTCGTGCTGGTGGGCGGCGACCCCGGCATCGGCAAGTCCACGCTGCTGCTGCAGGCGGTGTCGCACATGGCGGGAAGGCTGCCGGGCCTGTATGTGACCGGCGAAGAGTCGCTGTCGCAGGTCGCCGGCCGCGGTGCGCGCCTCGGCCTGCCGCTGGACGGGGTGCACGCCCTGGCGGAAACCGGTATCGAGCGCGTGCTGGAACACGCCGCGAAAATGAAGCCCGGCCTGATCGTGGCCGACTCGGTGCAGACGCTGTGGACGGAGGAGCTGAGCGCCGCGCCGGGCTCGGTCAGCCAGGTCCGCGAGAGCGCGGCGCGTCTGGTCCGCTATGCCAAGGAGACCGGCACCTCGGTGTTCCTGGTCGGCCACGTGACCAAGGAAGGCGGCATCGCCGGCCCGCGCGTGCTTGAGCACATGGTCGACGCGGTCCTGTATTTCGAAGGCGAGAGCGGCAGCCGGTTCCGCGTGCTGCGTGCCTTCAAGAACCGATTCGGTGCGGTCAACGAGCTGGGCGTATTCGCGATGGGCGACAAGGGCCTGAAGGAAGTGCCCAACCCGTCGGCGATCTTCCTGTCCGGTGGCAGCACGCGCCAGCCGGGCAGCTGCGTGATGGTGACGCGCGAAGGCACGCGCCCCTTGCTGGTGGAGGTGCAGGCACTGGTCGATGCGTCGCCGCTGTCCAACCCGCGCCGCGTGGCCGTGGGCATGGAAGGAAACCGCATGGCGATGCTGTTGGCCGTGCTGCATCGGCATGGCGGCGTCGGCGTGGGCGACCAGGACGTGTTCGTCAACGTGGTGGGTGGCATCCGCGTGCAGGAGACGGCGGTCGACCTGCCGGTGCTGCTGGCGGTGCTGTCGAGCCTGCGCGACCGACCGCTGGGCGAGGGCACCATCGCGTTCGGCGAGGTCGGCCTGTCCGGTGAGATCCGCCCGGTGCCCAACGGCGAGGACCGGTTGAAGGAGGCGGCGACGCACGGCTTCAAGCGCGCGATCGTCGCCAAGGGCAATGCACCGCGTTCCGGCCGGGTGGGCGACATGCAGGTGGTCGGCGTGGAGCGGCTTTCGGACGCGTTGTCGGAAGCCGAATGAGCCGCATGGCCGCCCAGGGACTGGCGCGGGCGGTGTCGATCGTGCTGCATCCGTTCGTGGTGTTCGCGGCGCTGACGCTGCTGGCGACGTGGATGCTTGATCGCGAAGCGCTCCCGCGGGTGGTAGCCGGGCTGGGGGTCGCAATCGGCGCAGTCTGGGTATTCGTCTGGCAGCGTGTGAGCAGCGGACGTTGGGGCACGGTGGATGCCTCGCGCCCACACGAGCGGCCGCTGTTGTACGCGGTGGTGCTCGTGGTGGTGGTGGGGTTGTGGGCGTGGCTGGGCATGGCCTCGCCGCTGGCGCGCGGCGTGGCGGCGGCAGGGACGATGCTCGCGCTGGCCGGCCTTTTGAACCGCTGGATCAAGCTTTCGCTGCACATGGCCAGCCTGGCGTTTGCTGGCGCCGCGGCCTGGCCGCTGTCGCCTTGGCTGGGTGCCGCCAGCCTCGCGCTGTTGCCCCTGCTGGGCTGGTCGAGGCTGCACCTGCGCCGCCATGCGTGGCCGGAGGTGGTGGGCGGGACGGTGCTCGGCGCGCTGGCGGGTATGGCGACCTGGTGAGCGCGGGCGCTCAGGCGACGCCGAGCACCAGCTCCAGTACGAACTTGCTGCCGAAATAACTCAGCACCAGCAGCGCCATCGCCACCAGCGTCCAGCGCACCGCGGTCGTGCCGCGCCAGCCGCGGCGCCAGCGCCCAAGCAGCAGGCCACCGAAGATCAGCCACGACAGCACGCTCAGCACGGTCTTGTGGACCAGCTGCTGCGCCAGCAGGTCCTGCACGAACAGCACCCCCGTCAGCAGGGTGGCGGTCAACAGCACGAACCCGACCGCGACAGTGCGGAACAGCAGCGTTTCCAGTTCGACCAGCGGGGGCAGGGCGCGCAACCAGCCGTGGAATTCGCGTCGGCGCAACGCGCGCTCCTGCGCCCACAGCATCAGCGCCAGCAGCGCAGCGACCGCCAGTGCGGCGTACGCCAGCAGTGCCAGCCACGCGTGCAGTTGCAGGCGCCAGTCGAGCGGCGCGCTCGCTTCGGTGCCGTGCAGGACGTAGCCGAGCAGTGACGCCGCCGCGAGGGGGAACACCACCACGCCCAGCGCCGCCATCCGTCCGGTCGCGCCGTACAGCGCGGTCAATACGGCCATGCCGAGCCCGACCAGCGACAGCGCGGCGAAAAAGTGCAGGTCCGCGCCGCCCGGCGCGCGCCAGGCCAGTGCGTGGTCCAGCGCATGCAGTGCGATCGCACCCGCCGCCGGCCACAGCCAATGCCGCCCGATGGCGCCGCCACCCTTGGAAACCCCCGCGGCTAGAAGTCCGGAGGACACGAGATAGAGCGCGGCGGCGATGAGAACGATTGTCATCGCCGCAGTGTCGCACAGGCCGGGAGGCAAAGGCCGCCGGGCTATACTTCGCGCCCCCGTTTCCACGCCGTTCGCAAGGTAGTCCGACGATGTTCGAATCCCTCACCCAGCGCCTGTCCGGCACCATCGAGCGCCTGAAGGGTCGCGGCCGGCTGACCGAGGAGAACATCCGCGAGGCGACCCGCGAGGTCCGCATCGCGTTGCTGGAGGCCGACGTCGCGCTGCCGGTGGTGCAGGCGCTGATCGAACGCATCAAGGTGCGCGCGGTCGGCCAGGAGGTGCTCAAGTCACTGACCCCGGGCCAGGCGCTGATCAAGGTCGTGCGCGACGAGCTGACCGCCGTCATGGGCGCGCAGGCCACCGACCTCAACCTCAACGTGCCGGCGCCGGCGGTCATCCTGATGGCCGGCCTGCAGGGCGCGGGCAAGACCACCACGGTCGGCAAGCTCGCCAAGCACCTGAAGGAGAAGCGCAAGAAGAAGGTGATGGTGGTGTCGGCCGACGTGTACCGTCCGGCCGCGATCGAGCAGTTGAAGACGCTGGCGCAGCAGGTCGACGTGCTGTTCTTCCCGTCCAGCGCCGACCAGAAGCCCGAAGCCATCGTCCGTGCCGCCATCGACGATGCGAAGAAGTCCTTCGCCGACGTGCTGATCGTCGACACCGCCGGCCGCCTCGCCATCGACGAGGCGATGATGGCCGAGATCAAGGCGCTGCACGGCGCGGTCAACCCGGCCGAAACGCTGTTCGTGGTCGACTCGATGACCGGACAGGACGCCGCGGTCACGGCCAAGGCCTTCGGCGAGGCGCTGCCGCTCACCGGCGTGGTGCTGACCAAGACCGACGGCGACGCGCGCGGTGGCGCGGCGCTGAGCGTGCGCTACATCACTGGCAAGCCGATCAAGTTCATCGGCGTGGGCGAGAAGCCCGACGGCCTGGACGTATTCCACCCCGACCGCGTCGCCAGCCGCATCCTGGACATGGGCGACGTGCTTAGCCTGGTCGAGCAGGTCGAGCAGCAGGTCGACAAGGACAAGGCCGCCAAGCTGGCCGAGAAGGTCGCCAAGGGCAAGAAGTTCGACCTCAACGACATGAAGGACCAGCTGGAGCAGATGCAGAACATGGGCGGCCTGGGCGGGCTGATGGACAAGCTGCCCGGCATCGGCCAGATCCCCGATTCGGTCAAGGCGCAGGTCACCGGAAAGGAGGTCCCGCGCCTGGTCGCCATCATCAACTCCATGACCCGCAAGGAGCGCCGCAACCCGGCGCTGCTGAACGGCTCGCGCCGCAAGCGCATTGCCGCCGGTGCCGGCGTGACCCCGGCCGACGTCAACAAGCTGATGAAGCAGTTCCAGCAGATGGAAAAGATGATGGGCAAGCTGGGCCGCGGCGGCATGAAGGGCATGATGCGCGGCATGCGCGGGATGATGGGCGGCCGCGGCGGCATGCCGTTCTGACGCCCCTTCTGGCCTTCGGAACAGCCCCTGTAGGAGCGGCTTCAGCCGCGATGCTTCTGTAGGAGCGACGTGGGTCGCGACCGCGGATCGCCAAGGGGAGCGTGGATCGCGACTGACGCTGAGCGTGGGCGAGGGCTGCGGCGGCCCCGCATCGCCGCTGAAGCCGCTTCTACAACACCCGCGGAAAATCCCCTATACTTGCCGGCTTACCCCGTCATCCCGACGGCTGGGCAACACAGGAAGCACCCGACCATGGTCAAGATCCGACTGACCCGCGGCGGCGCCAAGAAGCGTCCGTTCTACCACATCATCGTCACCGACAGCCGCAGCGCCCGCGACGGCCGCAACATCGAGCGCGTCGGTTACTACAACCCGGTCGCGACCGGCGGCGAGAAGCGTGTCGAGCTCGACACCGGCCGCGTGCAGCACTGGCTGGGCAACGGCGCGCAGCTGACCGACAAGGTTGCCGTGCTCTACAAGGAAGCGCTGAAGTCGGCCGACACGGCCACTGCAGCCTGATCCTTCGGCCGCGCCCCGCGCGCGGCCGGCATCGAACCCGATGGACACCGAAGGGCGCCGCATCCTCGTAGGCAGGGTGACCGGCGCCTTCGGCTTGCGTGGCGAAGTGAAACTCGAGTCCTGGACCGAGCCGCGCCAGGCGATCTTCCGGTACCAGCCCTGGATCCTGCGCGACGCCCGTGGCGTCGAGCGGCAGGTGCAGGGCGTGCGTGGCCGCGACGACGGCAAGCGGGTGACGGCATGGTTCCCCGAGGTCGCCGACCGCGATGCCGCCGAGGCGATGCGCGGGCTGGAGATCCTGGTGCCGCGCTCGGCCTTCCCGCCGCCGGCGCCGGGCGAGTTCTACTGGGTCGACCTGGAGGGTCTGCGGGTCGTGAACCTCGAGGGTGTGTCGTTCGGCACCGTCTCCCACCTGTTCGCCACCGGTGCCAACGACGTACTGGTTGCGCGCGACGGTGGCCGCGAGCGGATGATCCCGTTCGTACGCCCGCAGTACATCACCGACATCGATTTCGAGAAGGGCGTGGTGACGGTCGACTGGGACCCGGAGTTCTAGACCGTGCGCATCGACGTCATCAGCCTGTTCCCCGAGTTCGTCGCGCAGTGCGCGGCGTTTGGCGTGGTCGGCCGGGCAGGGGAGCGCGGCCTGCTGTCGCTGCACGGCTGGAACCCGCGCGATTACGCGGAAGGCAACTACCGCCGAGTCGACGACCGGCCCTTCGGCGGCGGCCCGGGCATGGTGATGCTGATCGACCCGCTCCGGGCCAGCCTGAAGGCCGCGCGGGAGGCCGACCCGCGGCCGGCACGCGTGGTGTACCTCAGCCCGCAGGGCGCGCCGCTGACCCAGGCCAAGGTGCGCGAGCTGGCCGGCCAGGAGCGCCTGGTGTTGCTGTGCGGCCGCTACGAAGGCGTAGACGAGCGCCTGCTGGCGGCGGACGTCGACGAGGAGATCTCGATCGGCGACTACGTGCTGTCCGGCGGCGAGCTGGCCGCGGCGGTCATCGTGGACGCGGTGGCGCGCCTGCAGGAAGGCGCGCTCAACGATGCCGATTCGGCCGAGCAGGACAGCTTCGAACCCGTCGACCCTGCCGGCGATCCGGCCCGGGTCCTGCTGGACTGCCCGCACTACACGCGCCCGGTCTCGCACGAACTGGGCGACGTGCCCGCCGTGCTGATGTCCGGCAACCACGCCGAGATCGCGCGCTGGCGCCGGCAGCAGGCGCTGGGCCGGACCTGGCAGCGCCGCCCGGACCTGCTGGACGAGGCCAGCCTGTCCAACGCCGACCGGGCGCTGCTCGCGGCCTACCGGGCCTCGCTGGGCACGGTGGACGACGACAGCGACGGCTGACGGCCCCGGAACCCCCGGTCTTGCCGGCCGGACAGGTGTAACCCCTAGCCACGAAAGGAAAAGGCCCGCTATAATGCGCGGCTTGACCGCCTGCTGGTGGTCTGTCTGCAGTTCCGGCAACACCCATAAAAAAGCCAGACGCGGGTCCACGTGCACTCGCGCTACAACGATTCCAACAGGCAGGCCACGCCGTGGCCACCCACCAGGTCAAAGTCATGAACAAGCCTTCGCTCAACACGCTTCTCCAGGAATTCGAGTCCCAGCAGGTCCAGCGCGAGCTGCCCGCCTTCAGCCCCGGCGACACCGTCGTCGTCAACGTCAAGGTGAAGGAAGGCAACCGCGAGCGCGTCCAGGCCTACGAGGGCGTGGTCATCGCGATGAAGAACGCGGGCCTGAATTCCTCGTTCACCGTGCGCAAGATCTCCCACGGCTTCGGCGTGGAGCGCGTGTTCCAGAGCCACAGCGCCACCATCGACTCGGTCGACGTGAAGCGCCGCGGCAAGGTCCGCGCCGGCAAGCTGTACTACCTGCGTGGCCTGGAAGGCAAGAAGGCGCGCATCAAGGAAGACCTGGCCGCTTACGCCAAGGCCAAGGCTGCCGCCGCCGCTACCGAGTAAGTCGCAGCTGCGTTTGCGCCACACCGGAACGGTCGCCGAAAGGCGGCCGTTTCGCGTTGTGAGGGCTGATTCGTGCGAGCACGCGCGGCGGCGACGGCGCCGACATCCGGTGGATGTCCGGTACCTCCAGCGGGTTCGAGCCTGACTCGAACAGGGCCCGCCACCCAACACCCCGTCATCCCGGCGTAAGCCGGGATCCATCTTCCCGGTCGCGACGCCGGTCATCGCAGGGCCGGATACCCGCACGCATCGGGATGTGGCCCGAGTGCACCCCGAGTGCACAACGCACGCATGGCCGTGCCGGGCCGACCGCCTCCTGCACAGGCATTGGAGAAGCCACCAACGTCCCCATCTAGCCGGCATGACCGAGCCGACCTCCGCAGTAACCGTACGCCTCGACCTGTGGCTCTGGGCCGCGCGCTTCTTCAAGACGCGCGGTCTGGCCCGTACCGCCATCGAGACCGGCAAGGTCGAAGTCGGTGGCCAGCGCGCCAAGGCCTCGCGCGCGGTCCGCATCGGCGACCGCATGCAGGTCGAGCGGGCGGGCGAGGTGTTCCAGATCGAAGTGCGTGACCTGTCCGACGTGCGTGGCCCCGCACCCGTGGCGCAGGCGCTGTATGCCGAAGACGAAGCGTCGCGATCGGCGCGAGCCGAAGTGCGCGCGCTGCAGGCCGCGCAGCGCACCGGCTACCGCGCACCGGAGGGCAAGCCGGACAAGCGCGCCCGCCGCCTGATCCGGGCGCTCGGGGACATCGACGCGCTGTAGTCGCGAGCTGCGTCTTCAGGCACGCCGGTCGCGGGCGGCCGGCAGGTAATCGCGCACCAGGTCCTCCGACACGCGCCACAGCCGTGCGGCCATGGCGCGGTCGCGCTGGTGGGCGCTCTGCTCGGCCGGCGCGAAGTCGCGGAAGAAGTCGCCGTTGAAGCGCGCCGCTTCCGGTGACACGGCCAGCCAGCACGGCGTCGCCGCCCCCTCCTGGACGCTGCGCGCATCAGCCCGGTAGCCGTAGTCCACGTTGCGCAGGATGTTGGTGCGCACGTGTCCCGGCGACACGCAATTGGAGGTGGCGCGGGTGCCGGCCGTGGCCAGGCCGTGGGCCAGAGCCAGCGAGAACAGGCCGTTCGCCAGTTTCGAGTGCGCGTAGCGGCCCCGCGCCCAGGTGCGGCCGGACAGGTCGCCGAACTGGATGCCGCCGGGCGGCGCGTCGGCTTCGCTACCGCTGCCCAGCACGACCACTCGCCCTTGCGGCGCTTCGACGATGCGGTCGAGGAGTCGTCGCACCAGCAGGTAGTGGCCGAGATGGTTGACCACGAACTGCTCCTCCAGCCCATGCACCTGCTGCAGGTCGTCCAGCACGATGCCGGCGTTGCAGACCAGCGCGTCGATGGGCGCTCCCATGGCGCGGATGGCATCGCTGCACGCCACGACCGAGTCGAATTCGCTCAACTCCAGGGCCACTGGCGTTGCCCGGCCCCTGACGCCTGCGCACGCCGCCCGCGCCTTCGCCGACGTGCGGCCCGTACCCACCACGTGCGCACCGCGTAGGGCGAGTACCCGCATCGTTTCCTGTCCGATGCCCGAGGTGCAGCCGGTGACGACAATGGTCTTGCCCGTGAGGTCGAGCCCGGCCGTCGCCTGCTCGGCAGTGGTGTCCGGAGCGTGCATGCCGGCTCCGGCGTCGCCCACGGGCAGGACCGTCAGCGCAGCGCCGGCGGCCGCGGACAGGATCAGGGCACGGCGCTGGTGGTCGATGGGCATGGCATGCGTTGCGGTCGGCGGGTCTGCAGCATGCCGCACCCGGGGCGTCGGCAGTAGACCGCTACCCTGCACGAAAGGCGCACGCGGCCTGGGGGACGGCAAAAAAAAGAGACCCCGCATGGGCGGGGTCTCGTCAGGGACGTCAGCGGGGATCAACGATGCAGGTCGAACCGGTCGGCCTCCATCACCTTGACCCATGCCTTGACGAAGTCGTTGACGAAATCCTTCTCGCCATCTCTGGAGGCATAGACCTCCGCCAGTGCACGCAGCTGCGAGTTGGAACCGAACACGAGGTCGGCCACCGTCGCCGTCCACTTCTGCTCGCCGGAGGCGCGGTCCAGGCCCTCGAACACGTGCGGGTTGGCCTCGGACTTGCGCCACTTGGTGCACATGTCCAGCAGGTTGGTGAAGAAGTCCGTCGTCAATGCGCCCGGCCGCTTGGTGAATACGCCGTGCTGCGTGCCCTTGTAGTTGGCGCCGATCGCGCGCAGGCCGCCGACCAGTACGGTCATCTGCGGCGCGGTGAGCTGCAGCAGGGCGGCGCGGTCGATCAGGGCGGTGGCCGTCTGTTCCTCGTCACCCTTGCGCACGTAGTTGCGGAACGCGTCGATCGCCGGCTCCAGCACCTCGAAGGAGTTGGCATCGGTCTGCTCGGCCGTGGCGTCGGTGCGGCCCGGGGTGAACGGCACGGTGACGTCGTGCCCGCCCTTGCGTGCGGCCTCTTCGATGCCCGCGCTGCCGCCCAGCACGATGAGGTCGGCCAGCGAAATCTTCCTGCCGCCGCCGGCCTTGCCGTTGAAGTCCGAACGCACCTTTTCCAGCACGCCGAGCACGCGTTGCAGCTCGGCCGGCTCGTTGACCTCCCAGTCCTTCTGCGGCTCCAGCCGGATGCGCGCGCCGTTGGCGCCGCCGCGCAGGTCGGTCCCGCGGAACGTCGACGCCGACGCCCAGGCGGTCTTGACCAGGTCCTGCACGGAAAGGCCCGAATCGAGCAGTGCCTTCTTCAGTGACTTGATGTCGGCATCGTCCACCAGCGGGTGGTCGACCGGCGGCACCGGGTCCTGCCAGATCAGGTCCTCTTCGGGCACCAGCTTGCCCAGGTAACGGGACTTCGGACCCATGTCGCGATGGGTCAGCTTGAACCAGGCACGGGCGAACGCGTCGGCGAACTTGTCCGGGTTGGCCAGGTAGTCGCGCGAGATCTTTTCGTACACCGGGTCCATGCGCATCGCCATGTCGGCGGTGGTCATCATCGGCTGGTGCAACTTGCCCGGGATGTGGGCATCCGGGACGTTGCAGCCGGCGTCGCCCTTGGGCTTCCACTGGTGCGCGCCGGCCGGGCTCTTGGTCAGTTCCCAGTCAAAGCCGAACAGCGTCTCGAAGTAGGCCATGTCCCACTTGGTGGGGGTCGGCGTCCATGCACCCTCCAGGCCGCTGGTGATGGTGTGGGGGCCGCAGCCGCTGTCGAGCGTGTTGGTCCAGCCCAGGCCCAGTTCCTCGATGTTGGCCGCCTCGGGTTCGCGGCCGACCGTATCCACCGGGCCGGCGCCGTGGCACTTGCCGAAGGTGTGGCCACCCGCCGTGAGCGCGACGGTCTCTTCGTCGTTCATCGCCATGCGCGCGAACGTCTCGCGGATGTCGCGGCCGGAACCGATCGGGTCGGGATTGCCGTTCGGGCCTTCCGGATTGACGTAGATCAGGCCCATCTGCACGGCGGCCAGCGGGTTGGCCAGCTCGCGCTCGCCGCTGTAGCGCTCGTCCCCCAGCCACGTGGATTCCGGGCCCCAGTCGATCGGCATGGGTTCCCACACGTCCTCGCGGCCGCCGCCGAAGCCGAACGTCTTCAGGCCCATTGATTCGAGCGAGACATTGCCGGCGAGGATGAAGAGGTCCGCCCACGACAGCTTGCGGCCGTACTTCTGCTTGATCGGCCACAGCAGGCGGCGTGCCTTGTCGAGGTTGCCGTTGTCGGGCCAGCTGTTGAGCGGGGCGAAGCGCTGGTCGCCCGAGCGCGCGCCGCCGCGGCCGTCGAAGATGCGATAGGTGCCGGCGGCGTGCCATGCCATGCGGATGAAGAACGGGCCGTAGTGGCCGTAGTCGGCGGGCCACCACGACTGCGAGTCGGTCATCAGTGCATGCAGGTCCTTGATGACGGCGTCGAGGTCGAGCGTCTTGAATTCGGCCGCGTAGTCGTAGTCCTCCATCATCGGATCGGCGAGGTCGGACTTCTTGTGCAGCACGGCCACGTCGAGCTGCTCGGGCCACCAGTCGGAGGTCGTGCGGGGGCGGGGACGCTTGTGGCCGGCAACGGGGCATTGCGTTTCTGCGTTCATGGTCCTGTCCTCTGGTCGATGGAGGCACCCGACGTCGACAGAGCGTCGCCGGTGGGCACCGATGGGGAATCTGGGGTGGGATGCGTGGGCCGCGTGGAGCGGGCTACACCGCGGGTCATGCGCGTGTGCGCCGCAAGGGCCGGCGCCGACTGTCTGGTCAACGGGTACTCACGCTTCGCGTTGCGTGCGCGAGTGGCCGCCGACCGCGCGATTCGCGGTGCGTCACGTGTCGGGTTGGGGGAATCGTCCGGATTCATTGCACGCCGCCCGTGCCGTCTTGGCACCGGGCTACCGTACGCCCGCCCACGTATCAATGAAAATCGTATTTACCGAACGGTTCGATAGGTTCGGACTATTAACGCCAGCTATCGCTTCAGTGGTATCGGGAGGCATCCCGTGGACGTGGGGCTGCCTATTCCCGATCGCGGCAAAGGCAGGTCCCTCCCCGCACCCGGTTCGTGCACGGGGGCGGCGATCGGGGAGCGGCCGGATCCGACAAGCGGGCGAGTCGCCCTCAGCCCAAGGCCTTCAACCGGTACAGCGCTTCCAGCGCCTGCTTGGGCGTCAGCTCGTCCGGGTCGATCGCGGCCAGCGCATCCAGCGCGGCGGACGACGGGGCGAACAGCCCGATCTGCTGCGGCGCATCCAATGCCGCGGCGGCGAACGATGGCGAGGGCGCGTCGCGTCCTTGCTGCTCCAGTTCGGCCAGGCGGCCGCGCGCCTGCGACACCACGCTGCGCGGAAGGCCGGCCAGCGCGGCGACCTGCAGGCCGAAGCTGCGGTCGGCCGGTCCGTCCTTGACGGCGTGCATGAAGACGAGGCGTTCGTTGCCGGCCTGGTCGCGGTGCTCGACCGCGTCCAGGTGCACGTTGGCGATGCCACTGCCGGGCTGCGCGAGTGCGGTGAGTTCGAAGTAGTGCGTGGCGAACAGCGTGTAGCTGCGGTTGGACCCGGCCAGGTGGCGCGCGCAGGCATCGGCCAGGGCCAGGCCGTCGTAGGTCGACGTACCGCGGCCGATCTCGTCCATCAGCACCAGGGAAGCGTCGGTGGCGTGGTGGAGGATGTAGCTGGTCTCGCTCATCTCGACCATGAAGGTCGACTGCCCGCGCGCCAGATCGTCGCCGGCGCCGATGCGGGTCAGGATGCGGTCGATCGGGCCGATCACCGCGCGCGAGGCGGGCACGAAGCTGCCGATGTGCGCCAGCAGCACGATCAGCGCGTTCTGCCGCATGTAGGTGCTCTTGCCGCCCATGTTCGGGCCGGTGATCACCAGCATGCGGCGGTGGCCGAGTTCCTCGGTGTCGCCCAGTCGCAGGTCGTTGGGCTCGAACGGTTCCTCGCGCACCGCTTCCACCACCGGATGGCGGCCGCGTTCGATGCACAGGCCCGCATCGTCGGTCAGTTCCGGGCGCGACCAGTCCAGCGCCTGCGCGCGTTCGGCGAAGGCGGCCAGCACGTCGAGTTCCGCCAGCGCCGCCGCGCAGCGCTTGAGCGGCTCCAGCCGCGCGTTGAGTTCGTCCAACAACTGCTCGTACAGCAGCCGCTCGCGTGCCAGGCTGCGCTCGCGCGCCGACAGCACCTTGTCCTCGAAGGCCTTCAGCTCCTCGGTGATGTAGCGCTCGGCGTTGGCCAGCGTCTGGCGGCGCGTGTAGTGCGTCGGTGCCTTGCCGGCCTGCGCCTTGCTGATCTCCAGGTAATAGCCGTGCACGCGGTTGTAGCCGACCTTGAGCGTCGGGATACCGCTGGCTTCGCGTTCGCGCACTTCCAGGTCGACGAGGAACTGGTCAGCGGTGGTCGACAGCGTGCGGAGCTCGTCGAGTTCGGCATCGAAGCCGTCGGCAAAGATCCCGCCGTCGCGTGCGAGCACCGGCGGTTGCTCGACCAGCGCCGACTTCAGCAGCGCGGCCTGCGCGTCGTGTTCGCCCAGTTCGTCAGACAGTGCCCGCAGGCGCGGCGCATCGAGGCGTTCGAGCACCGCGCGGACCGCCGGCAACAGGCCCAGGCCGTCGCGCAGGGTCGACAGGTCGCGCGGCCGCGCGCTGCGCAGGGCGATACGCGACAGGATGCGCTCGAGGTCGCCAACGGCGCGGAAGTGCTCGCGCAGGTCGGTGTCGGCGCCGGTATCGATCAGCGTGGCCACGGCCTGGTGGCGCTGGCGCAGGGTAGGGCGGTCGCGCAACGGGCGATGCAGCCAGCGGCGCAGCAGGCGCCCGCCCATCGGCGTGATGCTGGCATCGAGCACGCCCAGCAGCGTGTGGCGGGCATCGCCGTCGATGCGGCTGTCCAGCTCCAGGTGGCGCCGGGTGGCGGCGTTCATCGCGATGGCGCCGTCGCCCGACTCCACGGCGATGGACGTCAGGTGCGGCAGGCGCTGCTTCTGCGTTTCCTCCACGTACGCCAGCAGCGCCGCGGCGGCGGCAATGGCCTGCGGCCGGTCGTCGATGCCGAAGCCGGAGAGGTCGTGCAGGTTGAAGAACTTCAACAACTGGCGGCGACCGCTGTCGGCGTCGAACAGCCACGGTGCGCGGCGGCGCATGCCGGTCCGGCCGGTCACGAATGACGGCCAGCCGTCCTCGTCGGGCACCAGTGTTTCGGCCGGCTCCAGCCGGGCAAGCTCGGCTTCCAGCGCGTCCTCGCTGGCGACTTCGTTGACGAGGAACCGCCCACCGGCCAGGTCGGCCCAGGCCAGCCCGTAACCGGACTTGCCGCGCGCGACCGCCAGCAGCAGCGTGTCGCGGCGCTCGTTGAGCAGGGCTTCGTCCGTCACCGTGCCGGGGGTGACGATGCGCACCACCTTGCGTTCGACCAGCCCCTTGCTGGTGGCCGGGTCGCCGATCTGCTCGCAGATCGCCACCGATTCGCCCAGTGCGACCAGCCGCGCGAGATAGCCCTCGGAGGCGTGGTGCGGCACGCCGGCCATCGGGATGGGCGCGCCGCCGGAGCTGCCGCGCTGGGTCAGGGTGATGTCGAGCAGGCGCGCGGCCTTGCGCGCGTCGTCATAGAACAGCTCGTAGAAGTCGCCCATCCGGAAGAACAGCAGCACGTCCGGGTGCTCCGCCTTGGCGGCGAAGAACTGCTTCATCAGCGGGGTGTGTTCGGGCGTCTTCTCGGCGCTCTTGTCGGGCATGGACTGGCTGTCGGTTCGGGTGCGTCGCGGCGGTGCCGGGCGGGCGGCAGCCTTTGATCGGCGGCGGGTAAGTGTAGCGGTCGAGTTCCGAGGGCCGTTCCTGTCGGGGGCACACAGACTTCAAATTGAAACAATAATTCCAGTAGTATCGAAATATGGACACCCAGCATGCACTCGACGCACTCGCCGGCCTCGCCCAAAAGAGCCGCCTGGCCCTGTTCCGCGAGCTGGTGCAGCGCGGCCCGGCCGGCGCCACGCCCGGCGAGCTGGCCGACACGGTCGGCATCGCGCCCACCACGCTGTCCTTCCATCTGAAGACGCTGCTGCAGGCGGGACTGATCCAGGCCGAACAGCAGGGCCGCAGCATCACCTACCGCGCCGACTTCGACGCGATGCAGGGGCTGGTCGGGTACCTGACCGACAACTGCTGCGCCGGCGACGCGAGCCAGTGCGCGCCCGCATGCGCACCCGCCCGCAAGCGCGCCTGACCTCTCTTTCCTTCCTGGAGTTCCGCATGGCACTGAAGATCGGCATCAACGGATTCGGCCGCATGGGCCGGCTGGCGCTGCGCGCGGCATTGCAGCGCGACGACCTGTCGGCGCTGGCGTTCGTCCAGGTCAACGACCCGGCCGGCGACGCGGCGACGTTCGCGCACCTGCTCAACTTCGATTCCGTGCACGGCCGCTGGGGCCTGGAAGCGCGCGCCGACGGCGATGCGCTGGTGATCGGCGACCATCGCATCGCGCTGACCCGGCACACGGCGATCGGCGATACCGACTGGTCCGGCTGCGACGTGGTGATCGAGGCCTCCGGCCGTTACCGCAAGAAGGAACTGCTGCAGCCGTACCTCGACCAGGGCGTGGGCCGCGTGGTGGTGACCGCGCCGGTCAAACAGCCGGGCGTGCTGGACACGGTGGTCGGCGTCAATGACGACCGCTTCGACCCGGCGGTGCACCGCATCGTGACCGCCGCCTCGTGCACCACCAACTGCCTGGCACCGCTGGTCAAGGTGCTGCACGAAGGCCTGGGCATCCGCCACGGCAGCCTGACGACGATCCACTCGCTGACCAACACGCAGACCATCATCGATGCCGCGCACAAGGACCTGCGGCGTGCGCGCTCGTGTGGCGAAAGCCTGATCCCGACCTCGACCGGCTCGGCCACGGCCATCGCCGAGATCTTCCCCGAACTGCGCGGGCGGCTGGACGGCATCGCAGTGCGGGTGCCGCTGGCGAACGCGTCGCTGACCGATGCCGTGTTCGAAGTGGAGCGCGCGACGACCGTAGAAGAGGTCAACGCGTTGTTCAAGGCGGCGGCCGATGGCGCGCTTGCCGGTATCCTCGGATTCGAGGAGCGGCCGCTGGTGTCGATCGACTACCGCACCGATCCGCGCTCGGCCATCGTCGATGCCGGCTGCACGCGCGTCGTCAACGGTACGCAGGTGAAGGTCTACGCCTGGTACGACAACGAGTGGGGCTACGTGAACCGCACGGTCGAGCTCGCACTGAAGGTCGGTTCCGCGCCGCGGCCATGACAGCATCCGACGCGAGCGCGGGGGACATGCGCGCCGCCTGGCGGCAGTACGCGATCGTCACCGGCAACTACTGGGCGTTCACCCTGACCGACGGGGCGCTGCGGATGCTGGTGGTGCTGCACTTCCACCAGCTGGGCTATGGCGCGCTGCAGATCGCGCTGTTGTTCCTGTTCTACGAAATCTTTGGCGTGGTCACCAACCTGGTGGGCGGCTGGCTGGGCGCGCGCATCGGCCTCAACCGGACGATGAACATCGGCCTGGCGTTGCAGGTGGTGGCGCTGTCGATGCTGGCGGTGCCGGCGGCGTGGCTGGCGGTGCCGTGGGTCATGGCGGCGCAGGCGCTGTCGGGCATCGCCAAGGACCTCAACAAGATGAGCGCCAAGAGCAGCATCAAGCTGCTGGTGGCCGACGGCGCGCAAGGCACGTTGTACCGATGGGTGGCCGCGCTGACCGGGTCCAAGAACGCGCTCAAGGGCGTGGGGTTCTTCCTGGGCGGCGCGTTGCTGGCGCTGCTGGGGTTCCGTGGCTCGGTGCTGGCGATGGCCGGCGCGCTTGCGCTGGTGTGGATCGGCAGCCTGGTGTGGCTGCGGCAGGACCTGGGCCGCGCCAGCGGCAAGCCGAAGTTCCGCCACGTGTTTTCGTCCAGCCGCGCCATCAACGTGCTGTCGGCGGCGCGCATGTTCCTGTTCGGCGCGCGCGATGTGTGGTTCGTGGTTGCGCTGCCGGTGTTCCTGGCCGGCGTGCTGGGCTGGGACCACTGGCGCGTGGGCGGCTTCCTCGCCGCGTGGGTGATCGGGTACGGCGTGGTGCAGGCATTGGCGCCGCGGTTCACCGCGCGCGCCGACGCCGCGATACCGGGTGGGGGCACCGCGGCCGGCTGGGCGGCGCTGCTGGCCATCGTGCCGGCGGGCATTGCCCTGGCATTAGACACCGGCGTGGCGCCCGGACCGGTGCTGGTGGCCGGCCTGGCGGTGTTCGGCGTCGTCTTCGCCATCAATTCCGCCGTGCACAGCTACCTGATCGTCAGCCATGCACGCGCCGACGGCGTGTCGCTCGACGTCGGCTTCTACTACATGGCCAACGCGATGGGCCGGTTGCTGGGCACCGTGCTCTCGGGCTGGGTGTACCAGGTGGCGGGGTTGCAGGCGTGCCTGTGGATCTCCGCCGGGCTGGTGGCCATCGCGGCCCTGTTGGCGAAGGCGATGCCGCCGGTCGACCGGCCGATCGCTGCCACGCCATGACCCGTGTGCACTGCGCGCACCGCAACCGGAGCACATCGCATGAGCCTGCTCGAACCCATCCCCGTCCCGCGCCTGCGCGAACTGCCTGATCCGGATGTATTGCCGTCACTGCAGCGCGAGCACCTGCAACTGCCGGTTATTGATGGCCATCCTCCGCGGATCCTGCTGCTGTACGGCTCGTTGCGGGAGCGCTCGTACTCGCGGCTGGCAGTGGAGGAGGGCGCGCGCCTGCTGCAGCTGATGGGCGCGGAGACCCGCATCTTCGACCCGGGTGACCTGCCGCTGCCCGGTCAGGTCGCCGACGATGACCACCCGGCGGTGCACGAGTTGCGCGCGTTGTCGGTGTGGTCGGAAGGGCAGGTGTGGTGCAGCCCGGAGCGCCACGGCCAGATCACCGGCGTCATGAAGGCGCAGATCGACCACCTGCCGCTGACGATGGGTGGCGTGCGTCCGACGCAGGGCCGGACGCTGGCGGTGATGCAGGTGTCGGGCGGCTCGCAGTCGTTCAATGCGGTCAATACGCTGCGGCTGCTGGGACGGTGGATGCGGATGGTGACGATCCCCAACCAGTCCAGCATCGCCAAGGCCTGGCAGGAGTTCGACGACGCGGGCCGCATGCGTGCGTCCCCGTACTACGACCGTATCGTCGACGTGATGGAGGAGCTGGTGCGCTTCACGCTGCTGACCCGCGCTCACGTTCCGGCGCTGACGGACCGCTACTCGGAGCGGCGCTCGGCCGCCGACCGGGCCCGGATCGAGTTCGCCCGCAACGCCGCCGCCGGCTGATTTCCAGTAGCGCCGACCCCGTCCCACGACGCCTGCTGCGATGCGTCATGACCCCGCGCGCCAACGTGCTAGCGTCGGCGCGCCCGTTCGCAATGGACGTGCGCCAACGACCCCCGCCACTGATGGCCGGTCGAGCGGCGCGATTGCGTAGGGGCTCGGGGACTGCCGGCGTCGGGGGACGCGGCGAATTCAGCGGACACCCGCCAACGGTGGCCGCATCAGCCAGGGGAGAGTCGAGATGGGTTGCCGCAAGCCGGATCGCCGCATGCTGGTCGTGGCCGTCGCTGCCGTGTTGGGCACGATGGTCGCCGCACCGTTGTACGCACAGGAAGCCGCAAACGTCGCGGCGCAGGCTGGCCAGGAGGACGAAGAGGAGGCCACCACGCTGGCCGGCCTGACCGTCACCGCGCAGAAGCGCGAAGAGGCGCTGCAGGACGTGCCGATCTCGATCACCGCGTTGCCCGAGCAGTTGCTGCTCGACACCGGCGTCCGCGACGTCAAGGACCTGCAGGTGCTGGTGCCCGGCCTGACCGTGACCAGCACCCAGAGCGAGGCGCAGACCACTGCCCGCATCCGCGGCATCGGCACGGTCGGCGACAACGCCGGCCTGGAGTCGTCGGTCGGCGTGGTCATCGACGGCGTCTACCGCCCGCGCAACGGCGTGGGCTTCGGCGACCTCGGCGAGATCGAGCGCATCGAGGTGTTGAAGGGCCCGCAGGGGACGGTGTTCGGCAAGAACACGTCGGCGGGCGTCATCAACGTCATCACCAAGCGGCCCGACTACACGACGCGCGTGGAAGGCGAGCTCACCGTCGGCAACTACAACGCGCTGGGCGTGGCCGGCTCGCTCAACGCCCCGATCGGCGAAAACGCCGCCTTCCGCGTGTACGCGGCCAAGCGCAAGCGCGACGGCTTCATGGACGTGCGCACCGGCGGCGGCCCGCGCCGCGAGACCGAGGACTACGACCAGAACTTCCACTCCCTGCGCGGCCAGTTGCTGCTGGAGCCCAGCGACACGCTGGACATCAACTTCATCGCTGACTTCACCAGCCGCGAGGAGAACTGCTGCACCGGCGTGACCGTGGTGCGCGGCGGCACCGCGGCGATCATCGATGCGCTGTCGCCGGACGAGGGCGTGGCGCCCGTTGCCGACCCGTTCGCCCGGACGGCCTGGAGCAACCGCAGCACCGAGCAGGACATCAAGGACAAGGGCATCTCGATGGAGGCCAACTGGATCACGCCGTGGTTTGGCGACGCGGTCCTGACATCGGTGTCCGCCTACCGCGAGTGGGAAGCCATCAACGGCCTGGACTTCGACTTCAGCAGTGCCGACCTGCTGTATCGCAACGCCGAGCGCGACGAGTCGCTGACCGCGTTCGAGACCACCACGCAGGAATTCCGGCTGACCGGCGCCACGGACTCCATCGACTGGATGGTGGGCGCGTTCTATTCCAACGAAGACCTCAACCGCAACGAGACCTACCGCATCGGTGGCGCCTACGAGCCGTACCTGTCGATCGCGCTGCTGTCGCTGGTCAACCCGGCACTGGGCCAGCGGCCCGATGCGCCGCTGTTCCTGTCCGACGCCACCGGGCTGCCACCGGGCACGGTGTTCGCTGGCTTCGGCGCGGACGACACGTACCGGCAGAACGCCGAAAGCCTGGCGCTCTTCACCAACAACACCTGGCATGCGACCGATGCGCTCGACCTGACGCTGGGCCTTCGCTACACGAGCGAGGACAAGGCGCTGGACTCGGCCTACTCCAACCCCAACGGCAGCCCAGGCTGCTCGGCGATGCTGTCGCCAGAGGGCCAGGCGCGCATCGCCCAGGCGCTGCTCTCGCGCGGCGTGCCGGCTGCGGCATTGCCTTCCGTGATCCCGCAGGTGATCGGCTACGGCTGCCTGCCGTGGGCCAACCCGCTGCACAACGGCCGTGCCAGCCGCCAGGAGCGTGAGGAGAAGGAGTGGTCCGGCACGCTGAAGGCGGCCTACCGCTGGAACGACACCTGGATGACCTATGCCTCGGCCGCGCGTGGCTACAAGGCGGGCGGCTTCAACCTGGACCGCGTCCAGTCCAACACCGGCCTGTCCAGCGGTACCGCCGGCATCGTGCCGGTCGCCGACACGTCGTTCCCCGGTGAGTTCGTCGACAGCTACGAGCTGGGCGCCAAGACCACCTGGGCCGGCGGCAACCTCCTGGTCAACGCCACGCTGTTCCACCAGACCTACGAGGACTTCCAGCTCAACAGTTTCCTGGGCACCAGCTTCGTGGTGCGGTCGATTCCGGAGGTCGTGTCGCAGGGCATCGATACCGAGGTGCTGTGGAACACGGGCTTCGACGGCCTGTCGTTCCAAGGCGGCGTGACCTACGCCGACACCCGCTACGGCGACGAGGTGCCGGGGCCGGACTTCGTCGAGCCCACCGGCGCGCTGTACAAGTTGCCGGGCAGCCGCGTGAGCTTCGCGCCGCTGTGGTCGACCTCCGGTGCGGTGACGTACGAGTGGGGCTTCGGCGCGGACCTGGTGGGCCGGTTCAACCTGGGCGCCAAGTACATGTCCGAGTTCAATACCGGCTCCGACCTGGACGTGGAGAAGGTCCAGGAGGGCTATACGGTGGTCAACGCGCGTCTCGGCTTCGGCGCGCGCGACCGCAGCTGGATGGTGGAGCTGTGGGGACAGAACATCACCGACGAGGAGTACTACCAGGTGGGCTTCGATGCGCCGCTGCAGAACGTCTCGCCGGTGCCGGGCAACCCGTTCAACTCCTACAACGCGTTCCCGGGCGCGCCGGCGACCTACGGCGTCACGCTGCGGGTGATGTACTGACGGCGTAGCGGCTGCCCCAAGCGGTACCCACGCGCCCGGCCGGCAACGGCCGGGCGCTTCGCTATCATGCGGCGCATGAGCAAAGACGTCTCCGATGCCGCGCTGCAGGCGCAGGCCGAACGGGTCGCGCAGGCGGCCCTCCAGCACCACCAGCGCCTGGTCACCGCCGAGAGCTGCACGGGCGGCTGGATCGCCAAGACCCTGACCGACGTGGCCGGCTCCTCGGGCTGGTTCGATTGCGGCATGGCGGCCTACAGCTACGAGGCCAAGCAGGCGATGCTTGGCGTCAGCCCGCACACGCTGGAAGACCACGGTGCGGTCAGCCGGGAAACCGTGATCGAGATGGTGTCGGGGGCGCTGGTGCACTCCGGCGCGACAATCGCCGTGGCGGTGACCGGCATTGCCGGGCCCGGCGGCGGGACCGACGACAAACCCGTGGGCACCGTCTGGATAGCCTGGAAGCGCCGCGGCGGTTATCCGACCGCGCTGGTGTTCCATTTCGATGGCGACCGCGAGGCGATCCGTCGCCAGACCGTCGCCGCGGCGCTGCACGGGCTGCTCGACCTCATGGGCTGACCGCCTGTCGGTCACACGGGCAGGGCGGTTGCAATCGGCGGTGGCGCGTTAGTAGTATTGCTACCAATGGACCTGACCGACACCCAACGCAGCATCCTCGGGCTGATCGCCGAGCGCATCGAGGCCGAGGGCGTGCCGCCTTCGCAGACCGAGATCGCCCGGGCGATGGGTTTCAACAGCGTCCGGGCTGCTCAATACCACCTGGAAGCCCTCGAACGGGCCGGCGCGATCGAGCGCCGGCCCGGGCGGGCACGGGGCATCCGGCTGCTGGTGGAGCCGCAGCCGCTGGATCAGGCGGTCGCCGCCGACCAGGCTGACGGTGATGCCCTCCGGTTGCCGGTACTTGGCCGGGTCGCCGCGGGTGCGCCGATCGGCGCCGACATCGGCTCGGACGACTACGTGCTGCTGGACCGCGTGTTCTTTTCCCCCGCGCCGGACTACCTGCTAAAGGTGCAGGGCGATTCCATGCGTGACGAGGGCATCTTCGACGGCGACCTGATCGGCGTGCACCGCACCCGGGATGCCCGCTCCGGGCAAATTGTCGTCGCCCGGATCGACGACGAGGTCACCGTCAAGCTGCTGAAGATCGGTTCGGACCGCATCCGGCTGCTGCCGCGCAATCCCGACTACGCGCCCATCGACGTGCTGCCGGACCAGGACTTCGCTATCGAAGGCCTTTATTGCGGCCTGGTGAGGCCCAACCGTTGATCCGCGGTTGCGCCCCGGAAGTGTCCGTCATTGCGGCGCGGCGCTTTCCCACGCCGCGCCCAGCCCCATTCCCCTGCCGGCGTCCCCCACTGGACGCTACGGTGCCTGTGCGGGTCGCAGCCCGTGCGACCGCCCCGGCCTAGAGTGCCCCAATCCCGATGCAACCCAAGGAATCCACGATGGACGAGAACAAGAAGCGCGCCCTTTCCGCTGCACTGGGCCAGATCGAAAAGCAGTTCGGCAAGGGCTCGGTCATGCGCATGGGCGACCGTGTCGTGGAGGCGGCCGAGGTCATCGGCACCGGTTCGCTGATGCTGGACATCGCACTCGGCATCGGCGGCCTGCCCAAGGGCCGCGTGGTCGAGATCTACGGGCCCGAGTCCTCGGGCAAGACGACGCTGACGCTGCAGGCGATCGCCGAGTGCCAGAAGAAGGGCGGCACCGCGGCCTTCATCGATGCCGAGCACGCGCTCGACCCCACCTATGCGGCCAAGCTGGGCGTCAACGTGGACGACCTGCTGCTGTCGCAGCCCGACACCGGCGAGCAGGCGTTGGAGATCGCCGACATGCTGGTGCGATCGGGCGCGGTGGACATGGTCGTCGTCGACTCGGTCGCAGCGCTGACGCCGCGCGCCGAGATTGAGGGCGAGATGGGCGACCAGCTGCCCGGCCTGCAGGCCCGCCTGATGAGCCAGGCGCTGCGCAAGCTGACCGGCAACATCAAGCGCTCCAACTGCCTGGTGATCTTCATCAACCAGTTGCGCCACAAGATCGGCATCATGATGCCCGGCCAGAGCCCCGAGACCACCACCGGTGGCAACGCGCTGAAGTTCTATGCCTCCGTACGCCTGGACATCCGCCGCATCGGCGCGATCAAGAAGGGCGACGAGATCATCGGCAACCAGACCAAGATCAAGGTCGTCAAGAACAAGATGGCCCCGCCGTTCAAGCAGGTCATCACCGAGATCCTCTACGGGCAGGGCATCTCCCGCGAGGGCGAGCTGATCGACATGGGCGTGGAGGCCAAGCTGGTCCAGAAGGCCGGCGCCTGGTACAGCCTGGGCGAGGAGCGCATCGGGCAGGGCAAGGAGAACGCCCGCCAGTACCTCAAGGAGAACCCGGAGCTGGCCCGCCAGCTCGAGGCGACCCTGCGCGAGCAGTTCGTCCCGGCCGAAGCCAGCCGCGACGAAGACAAGGACAACGACTCCGAGGACTGATTCCGAGAGGCGCAGTAAACGATGGCCACCCCGGACAGCCCAGCACCTGGAACCGGTCCTGCCCGGCTCCCGGCAGCGTCCGGCCCGACTTCGGACGGGGCGGACGAGCGGGTGGGCGGGGTGGCCATCGCTTCGGATACGGGCGACACGGCGGCGGACCGGTTGTTTCCGGAGGGCGACGCAGCGTCCGGCCGGTCTGAATGCAAGAAACGACGTGGTGGGAACCGGACGCCCGCAAGCACCACCCAGCGGGCCCTTGCCCTGCTGGTGCGGCGCGAGCACTCGGCCCGGGAACTGACCCGCAAGCTGGTGGCGCGGGGACTCGACCCGGACGAGGTGCGCGAGTCGGTGGACCGGCTGGCCGACGCCGGCTGGCAGGACGACACGCGATTCGCCGAAAGCCTGGTCCGCAGTCGCGCCGCCAGCGGCTACGGGCCCATCCACGTGCGCGCAGAGCTGGGCACGCACGGCCTGGACAGCGCCGCGGTCGACGCGGCGATGGGGAGCTTCGACGGGGACTGGACGGAACAGGCCCGCGACCTCGCACGCCGCCGCTGCGGCCCGCCGCGCGACGACCTCGCATGGCGCCGGAAAGTCGCCGACCTGCTGGCGCGTCGCGGGTTCCCGGGTGACGTCATCCGGACCGTGAGCCGGTTCGATCCCGACGACGTCTTCTAGCCTCACGGCCGCCCCTTCCGCCTGTTACGCTTGTCGGCTCGCCCGGTTGACGCTGCCGCCAGACGGCCCCACGTTGGGAGCCCCGGCGGGCGTCGACCTGCCCAGCCCTCCGATCCGCGTGCCAGGCATGAAAACGACCAACGACGTCCGTCGCGACTTCATCGAGTTCTTCCGCGACAAGGCCCACACCATCGTCCCGTCCGCACCCTTGGTGCCGGCCAACGACCCGACCCTGTTGTTCACCAACTCGGGCATGGTGCAGTTCAAGAACGTGTTCCTGGGCAGCGAGAAGCCCGGCTATGTCCGCGCGGCCGACGTGCAGCGCTGCCTGCGCGCCGGCGGCAAGCACAACGATCTCGACCAGGTGGGCTACACCGCGCGCCACCACACCTTCTTCGAGATGCTGGGCAACTGGTCGTTCGGCGACTATTTCAAGGAAGACGCCATCAAGTGGGCGTGGCAGCTGCTGACCGAGGTCTGGAAGCTGCCGGCCGACCGCCTGACCGTCACCGTGTACCAGACCGATGACGAGGCCTACGCCATTTGGCGCGACCAGGTGGGCGTGCCCGAGGCGCGCATCATCCGTATCGGCGACAACAAGGGCGCACCGTTCGCCTCCGACAACTTCTGGCAGATGGCCGACACCGGTCCCTGTGGCCCGTGCACGGAAATCTTCTACGACCACGGCGAGCACATTGCCGGCGGCCCGCCGGGCTCCCCGGACGAGGACGGCGATCGCTTCATCGAGATCTGGAACCTGGTCTTCATGCAGTTCGACCGCCAGCCCGATGGCACGCTCGCGCCGCTGCCGGCGCCGTGCGTCGACACCGGCATGGGGCTGGAGCGCATTGCGGCTGTGTTGCAGGGCGTGCATGGCAACTACGAGATCGACCTGTTCCAGCGCCTGATCGGCGCGGCCGCCGAGGCAACCGCCACGACTGATCGCGGCAACAAGTCGCTGCGCGTGATCGCCGACCACATCCGCGCCTGTGCGTTCCTGATCGTCGACGGCGTGCTGCCGTCCAACGAGGGACGCGGCTACGTGCTGCGCCGGATCATCCGGCGCGCGCTGCGCCACGGTTGGATGCTCGGCCAGAAGCAGCCGTTCTTCCACCGCATGGTCCCCGTGCTGGTGGAGGTGATGGGCGAGGCCTATCCGGAGCTGGTCGCGAAACAGGAGTTCGTCGAGCGAGCTTTGCAGGCCGAGGAGGAGCGCTTCGCCGAGACGCTCGACTCGGGCATGCGCATCTTCGACGAAGTCGCGTCGCGCTCGCAGGGCACCATCCCCGGTGCCGATGCGTTCCGCCTCTACGACACCTACGGCTTCCCGGTCGACCTGACCGCCGACATCGCGCGCGAGCGCGGCCTGTCCGTCGACATGGCGGGCTTTGATGCGGCGATGGCGCAACAGCGCGAGACCGCGCGCGCCGCCGGCAAGTTCGGCAATGCGACCACGCTGCCGGCCGAGCTGGCCGCGCAACTGCCGGCCACCGAATTCCTGGGTTACGAGCGCCTGACCGAAGGCGGGCTGGAAGTTGTGGCGCTGCTGCGCGACGGCCGTCCGGTGGACGCGCTGCAAGCGGGCGAGGCCGGCGTGGTAATCCTCGACCGCACGCCGTTCTATGCCGAGAGCGGTGGCCAAGTCGGCGATGCTGGCGAGCTGGACGAGGCCGGTACCCGCTTCAAGGTCGACGACACCGTGAAGTTCGCGGGCCAGTTCCATGGCCACGTCGGTACGTTGACGGCCGGCACCCTGCGTTGCGGCGATCGCGTGCTGGGCGCAGTGAACGAGGCGCGCCGCGCCAGCACCGTGCTCAACCACTCGGCCACCCACCTGCTGCATTCCGCGCTGCGCAGCGTGCTGGGCGAGCACGTGGTGCAGAAGGGCTCGCTGGTGGCGCCCGATCGCCTGCGCTTCGACTTCTCGCACTTCCAGCCGGTGACGGCCGTGGAGCTGGCCGAGATCGAGCGCCGGGTCAACGACGAGATCCGTGGCAACCACGCCGCGGAAATCCACAACATGGGCATGCAGGAGGCGCTGGACTTCGGCGCCCTGGCCCTGTTCGGCGAGAAGTACGGCGACCAGGTGCGCGTGTTGCGCATGGGCGGCACGTCGACCGAACTGTGTGGCGGCACGCACGTGTCGCGCACCGGCGACATCGGCGTGTTCAAGATCGTTTCCGAAGGCGGTGTCTCGGCGGGCGTCCGCCGGATCGAGGCATTGACCGGGCAGGGGGCGCTTGACTACATCGCGCAGGAAGAGCGCCAGTTGGGCGAGGCCGCGCAGTTGCTCGGCGCGCCGACGGCCGAGGTCGTCGACAAGCTGCGCAGCGTGCTGGACCGCCAGAAGAAGCTCGAGCGCGAGCTGGAATCGCTGAAGGCGAAGGCCGCCAGTGGTGCCACCGCCGACCTGGGCGCTGCGGCGAAGGACGTCGCCGGCATCAAGGTGCTGGCCAGCCGGCTGGAAGGGTTCGACGCCAAGGCACTGCGTGACGCCGTGGACCGGCTCAAGCAGCAGCTGGGTGACGCCGTGATCATCCTGGCCGGTGCCGAAGGCGGCAAGGCCGCGCTGGTGGCGGGTGTCAGCGGCGCGGCGGCCGGTAAAGTGAAGGCCGGCGACCTGCTGGGCCACGTGGCCGGCCAGATCAACGGCCGGGGCGGCGGCCGGCCCGACATGGCGCAGGGCGGGGGAGACGACGGCCCGGCCCTGAAGGACGCACTGGCGGGCGTGGCGGCGTGGGTTGAACATCGCCTGACCTGACCCGCCAAACCCATGACTTCCATCGCTTGTGGCAGTGCCGCTGGCGTACAATAATCGCCGTTTGCTCAATCACTGGAAGCGCTTCCATGCCGGGGCGCAATCGTCGGCCCACGAGCGGCCGGCCGAGGAGAATTACCCATGCTTATCCTGACGCGTCGCGTCGGTGAGACCCTAATGATCGGCGACTCGGTGACCGTCACCGTGCTCGGCGTCAAGGGCAACCAGGTCCGTATCGGTATCACCGCGCCCAAGGACGTGGCGGTGCACCGGGAAGAAATCTACCAGCGCATCCAGCGTGGCGACGCGCCCGCGGATGATGCGAAGGATGCGGCAGTCTGAGGAAAGGTTTGCCGCGCGTGGGGTGAGCCGTTATGCTTCCCGCCCGCACGAAGTTGGATGTGCCGCGGAGAGTTGCCCGAGTGGCTGAAGGGGCTCCCCTGCTAAGGGAGTATAGGGTTTATAGCTCTATCGAGGGTTCGAATCCCTCACTCTCCGCCAGTTACACCGCCGCCTTGCAAGCGGCATGACATCGCCCGCGGAATCAATGCCGCGACGCGGTGGACGAGTCGGAAAGTCGAGAAAAATGTTTGACGGGATTCGCTCCAGTCGCCATAATTCTCCGACTACGCGCCCGTAGCTCAGCTGGATAGAGCACCAGGCTACGAACTTGGGGGTCGGAGGTTCGAATCCTTCCGGGCGCGCCAATACAGAAGAAGAAAGCCGGCGAGCATATCGTCGGCTTTTTTCTTTTGGGTCACGGTAGATGGCGTTATTGCCGACCGCAGTGGTGGTGCGTCGAGAGACTCACTGGGGCCCCGGCGCACGCATGCGGCGTGCAATCACGGTTACCCGCGTTCGACGCCCTCGCACAGCCAGTCGGCGATTGCGTCGGGCGTGCGCATCCATGCGAAATGATCGGCCTCGGTATCCACGTGCACCGCGCCCATGCGCCGCGATTGCGTAGGCGCATTGGGAAATTTCGCGAGCAGGAAGTCGAGCGACGAAATGGGTGCCAGCCAGTCGTCGTCCAGCACCACGCCCCGGACCCGGGGTGCTGCCGACGCCATGGCGCGTTCAAGGTCGACTTCGATGCCCCTCGCCGCGTAGCGGCCTGTCAGCGCGGTCGACGCCCAATCGGCCATTACGCCCGGGGCTTCCTGCCCGCCGAACCCGATGCGCCGGCCGGGCAGGGCGCCGAACCGCCTCGCCAGCCATGGCAGGAACCGATAGGCGAACGGGAGGGCGTACCTGAGCGGGCGCGGAAACGCGCGCCAGTAGGGCGCGCCGCTGGCGACCAGCCAGAGCTGGCCGGCCGCATCCGGCGCGAGGCCAAGGTGGCAGCACGCGAGTTGTCCGCCCAGGCTGTGGCCACCCACGACGCGTGCAAGACCCGGCAGCCGTTGCCGCAGCGCGGCTTCGCTAGCCGGCAGGTCGACCGTCAGCAGCTCGCGGTAACCCCAGTCGCATCCGTGGCCCGCGCGCAGCGAGCTGCTGCCATGCCCGCGCCACTCGTGCATGAAGGTCGCGATCCCGTGCCGGGCCAGGGACTGGGCGAATGGCTGGTAATGACGTGCGGCGACGCCGAGGGCCGGCAACCACAGCAGCGTGGCGACTGGATCGCGTGGCAATGTCACTGACAGCGAAAACCGGTGTCCGTCTTCTGCGCGGACCTGGATCTCTTCTATTCCGTCGCTCATTGCACGCGCGCCGCGCCGAAGTGGTCGAGCACGACCACGGGACCCTTGCCGGGCCGGTATCCCAGCGCCAGTGCCCTCGCGATGTATGCGGTGGCGGCTTCGCAGGCATCGCGCACGGTGAGGCCGCGACACAGGTGGGCGGCGATCGACGAGGCCAGCGTGCAGCCCGTGCCATGGCCTTCAACGGTCAATCGTTCGTGGATGAACTCGGTGCCGTCCGGCCCCTCGAGCAGGCGATCGATCACCCGTGTCCCCTCGTCGAGGTGTCCGCCTTTGAGCAGTACCGCTCTCGCGCCCGCGCTCCGCAGCGCCTGCAACGCATCGACGGCCTGGGCTGCGCTCGTGATGGACCGGCCGAGCAGCAGTTCCGCCTCGGGGATGTTGGGAGTGAGGATGGTTGCCATCGGCATCAGGCGCAGCCGCATCGCGTCCAGTGCCTCGGGCTCGAGCAACCGTGCGCCCGACGTGGCCACCATCACCGGGTCCAGGACGACATGGGGCGGCGCATGGCGCTCCAGCGCGTCGGCCACCGCATGGATTACGTCGGCGGTGGCGAGCATCCCCAGCTTGACCGCGCCAATCCGGAAGTCCTCGAAGCAGGCGTCGATCTGCGCGCGCAAGATATCGATGGGCGGAACGTGCACCGCAGTGACGCCGCGGGTGTGCTGGGCCGTCAGCGCGGTCACCGCGCTGAGTCCGTGCACACCGTGGGCGGCGAAGGTCTTGAGGTCGGCCTGGATGCCGGCACCGCCACCGGAGTCGGATCCGGCAATGGTGAGCGCGCTGGGGGGGCGGGAATCGGTGGGGTTCATGGACGGCATTGTCCCTGAACCTACGGAAGCCCGGGCCGCCGCACTGCAAGCTGCCGGTAAGCGAAGTAGCCCAGTCCGGCCCCGCCCGTCAGCGCTGCGGGTAGGTACAGCGTGGCATAGCGGATCTTCGCGAAGAGCACCGCCCCGACCACGCCCCCGAAGAAGAAAAAGCAGATCACCAGCGCGCAGAGCGCCAGCCGGCGACGTCCCAACGGCAGACCGCGCAGTGCGTGTCCGATCATGATGCCCAGGTCGGTAAACATGCCGCTGACGTGCGAGGTCCGTACCAATGCGCCGCTGTAGGTGGTCGCCATCGCGTTCTGCAATCCACAGGCCATTGCGGCGAGGATAGGGCCACCCAAGTGCTGCCCGCGGAACAGCGGGATCGACGCCAGCAGCATCAGCGATTCGATGCTCAGGGCGACGCCGTAGCGACGACCGAGTCGCAGGGTGCTGTCCTGCACGAGCAGGCCGCTGAGCATGGCGCCGGCCACGAACGCGACCAGCATCGCGGCCAGTCCAAGCGCCACGCCGGCATCCCCAGTGACCAGGGCGGCGGCCAGCAGCGAGGTGTTGCCGGTGAGGTGCGTCACCGCTTGCTGCTGGAAACCGAGGAAGCCGACCACGTTGACCATACCGGCCACACTTGCCAGCGCGGCTGCCCCGACCCAGACCCACGTGGGCAGCCGCTCGGCCATGGACTACAACACGTCCGAAGCGTAGTCGGCCAGTCGCGAACGCTCACCGCGGCGCAGGGTGACGTGGGCGCTGTGCGGCCAGTTCTTGAACCGGTCGACGGCGTAGGTCAAACCGGACGTCGTCTCGGTGAGATACGGGGTATCGATCTGCTCGACGTTGCCCAGGCAGACGATCTTGGTGCCGGGGCCGGCGCGGGTGATCAACGTCTTCATCTGCTTCGGAGAGAGGTTCTGCGCCTCGTCCAGGATCAGGTAGCGGCTGAGGAACGTGCGGCCGCGCATGAAGTTCATTGAGCGGATCTTGATGCGGGAGGCGAGCAGGTCGTTGGTCGCCGCGCGGCCCCAACTGCCGCCTTCCTGGTTGTGCGTCAGCACTTCCAGGTTATCGGTCAGCGCGCCCATCCACGGCGTCATCTTTTCTTCCTCGGTGCCCGGCAGGAAGCCGATGTCCTCGCCGACGCTCACCGTCGCGCGGGTCATGATGATTTCCCGGTAGCGCTGCTGGTCCATGGTCTGCGCCAGGCCCGCCGCAAGCGCCAGCAGCGTCTTGCCGGTGCCGGCCGTGCCGAGCAGGGTGACGAAGTCGACCTCGGGGTCCATCAGTGCGTTGAGCGCGAAGTTCTGCTCGCGGTTGCGCGCGGTGATGCCCCACACCGCGTGCTGGTTGTGGCGGTAGTCGTCGACGATCTGCAGCGTGACCTTGTCGTCGGCCACGCGCGTGACGCGCATCTGCGACTCGTCGTCGCCCGGCAGGTAGAGGAACTGGTTGGGGTGCCAGTCGTCCTCGCCCTCGCCCCGGCCGATCTCGTAGAACGTGCGGCCCTTGTCGGTCCAGGACTTCAGGTCCTTGCCGTGGCGCTGCCAGAAGTCTTCCGGGAGGGCGGTGGCGCCGGTGTAGAGCAGGCTGAAATCGTCCAGCGCGCGGTCGTTCTCGTAGTCCTCCGAATCGATCCCCGCAATCGATGCCTTGATCCGCAGGTTGATGTCCTTGGACACCAGCACCACCGGCACGCCCGGGTCGGACTCCTTCAGCGCCAGCACGGCGCCGAGGATGTGGTTGTCCGGGATGACCGCGCCGAAGCGGCGGCCGGCGTCGAAGCTCTCGGTCTGGAAGCGCAGCTTGCCGATGCTCTGGGCACCACGAAGCTGCAGGCCCTGCGGCCGGTTGAGGGTGATGCCGTCGCGGATGCGATCGGTGCCCTCGATCTCGATCAACTCGTTGAGGAACCGGCTGACCTGCCGCGCGTTGCGGCTGGCCTCCGACGTGCCCTTCTTGCCGTTGTCCAGCTCCTCGATGACCTGCATCGGCAGGTAGACGTCGTGTTCCTCGAACTTGAACAGCGCGGTCGGGTCGTGCATCAGGACGTTGGTGTCCAGCACGTAGATGCGCTTGCCTTTGGTCATCGAGAGCTCCAGTCGGGTAGGGGCACTGCAGGGGACAACATGGATTGCGCGGCACGGCGCGCGCGTCCGGCCGGCGCACGGCAAAACGCCGCCACGGTCCCGGGATCCGGGGTGGCGACGCGTGCGTGCGCGGCGGGGATCACTGGGTGGCGGCTGCCTTGAGTTCGTCGAGCACGGCCTGGGCATGCCCGGCGACCTTCACCGGTCGCCATGTCCGGGCGATGACACCGGACGGATCGACCAGGAAGGTGCTGCGCTCGATGCCCATCACCTTGCGGCCGTACATATTCTTTTCCTTGATCACGCCAAAAGCGCTACAGACCGCCTCGCTCTTGTCGCTGACCAGGTCGAACTTGAAGCCCTGCTTGGCGCAGAAGTTCTGGTGGGACTTCACCGAGTCGCGCGATACGCCCAGCACGGTGGCGCCCAGCTTGCGGAACTTCGGCAGCAGCGCGTTGAAGTCGTTGCCTTCGGTGGTGCAGCCCGGCGTGCTGTCCTTGGGGTAGAAGTACAGCACCAGCCACTGGCCGGCGTAATCGCCGAGCGTCGCGGAGGAACCGCTGGACAGGTCCAGCGCAAGGTCGGCAGGTACGGTGTCGCCGGTGTCGAGCATGCGGTGCGTCCTCAGAACTTCATCGGGTCCATGATGGCATCGAGGTTGAGGTGGTCGCAGAATTCCAGGAAGTCGTCGCGCAGCGCGGCGATATGCATGTTGGCCGGCACGCCGATCGTCACCTGTGCGGAGAACATGTCCGCGCCGGTCTGCATCGCCCGGTAGCGCGAGCAGTGCAGGCTTTCGATGGTGATGCCCTGGCGGTCGAAGAAATCCGCCAGCTGGAACAGGATGCCGGGCTTGTCGCTGGCGACCACTTCCACCACGTAGGGCAGCAGGTTGGACTGGACCTGCTTGGCGCCGGTGCGGTACCAGATGAGCTTCAGGCCTTCCTCGCGCTCCAGCCGGGTCAGCATGGCCTCGAGCTTGGCGACCGCGTCCCACGAGCCCACCGCCAGTGCGGTGACGGACACGTCGCGCCCCACCGTCGAAAGCCGTGCGTCCACCAGGTTGCAGCCGCTGTCGCTGATGCGGCGGGTCACCGACAGCAGGGGCGACTCCGGATGCGTGGTGTACGCATTGATCAGCAGGTGGTTTTCGTTCGGCGACGGCCGGGAAGCGGAATCAGTCAAGGCGGCGCCTGCGGTAGATGCGGAACAGCCGGTGCCGGGGTCGGCATCGGGATGAACGGCAGCGGTGGAGCGGCTGCCGTGCGCGGCCAGCATACTTGCCGGTGCTTTCACGCCGCAAGTAACATCGGGCGCTGCATTCTGGCCCTGCGCGCCGTCCCGCGCGCTCGCCCCGGTGGCCGTCGATCCCACGTCCGCACTCCACTCCCACGCTCCACGCAGAGGCCCGCTCTTGCGCATCTCCGGCAGCATTACCGCACTGGCGACCCCGTTCAACGTCGCCGGTGAACTCGACATCGACGCCTGGCAACGGCTGCTGGCCGCACAGCTCGAGGCGGGCACCCAGGCGGTCGTCGTGGCCGGTTCCACCGGCGAGGCCGCGGCGCTCTACGACATCGAATACGACACCCTGCTGCGCACGGCGGTGGAACAGGTGGCCGGTCGCGTGCCCGTGCTCGCCGGCACCGGGCTGTCCAACACCGCCAAGACCATCGAACAGACCCGCCGCGCGGCCGCGCTGGGCGCCGACGCGGCGCTCGTGGTCACGCCGCCCTACGTGCGCCCCACGCAGGCCGGGCTGGTCGCGCACTACCGTGCGGTCGCCGACGATGGCGAACTGCCCGTCATGCTCTACAACGTGCCCGGCCGCACCGGGATCGACCTGCTGCCGGAAACCGTGGCCGATCTGGCCGGGCACGCCCGCATCATCGGCGTGAAGGAAGCGGTGGCCGATGCGGCGCGGATGGACGCGCTGCTGCGGCTGCGCGATGCCGGGTTCGCCGTGCTCAGCGGCGACGACCCGACGGCGTGCCGTGCCATGCTGGCCGGCGCCGATGGGGTGATCTCGGTGGCGTCGAACGTGGTGCCCGCGTCGTTCCGCCGGCTGTGCGACCTCGCGCGCAACGGCCGGGCCGATGCCGCGCAGGCGCTGGATGAGCGGTTGCGGCCCATCTGCGATTTCCTTGGTGTCGAATCCAATCCGATCCCGGTCAAGGCGCTGCTGGCCTTGCAGGGCCTGGGCCACGGCCTGCGCCTGCCGCTGACCCCGCTGTCCCCGCGCCACCAGGATGCGGCCGCCGCCACGCGCACCCTGGTCGACGCGCTTGAAACCGAATCCCGCGATTCACTCGCGGCCTGAACCGCAGGAGATCCCATGTCCCCCAAGCCCCATCGCGTCCGCCGCCTGAACGTTGCCGTTGCCGGTGCACTCGCCATCACGCTGTTGGCCACGTCCGGTTGCAGCTGGTTCCGCAAGGGCGATGCGCTGTACGCACAGTCGCCCGAGTCGCGGCCGCTGGAAGTTCCGCCCGACCTCGACCTGCCGCGCACCGCCGGTGGCGCGCCGCAGGGTTCGGTGACCGCGTCGGGGCAGGCCATCGCCACCCAGATGCCTGCGGCTTCCGGGGCAGGTGCGAGCGCGACCGCATTCGCGCAGGCCCAGGGCTTCACCACGGCCGGCACGCGTGAGGAGGTGTATGCGCGCGTCGGCGAGTTGCTCGGCGGAATCGAAGGCGTGGAGATCGCCAGCCGCGCCGAGCTGCTGGGTGCCTACGACGTCAACTACGAGGGCGCGAACTTCCTCGTGCGTGTCAGCGAGGTGCAGGCCGGCGCATATGTGTCGGCGGTCGATCCGCGCGGCATGCCCGCCACCGGCGACGCGCCTGCGAAGTTGATCGCCGCGCTGCAGGGTGCGTTCGGCGGCAACTGATTGCCAGCCTGCCGTGCAATGCGAAACGGGCGCCCAGGGCGCCCGTTTTCGTGTGCGACGTCGGATGGAGGCGGGGCGCTCAGCGCTCCAGCAACGGCAGCTTGCCGGGCTTGCCTTCCCAGTCCTTGGCGTCGGGCAGGCCGTCCTTGCGTGCGGTGATGACGGGCCACTGCGCGGCCAGTTCGGCATTGAGGGCGACGAACGCCTCCTGGCCGGCCGGTACGTCGTCCTCGGGGTAGATCGCGTTGATCGGGCACTCGGGCTCGCACAGCGTGCAGTCGATGCACTCGTCGGGGTCGATCACCAGGAAATTAGGGCCTTCGTGGAAACAGTCGACCGGGCACACCTCGACGCAGTCGGTGTACTTGCACTTGATGCAGTTCTCGGTGACGACGAAGGGCATTGGTTTCGTTCCCGTGGGCGAGCGGGATAGTGTAGCCAGTCGGTGACGGTCCACCCAAGCCACGGAGCCGACCTTGCAGCACCGGAGGAGCGCTCAGTCCGATGTCACCAGGCCCGAAAAGAAGAAAGCCCGCGCATCGCTGCGCGGGCTTTCGAATTGGCGCTCCCTACGAGATTCGAACTCGTGTTTTAGCCTTGAGAGGGCCACGTCCTAGGCCTCTAGACGAAGGGAGCAATGTGTCCGTCCCGGCGTGAAGCCCGGTGCGGCCTGCTAGTATAGGGGGCTCCGTTGCCGCCGGCAACGGCTTTTTCATTCCTCATTCAAGGTTGCGGCCACGCCGCCAGATGCGATCCGAACACGCCTCCATTCCAGCGCCCGAACCGCGGGTCATCCCGCGCGATTCGCACCCCGTCTCGCGCAAGGACATCAGTTCCAGCGCGCTGCGCGTCCTTTACCGGCTGCGTGATGCCGGCTTCGACGGCTACCTGGTGGGTGGTGCGGTCCGCGACCTCATCGTCGGCGGCCACCCCAAGGACTTCGACATCGCGACCAATGCCACGCCCGAAGAGGTGCGGCACCTGTTCCGCAACTGCCGCCTGATCGGGCGCCGGTTCCGCCTGGCGCACGTCGTGTTCGGTCGCGAGATCATCGAGGTCGCCACCTTCCGCGCCAACGTCGACGACGGCAGCGGCGACCGAGAGGTCCACGACGGCGGACGGCTGCTGCGCGACAACGTCTACGGCACGATCGAAGAGGACGCGGTCCGCCGCGACTTCACCGTCAACGCCCTGTACTACGCCATCGAGGATTTCTCGGTCCGCGATTACGTGGGCGGGTTCGAGGATGCACAGAACCGCCTGATGCGCCTGATCGGCGACCCGGAAACGCGTTACCGCGAGGACCCGGTGCGCATGCTGCGCGCGGTCCGCCTGGCGGCCAAGCTCGGGTTCGAGATCGAGGCCGCCACGGCCGAGCCGATCCCACGCCTTGCGGGGCTGCTTGCGGAAGCCGCGCCAGCGCGCCTGTTCGAGGAGTGCCTGAAGCTGTTCCTGTCGGGCCATGCGGTCGAGAGCTTCCTCCGCCTTGAAAAGCACGGCCTGCTGCCGGTGCTGTTGCCCGAGTCTGCGCAGGCGCTCAAGGCCAACCGCAGCGGCGCCCTGCGCCGGATGTTGCTGGAAGGCCTGCGCGGCACGGACGAGCGCGTCGCCAATGACGAGCCGGTGTCGCCGGCCTTCCTGTTCGCGCTGCTGCTGTGGCCGGCGTATTGCCGTGCCCTGGCCACGCTGCAGGCGCAGGGCATGCACGCGGTCGAGGCCCAGCGCCGCGCCGCCGACCGGGTCACCGTGCACCAGCTGCAGACCATCGCGCTGCCGCGGCGGTTCTCGCTGCCGATGCAGGAGATCTGGCTGCTGCAGACGCGTTTCTCGCTGCGCCAGCGCAAGCGGGTATTCCGGCTGCTGTCGCATCCGCGCTTCCGCGCGGCGTTCGATTTCCTTTCGATTCGCCAGGCGGCGTCGCCCGAGCATGCCGAGGACATCGCCTTCTGGCGCGAGGCGCAGACGCAATCGGGCGATGAGCTGGCTGCCCAGCTCGACGCCCAGGCCAGCGCGCCGGACGACGATGACCTGGATGCCGATGGCGCCCCGCGCCGTCGCCGTCGCCGGCGTCGCAACCGGGCCGGCTGACGCGCCATGCGCAACGCGCCGGACGTCGTGGCGTGCGTGGTGGGGCTGGGCGGCAACGTGGGTGATGTCGCCACCACGCTTCGCGCCGCGTTCGACGCGCTGGATGCGCTGCCGTCCACGCGCCTGGTCCGTGCCTCCGGCCTGTACCGGACGCCGGCATGGGGCGTGACCGCGCAGGCCGACTTCATCAACGCCGCCGCGTTGCTGGATACCGCATTGCCGGCGCACGCGCTGCTTGACGAACTGCTGGCCATCGAGCGCACCTTCGGCCGTGACCGGGAGGCCGACGATGCCCAGCGCTGGGGTCCGCGCACCCTGGACCTGGACCTGCTGTTGTACGGGCGGGCGCGCATCGAAGAGCCCGGACTGACCGTGCCGCACCCGCTGCTGCATGCACGCGCCTTCGCACTGGTGCCGCTGCTGGAGGTCTCGCCCGACGCCGTCATTCCCGGCATCGGGCCCGCCGCCGACGCACTCGCGGCGATAGCCAGCGACGACATCCGGGCGCTAGGCTAGCGAGATGTACACCGCGACCCCGAACGACGCCCCGTGGACCGTCCCCGCGCTGGCCCAGGCCAAGCGCGATGGCCGCAAGCTGGTGATGCTGACCTGCTACGACGCCGGCTTCGCCCGCACCGTGGATGCGGCCGGCATCGACCTCGTCCTGGTGGGCGATTCGCTGGGCATGGTCGTGCAGGGGCACGACAGCACGTTGCCGGTGACGGTGGCCGACACCGCCTACCACACGCGCTGCGTCGCCCGCGGCCTGTCGCGCGCGTTGCTGGTCGCCGACCTGCCGTTCCAGGCCGATGCTTCGACCGATCGTGCGCTGGCCGCCTCCACCGAGTTGCTGCAGGCCGGCGCCGCGATGGTCAAGCTGGAGGGCGCGGCGCCACACAAGCTCGATGTCATCCGCCATCTGGCGCAGCGCGAGATTCCGGTCTGCGCCCATCTTGGCCTGACGCCGCAGTCGGTGCTGCGACTGGGCGGCTACAAGGTGCAGGGCCGCGAAGCCGAAGCCGCGCGCCGGCTACAGGAGGACGCGCGCGCCGTGGCCGAGGCTGGTGCCGACCTGCTGGTGCTCGAATGCGTACCGACACCGCTCGCCGAGTCGATCACGCGCGAGAGCCCGATCCCGACCATCGGCATCGGCGCCGGCCCGCACTGCGACGGCCAGGTGCTGGTGCTGCACGACATGCTGGGCCTGCGCAGCGGCCACCGGCGCCCGCGCTTCGTAAAGGATTTCCTCGAGGAGGGCGGCTCGGTGCAGGGCGCGATGGAGGCCTATGCCGACGCCGTGCGCAGCGGCACGTTCCCGGATGCCGCGCACTCCTACGCCTGACGGCGCCCGTCGGCGCCGCGTTCGGACCCGCCCAGACCCATGATCGACACCCTGACCCGACTGGATGACCTGCGCGCGCGCGTCGCTGCCTGGAAGCGCGAAGGCCTGCGCGTCGGCTTCGTGCCGACGATGGGCAACCTGCACGCCGGGCACTTCTCTCTGGTCGAGCTGGCGCGCCGCCACGCCGAGCGCGTGGTGGTGAGCGTGTTCGTCAATCCGACCCAGTTCGGCCCGAACGAGGACTTCGACCGCTACCCCCGCACGCCCGATGCCGACGCCGCCGGTTTGGCGGAGGCCGGCGCGGATGCGGTGTGGATGCCGTCGGTCGAGACCATGTACCCGCATGGGGCCGGCGCGGCGGTGCAGGTGCGCGTGCCCGGCATCACCGGGGTGTTGGAAGGCGCGCACCGCCCCGGTCATTTTGACGGCGTCGCCACGGTGGTGGCGCGGCTGCTCAACCAGGTGCAGCCGGACGTGGCGGTGTTCGGCCGCAAGGATTACCAGCAACTGGCGGTGATCCGCTACCTGGTCGAAGACCTCGCGATGCCGGTGCGGATCGAGGCGGGCGCGACCTTGCGCGAGACCGACGGCCTGGCGATGAGTTCGCGCAACCAGTACCTGACCGCCGGGCAGCGGCAGGTCGCGGCGACGATCCACGCCACCCTGGAGTGGATGCGGCAGGCAGCCGTAGAGGGCAGGGCGCTGGAGTCCATCGAATCCGGTGCCCGTGACCGGCTCGAACAGGCAGGCTTCGCCGTCGACTACGCGGTCGTGCGCACGCCCGGGCTGGCGACTCCCGACGACGGCCACGGGCCACGGGTCGCGCTCATTGCGGCCCGCCTGGGCGCCACCCGGCTGATCGACAACCTGGAGTTCGATGCCTGACGGTGTGACCGGGCTCGCCGCGTCGGATCGACCCGCCGGCGGGGCCCGCAGCGTTCCACGGCCGTTATGTTGCGCTGCGCCATGCGCTGCTAGACTTGCGGATTCCGACCAAAGCCCGTGCCCCGCGCACCGGAGCCCCGCATGCAACTGAACCTGCTCAAGGCCAAGATCCACCGCGCCACCGTCACCCATGCCGAGCTGCATTACGAAGGCTCCTGCGCGATCGACGGCCGCCTGCTCGACATCTCCGGCATCCGCGAGTACGAGCAGGTGCACATCTACAACATCAACAACGGCCACCGCTTCGTCACCTACGCCATCCGTGGCGAGGAAGGCAGCGGCGTGATCTCGGTCAACGGCGCCGCCGCGCACTGCGCGCAGCCCGGCGACCTGGTGATCATCTGTGCCTATGGCGCCTGCGACGAGGCCGAGGCCGCCAAGTTCAAGCCGACGCTGGTGTATGTCGACCGCGAGAACCGCCTGACCCACACGAACCATTCGATCCCCGCCCAGGCGGCCTGACGCGGGGATGTCGGGCGCCGCGCTGAAGGAACAGCTGGCCGCGCACGCACGGCGCCTCGCCGGCACGCGCATCGCCGACCTGGTTGGCGGCGACCCCGCCCGGGTGGCCGACTTCAGCGTTCAGGCGGGTCCGCTGCACGCGTGTTTCGCCCGCCAGCGGATCGACCGCGACGCGCTCGAGGCCCTGTTCGTCGCGTTCGACCAAGCCGGCGCCGCGCCGGCGATCGCAGCCCTGTTCGATGGTGGGCAGGTCAATCCGACCGAAGCGCGCCCTGCGCTGCACACGGCGCTGCGCAGCGACCTGTCCGAAGCGACGGTCGCGCGCGACGCGTCAGCCGTGGCGCGCGAGGCGCGCACGCGCATGGCCGCGCTGGTCGAGCGTATCTGCGCCGCCGGCATCACCGATGTGGTCAGCGTCGGCATCGGCGGGTCGGACCTGGGCCCGCGGCTGGTGGTCGACGCACTGGCGGGCGATGCGTCCGCCACCGGGATCCGCGTCCATTTCCTGTCCAATGTCGATGGCGCGGCTGCACAGCGCGTGCTGGCCGGGCTCGATCCGTCGCATACCGCCGCCGTCCTGATCTCCAAGAGCTTCGGTACGCAGGAGACGCTGCTCAACGGCGCGATCCTGCGCGACTGGCTCGGCGACGACACACGGCTGTACGCCGTGACCGCCAATACCGACCGCGCACAGGCGGCCTTCGGCATCCCGGAGGACCGCATCCTGCCAATGTGGGACTGGGTAGGAGGCCGCTACTCGCTGTGGTCGGCGGTGGGCCTGCCCATTGCGCTGGCCGTCGGCATGCCGGCGTTCGAGCAGTTGCTCGCTGGTGCCTCCGAAATGGATGCCCACGTCCTGCGCACCCCCGTCCGCCGCAACATGGCCGCCTGGCACGCCGCGCTGGCCGTCTGGAATCGCAATGCCCTCGGGCTCGCGAGTCATGCGGTTGTGCCCTACGACGAGCGCCTCAAGCTGCTGCCGGCCTACCTGCAGCAACTGGTGATGGAGAGCCTGGGCAAATCCGCAACGCTCGACGGCAGAGCGGTTCCGATGGACACCGTGCCGGTGTGGTGGGGCGGGGTCGGCACCGATACCCAGCACAGCTTCTTCCAGGCACTGCACCAGGGCACGCAGGTCGTGCCGATCGACTTCATCGGCGCCGTCCATTCCGATGCGCCCTACGCCGACAACCACCGTGCGTTGCTGGCCAACCTGCTCGCGCAGTCCGAGGCATTGGCCAACGGCCAGGATGCGGACGACCCGCACCGCGCCTATGCCGGCAACCGGCCCAACACACTGTGGTTGCTCGAAGCACTGACGCCCCGTTCGCTGGGCGCGCTGCTGGCGATGTACGAGCACAGCGTCTACCTGCAGGCCCTGCTGTGGGGCATCAACCCGTTCGACCAGTTCGGTGTCGAGCTCGGGAAACAGGTCGCCGGCCGACTGCTGCCGGCGCTGGAAGGCCAGGGCGAAGCGGATGATCCGGTGACGCGCGCGCTGGTGGAGCGGTTGCGGGATTGAGCCTTCCCGCCTGCCTTTCGTAGGAGCGGCTTCAGCCGCGAACCTGGATGGCCTCGAGCCGGCCTCCGATCTCATCTTTCCCGTGTAGGAGCGACGTAAGTCGCGATCGCGCACTTGCCAGGAAAGATTGGTCGCGACTTACGTCGCTCCTACAAAGGTTCCACGGTGAGCATGGCGCTCCGGTGCCAGGGCCGACGTCCCTTCGCGGCTGAAGCCGCTCCTACAGCGACGCGACGTCGTGGCGCGCAAGCGCCCACTCCACGTGCTCGCGCACGATCGGGTCCTCGACATCACGACGCGACTGCAGTGCCTCGATCACCTCGGGTGAGGTCGGCGCATTGCCCAGCGCCACGGCGATGTTCCGCAACCAGCGCGCATGTCCGCTGCGGCGGATGGCCGAACCTTCCGTGCGCTGCATGAATTCGTCCTCGCTCCAGGCAAACAGGTCGGCGAGGCTCGCCCTGTCGAGATTGTTGCGCGCGCGGAAGTCCGGCTCGTCGGTGCGGCGGGCGAACTTGTTCCACGGACAGACCAGTTGGCAGTCGTCGCAGCCGAAGATGCGGTTGCCGATCGGTTCGCGCAGCTCCAGCGGTATCGCGCCTTCGTGTTCGATCGTCAGGTAGGAAATGCACCGGCGTGCGTCCAGCCGATGCGGCGCGGTGATCGCGCGGGTGGGGCAGATGTCGATGCACCGGGTGCAGGTGCCGCAGTGCGCGGTCGCCGGTGCATCGACGGGCAACGGGATATCCACATAGATTTCGCCCAGGAAGAACCAGGAGCCGCCGTCCTTGTCGATCAGGCAGGTGTGCTTGCCGATCCAGCCCAGTCCGGCGTTGCGTGCCAGGGCGCGCTCCAGCACGGGCGCGGAGTCGACGAACACGCGGTAGCCGAACGGCCCGGTTTCCGCCGCGATCTGGTCGGCCAGCTGCTGCAGGCGTCGCCGCATCAGCTTGTGGTAGTCGCGTCCCAGCGCGTAGCGGGCGACGTAGGCGCGTGAGCCGTCGGCGAGCGTGGCCCAGGCCGCGTCGTCGTCCTGTCCGTAGTCCAGGCCGACCGAAATGACGCGCACCGTGCCGGGCGTCAACTCCTGCGGGCGTGCGCGCAACTCACCGTGGCGCGCCATCCAGTCCATCGTTCCGTACAGCCCCTGCGCCAGCCAGTCGCGCAAGTGGCCGGCGTCCTCGTCCAGGGCGATGTCGCTGATGCCGCAGCGCTGGAACCCCATGTCCACCGCCATCGCCCGGATACGCACGGCGAGTGCGTCGAGGTCGACGTGGGGCGGCGATGTCGAAGGCGGAATCACGGTGGCGCAAGTATAGAATCGCGCGATGCACAACGCCGCCGAGACTGTCGCCGATAAAGCTGCCGACATGGCTGCCGCCCGCTTCGATGTCCAGGCGCTGCGCGCAATCGAAGCGCGTGCTACACGGCGGCTGGGCGACGGTTTCGAACTCATGCAACGCGCCGGCCAGGCCGCGTGGCGTGAAGTGCTGCACCGATGGCCGCATGCACAACGCCTCACCGTCGTGTGCGGGCCTGGCAACAACGGCGGCGATGGTTATGTACTCGCGCGACTTGCGCACGAGTCGGGCCGGGACGTTCGCGTGGTTCGCGCGGCCGCGCACGAGGCGACCGGCACGCTGGCGCAGCGCGCTGAAGCGGGCTACCGCGACGCTGGCGGGTCGGTCGTGGTGTTCGATGGCGAATTGGATTGCGTCGCCGGTGGGGGCCACATCGTGGTCGACGCGGTCCTTGGCATCGGCCTTTCACGCGCGCCCGACGCGGTGGTGACGGCGCTGGTCGAGGCCATCAACGGCTGCCGGTGTCCGGTACTGGCGCTGGACGTTCCTACGGGCGTCGACGCCGACACCGGTACGACACCGGGCGCTGCGGTACATGCGAATGCGTGCATCGAGTTCATCGCGCCAAAGGCTGGGCTGCGCACGGGCGTGGCGCTCGACTGCACCGGCACGCTGTCGCTGGCGGCGTTGGGCGTGGAGGCCGATGACTTCGCAGGCGTCGAACCGGTCGCCGTCGCGTTGCGCGCGCCCGACCTGCATGCCGCGTGGCCCCCGCGTCTTCGCGATTCGCACAAGGGTCGACACGGCCGCGTCGCCTGCATCGGCGGCGACAGCGGACACGGTGGCGCGATCCTGATGACCGCGGAAGCCGCATTGCGCACGGGCGCGGGACTGGTCGACGTGGTGACCCGGCCCGGGCATGTCTCCGCGCTGCTGGCGCGGCGGCCGGAGGTAATGGCCCACGGCGCCGACGCCGTGACGGACGATGCGCGGAGCGTGGTGGACCACGCCAACGTGGTGGCGATCGGTCCAGGGTTGGGGCAGGGCGACTGGGGCCGGGCGTGGTTCGACACCGCGCTGGCATCCGGGCGTCGCCTCGTAGTCGATGCCGATGCGCTGCACCTGCTGGCGCAGCGGGCAGGTCCCGCCCCGGCGGACGCGATCCTGACGCCGCACCCGGGCGAGGCCGCGGCGCTGCTCGGCTGTGGCACGTCGGACATCCAGTCGGACCGACTCCGCGCCGCCCGGCGCGTGGCCGAGCGCTACCAGTGCGCCGTCGTGCTCAAGGGTGCCGGAACCGTGGTGGGCGCGCCCGGCCGGGTGCCGCGGCTGGTCGAGGCGGGGAACCCCGGCATGGCCGTGGGCGGCATGGGCGATGTGCTGACCGGCGTGATCGCCTCGCTCTGCGCGCAGGGGCTGGCGCCGTTCGATGCCGCCTGCACCGGTGCGCTGCTGCATGCGCTGGCCGGCGACCGCGCTGTGGACGAGGGCGGTCCGCGGGGCCTGCTGCCCAGCGACCTGATGCCGTGGCTGCGCCGGCTTGCCAACGATGGGGATGTGGCGTGGAACTGAAGATCGACGAATTGAGGATCGACCTGCCCGACGCGGACGCCACCGACCGCCTCGGCCAGGCGCTCGCCCGCACGCGGCCGGCCAGTGCGGTGGTCCACCTGCACGGCGACCTGGGTGCCGGCAAATCGACCCTGGCCCGGGCGCTGCTGCGTGCGCTGGGCGTGACCGGCACGATCCGCAGCCCGACCTACACGCTGATCGAGCGTTATCCGCTGCAGGGCGGTGGTGAGGCGTGGCACCTCGACCTCTATCGGATCGCCGACGCCGGCGAGCTCGATTTCCTCGGGCTGGATGAGGGCGCGGCGGTGCTTTGGCTGATCGAGTGGCCCGAGCGCGGGCGTGGCCACCTGCCGGCGCCGGATCTCGAGGTCCACCTGGAGGTCGACGGGCTGGGCCGACGGGCGCGCCTGCTCGTGCCGACGCCGGTCGGCGAGCAGTGGCTCGGGCAGTTGGAGGCCATCGTGCGGGCCGACCCCAGCTTGCGGGTCATTTCTGAATGATCCGGCAGGAAGTTGCGGCAGGCCACGGATTCCAAAGGAAAAAATGCTTGCAATATCCCGTGTCCGGTGCTTGACTACGGCGCATGCGAGCCACGGCGCCCCCCGTCCTGTCCTTCCTGCTCGGCATTGCGCTGCTCCCGGCGCTGGCCTTGAGCTCCGCAAACGCAAGTGAAATCAAGGGCCTGCAACTCAGCACCGGTGCAACCGGCACCCGCGCCGAGATCGCCCTGGATGCCGCCTCCGACTTCCGCGTCCTCAGCCTGAAGGGCCCGGACCGCCTTGCCATCGACCTGACGGACTCGCGCCTGACCCCCGGCGTGTCGCTGCCGGCCGGCAGCGGCGTCGTCTCGTCGGTGCGCACCGGGCAGCCGGTCGCGGGCACGGTCCGCATCGTGTTCGACCTCAACCAGACGGTGACGGCGATTGCGCCGCGCATCGAGCCCGGCGCCAACGGCCCGAAGCTGGTGGTGGAGTGGCCGCATGACGGCGCACCTGCACCTGCAACGGCACCCGCGGTGGCAACCGTTGCGACTTCGGCTCCGGTGCCTCCGCAGCCTGCGGCCGTGTTGCCGCCCGCGAAGACCGACGCCGAGCGCGCCGCCGAATCCGCCGCAGCCACGACGCGCCTGATTTCCCAGCTCGCCGCCTCGTATGGAGGTAATGCCGCGAAGACGGCGACGCCGTCGTCGTCCGTCCCGACCACCGTGGCGACAGGCGTGCCGACGCGCATCGCCACCGGCCAGCCGGCGCCGGTCCAGCCGACACGCGAGGCCGTGCCGCCCGCCGATTCGGCCCACGGCAAGACGCTGCAGCAGGTGATGCGCGGTGCCGGCATGCGTCCGCTGATCGTGGCGATCGACGCCGGTCACGGCGGTCAGGACCCCGGCGCGGTCGGGCTGGCGGGCAAGCGCGAGAAGGACATCACCCTGGCGATCGCTCGCGAACTGGCGCGCCAGGTCGATGCCACGCCCGGCCTGAAGGCCTACCTGACGCGCGACACGGACGTGTTCCTGCCGCTGACCAAGCGCACGCAGCTTGCACGCGCCAACCGCGCCGACATCTTCGTCTCCATCCACGCCGACGCCGCCGAGAACCGCAACGCCAAGGGTTCCTCGGTGTACGTGCTGTCGCTGCGCGGTGCGTCGTCCCAACGCGCGCGCTGGCTCGCCGACAAGGAAAACTCGGCCGACCTGATCGGCGGTGCGCGCCTGCCCAAGACCGACAACACCCTGACCTCGGTGCTGCTCGACCTCACCCAGAGCGGCCACATGCGCGCGTCCGAGGACGCCGCCGGCCACGTGCTCTCGGGCCTGAAGAAGATCGGCAACAACCACAAGCCGCAGGTGGAGCGCGCCAACTTCGCCGTGCTGCGCACGTCCGACATGCCGGCCATGTTGGTGGAGACGGCGTTCCTGTCGAACCCGGAAGAGGAAAAGCGCCTGACCGATCCTGCGCAGCAGCGGGTCATCGCCCGCGCGGTGCTCGACGGCATCAACACGTATTTCACCCGCCAGCCGCCGCCGGGGACGATGTTCGCCGCGCGTGCCGAGGCGCAGTACGCGGCTCCGGGCGGGGCCGGCGGAAGTCCCTGAGCCTTGGACATCCTCGAAGCCTGATTGAACGAACGCCGGCGCATTCTCGCCGGCGTTCGTGCATCCGGGCGCCGGTATGATGGCGGGCCCCGTTTTCCGGCCCCGAGTCCACGTGCCCATTCGTCCGCTGCCCGACATCCTCGTCAACCAGATCGCCGCCGGCGAAGTGGTCGAGCGGCCGGCGTCGGTGGTCAAGGAACTGGTCGAAAACGCGATCGACGCGGGTGCCCGTCGGGTCGACATCGACCTGGAAGAGGGCGGCGCACGGTTGATCCGCATCCGCGACGACGGTGGCGGCATCCCGGCCGACGAACTGGCGCTGGCGGTGTCGCGCCACGCGACCAGCAAGATCGCCTCGCTCGACGACCTGGAAGGCGTTGCGACCCTGGGGTTCCGTGGCGAGGCACTGCCGTCGATCGCCTCCGTCAGCCGGTTCACGCTGGTGTCCCGCCCGGGCGACGCGCAGCACGCGATGGCGCTGGAGGTCGACGGCGGCCGAGTGGCCGAACCGGCGCCACGGCCGCATCCGCCCGGCACCACGGTGGAAGTGCGCGACCTGTTCTTCAACGTGCCGGCGCGCCGCAAGTTCCTGAAAGCCGAGCGCACCGAACTGGGCCATATCGAGGAATGGTTGCGGCAACTGGCACTGGCCCGGCCCGACATCGAACTGCGCGTCTCGCACAACGGCAAGCCGTCGCGACGCTGGAAAGGCGAGGTGGACATCCTCGAACAATCCGGCCTGTTCGATGCCCGGTTGCAAGAGACGCTCGGCGAGGGCTTCGCGTCGCAGGCGCTGCGTGTGGAGCACGAGGCGGCGGGCCTGCGGCTGCACGGCTGGATCGCCAAGCCCAATTACTCGCGCGCCAGCGCCGACCAGCAGTACCTGTACGTCAACGGGCGCGCGGTCCGCGACCGCAGCGTTGCGCACGCGGTGAAGCAGGCCTACGCCGACGTGCTGTTCCATGGCCGCCAGCCGGCGTACGTGCTGTTCCTGTCGGTCGATCCGCGCCGCGTGGACGTCAATGTCCATCCGGCCAAGCATGAAGTGCGTTTCCGCGACGGTCGGCTGATCCACGACTTCGTCTACCGCACGTTGCACCAGGCGCTGGCCGAAACGCGTGCGGGCATCGAGGCATCGTCGATGACGGCGCATGCGCCCGCTGCCACGGGGCAGGGCGGACAGCCCGCGGCGATGCACTGGGACCGTTCGCAGGCACCGCTGGGCCTGCGCGAAGGCGCAGCGGATGGGGTCTGGGCCCGCGAGGCGCAGGCCGGGTATGCCGCGCTTTACGGCGGCCATGCGGGCGGCAACGAAGCCACACCCGCGGCGGCGCCGTCCGCGCCATTGCCGCCCCTGCCCGAGAGCAGCGAACCCTCGCTGCCCCCGCTGGGCTATGCAATGGCGCAGCTGCACGGAATCTACATCCTCGCCGAGAGCGCGCAGGGCCTGATCGTCGTCGACATGCACGCCGCGCACGAGCGCATCGGGTACGAGAAGCTCAAGCGCGCGCACGACGGCGAGGGTCTGCGGACGCAACCGCTGCTGGTGCCGGCATCGATCGCCGTGTCCGAGCGCGAAGCTGAAGTGGCCGAGCGCGAATCGGCGACGCTGGCGGAACTCGGCTTCGAAGTGACACGCGCCGGTCCCCAGTCGCTGACGCTGCGTGCGGTCCCGGCGCTGCTGGCGCATGGCGACGTCGAAGCGTTGCTGCGCGACGTGCTGGCCGACCTGCGCGAGCATGGCCAGTCGCGCCGCGTCGCCGAGGCGCGCGACGAACTGCTGTCGACCATGGCCTGCCACGGGGCGGTGCGTGCGAACCGCCGCCTGACGCTGCCGGAGATGAACGCGCTGCTGCGCGAGATGGAAGCCACCGAACGCTCCGGGCAGTGCAACCACGGCCGCCCGACCTGGGCGCACTTCACGCTGGCGGAGATGGACCGATGGTTCCTGCGCGGGCGCTGAGCACCGTGCCGTTGCGCCGGACCGGCATCGTGGTGTCGACGGTGCTGGCGGTCCTGCTCGCGGCGGGCTGCGGCGGGGATGACGCCGCAGCGGGGGATGCCACCGATCCCGCCGCTCAGGCGGCCTTCGACGCATCCCAGGCCGGCTGGCGGCGCGAGCGCGCCGAGATGCTCACGAAGCCGGGCGGCTGGGCCAGCCTGGTCGGCCTGCACTGGATCGGCCCCGGGCCGCACTACGTCGGCAGCAGTGCGGGCAACGGGGTCCGGGTGGCGGTCGGCCCGTCCCACCTGGGCATGGTCGACGTGCGCGACGGTGGCATCCGGTTCGTTCCGGAGCGTGGCGTGTCGCTGACATTGGATGGCGAGCCTCTCGATGGCGCGGTCATGTTGTCCACCGATGCCGACGGTGCCGCGCCGAGCGTGCTGGGCTTCGATGACGGACGCGGCCGGCTGTCGGTGATCCGGCGCGGCACGCGCCGTGCGCTGCGCGTCTGGCACGAGGACGCCGCGACCCGCACCGGGTTCAAGGCGATCGAGTACTGGCCCGGAGGCGCCGACTGGGTGCTGACCGGGCGCTACACCCCGCATGCGGAACCGCGCACGATGGAGGTCACCGACATCGTGGGCACCATCGAACAGGTGGCCAACCCGGGCATGATCGAGTTCGACCGCGGCGGGCGCACGCACCGCATCGAAGTGCTGGACCCGGGTCGCGAAGGTGCTGCCATCGCGTTTGTCGACGGCACCAGCGGCCACGGCAGCTACGGCATCGGTCGCTACCTCGATGTCGACCTGCCGGCGACCGCGGGGCCGGTGCGGCTGGACTTCAACCGCGCCTACAACCCGCAATGTGCGTTCTCGAAGTTCTCCACCTGCCGACTGACGCCCAACGCCAACCGGCTTGACCTGCGGGTCGAGGCGGGCGAAAAGGCCTACGTTGCTCCTTCCACCCCCTGACGGGACATCCATGCGCCGCCTCAGCCGCCTCGCCCTTGCTGCTTCCCTTGCCCTGGCCCTGTTGGCGCCGGCCTCCGCGCGTCCCGACGGGGAGGCCGCTCCTGTCGCTTCCACGACCGCGACTCTGGCCGAGGCTGCCGACAGTGCGCCGGTCCCGCTGCTGTGGAAGGTGTCGGACGCCGACAACAGCGTTTACCTGCTGGGTTCGTTCCACCTGCTCAAGCCCGACGACTATCCCGTCTCGCCCGACGTCGACGCCGCCTTCCAAGCGGCGGACCGGGTGGTGTTCGAGGTATCGCCCGAGGACCTGCACGACCCGGCCACGGCGCTGAAGTTCCTGCAGGCGGCCGGCTATGCCGAAGGCGGCACGCTCAGCGACGTGCTGCCGCTGGCGATGCGCGAGAAGTTCAACCGGATCCTGGCGCGTAACGGGGCGTCGATCGCGCAGTTCGAAGCCTACGAGCCCTGGTTCGTGAACCTGTCGCTGACGCTTGGCCTGTCGCAATCGATGGGCTTCAGTGGCGAACACGGCCTGGACCAGCACCTGATGCGCGCCGCCGCCGACGCCGGCAAGCCGACGGGCGGGCTCGAGACGATCGACGACCAGTTGCGAGCGCTGGACGGCACCCCGATCGACGAGCAGGTCGCATCGCTCTCGGACTTCATCGACCGCCCGCAGGAGATGCCGGGTATGCTGTCGGACCTGCACGCGGCGTGGCGCACTGGCGACGTCCCGGCGCTGGGACGCCTCACGCTTGAGGAGATGCAGGCCAAGACGCCCGAGACCTACCGGATGGTCAACGTGGTGCGCAACCAGGCCTGGGTCCCGCAGATCCGCGCGCTGCTGGACGACAGCGCCGGCGAGGATGTGCTGGTCGTGGTCGGCGCATTGCACCTGCTGGGCGAGGACGGACTGGTGGCGCAGCTGGACGACGGCGGCTACCGGCTCGAGCGCGTGTGCTCGGCGTGCGTGGAGCCGGAGACCCAGCCCGCGGAATGACGGTGCGCCCGGCGCCCCGGGTTCAGTGCGCCGGTAGCAGCACGATGCAATCGACGGGGCAGACCGGCACGCACAGCTCGCAGCCCGTGCACAGCGGCTCGATCACCACGTGCATGTGCTTGCTGCCGCCGATGATGGCGTCGACCGGGCACGCCTGGATGCACTTCGTGCAGCCGATGCAGTCGGCCTCGACGACGCGTGCGACCTGCGGCGGCTTGTGCTCGCCCCGATCGCGGTCGAACGGAATAGGCCGCACGTGCAGGAGATGGGCAAGCGCCCGCGCACCGCGATCGCCGCCGGGCGGGCAACGCTCCGGCCCGGCGTCGCCTGCTGCCATCGCCTCCGCGTACGGCCGGCAACCGGCATAGCCGCACTGGCCGCACTGGGTCTGCGGCAACAGGCGGTCGAGGCGGTCGGCGAGTTCGGTCATGTGCTGCGCCCGGTCATCCGGCGCCTGGGGACGGCCGGCGGATCAGCGTACCGGCATGCCCGGCTGTGCACCTTCGTGCGCATCCAGCAGGAACAGCCCACCGCCGTCGAAGCCGGCGGAAAGGATCATCCCTTCGCTGATGCCGAAGCGCATCTTGCGCGGCGCGAGGTTGGCGATGAACACGACGTTGCGGCCGACCAGCGATTCCGGCTCGCCATACGAGGCGCGGATGCCGGAAAAGATCTGCCGCGTGCCGAGGTCGCCGGCATCGAGCTCGAATCGCAGCAGTTTGTCGGAGCCTTCCACGAATTCGCACACGCGCACGCGGCCGACCCGCAGGTCGAGCTTGGCGAAGTCGTCGATGCCGATAACGGGTGAAGCGGACTGCGCACCCTCGCTCTTTGTAGGAGCGGCTTCAGCCGCGATCGGGCTTCGGCCATCCGACCCACCCTGCTTCGCGGCTGAAGCCGCTCCTGCATGGGGGGCTGGAGTGGCGTCGGTGGGCTTCAGGGAGTCCTTGCTGGCTTCGGTCATGGCGTCGAGGAGTTTCGGGTCGATTCGGGTGAAGAGGGGCGTGTAGTCGCCGATGCGATGGGCGACCAGCGGGGCGTCCAGCGCCTGCCAGTGGGCGACCGGCGCCTGCAGGAACTCGTCGGCCTGCGCGCTGGTGCGCGGCAGCACGGGCTTGAGCGCCGTGTTGAGTACGCGGAACAGGTTGAGCGCCTGGGTGCAGACAGCGTGCAGTTGCGCCTCGGCACCGTCCTGCTTGGCCAGCACCCACGGCTTGTGCTCGTCGATGTAGCGGTTCGCCTCGTCGGCCAACGCCATGGTCAGGCGCAGCGCCGTGGCGGCCTCGTTGCGCTGGTACGCGGCACTGATGGGCACCAGCTGGTCGACGAAGCGGGCGTACATGGCGCGGTCGGGCAGGGCATCGGCCAGCCGGCCTTCGAAGCGCTTGTTGATGAAGCCCGCGCAGCGGCTGGCGAGGTTGACGAACTTGCCGACCAGGTCGGCATTCACACGCGCCGTGAAGTCGGTCAGGTTGAGGTCCAGGTCGTCGACGCCGCCGCTGGTCTTGGTGGCGAAGTAGTAGCGCAGCGCCTCCGGGTCCAGCCCGGTGTCCAGGTAGGTGCGCGCCATGACGAAGGTGCCGCGCGACTTGGACATCTTCGCGCCGTCCACGGTCAGGTAGCCGTTGACGTGCAGTCGCGTGGGCGCCCGGAAGCCGGCCCCATGCAGCACCGCCGGCCAGAACAGGCCGTGGAAGTTGACGATGTCCTTGCCGATGAAGTGGTGCAGCTCGGCCGACGAATCGCGCGCCAGGTACCCGAAGAAGTCGAGCCCTTCGCGTTCGCACAGCGCCTGGAAGCTGGAGAGGTAGCCGATCGGCGCGTCGATCCAGACGTACAGGTACTTGCCCGGATGCCCGGGGATCTCGAAGCCGAAGTACGGTGCATCGCGCGAGATGTCCCAGGCACGCAGGCCACCCTCGGCGTCCAGCCATTCCTGCAGCTTTGCCTTGACCCCGGACGGGGCGACATCGCCCGCCAGCCAATCGCGCAGGAACGCCTCGAAGCCGCCGACCTCGAAGAAGAAGTGTTCGGATTCGCGCAGTTCGGGAATTGCGCCCGACAGCACCGAGCGCGGCTCCTTCAATTCGGTGGGGGCGTAGGTCGCGCCACAGTGCTCGCAGTTGTCGCCGTACTGGTCGGGCGTGCCGCAGTTCGGGCAGGTGCCTTTGACGTAGCGGTCTGGCAGGAACATGCCCTTGGCCGGGTCGTACAGCTGCTCGACCGAGCGCCGGCTGATGTGGCCGTTGTTGTCGAGCTTGGTGTAGATCGCCTCGGTAAGTGCGCGGTTGCGGGCCGAGTGCGTGGAGTCGTAGTGGTCGAAGGCGACGCCGAAGTCGGCGAAGTCGCGCTCGTGGCTCGCCTGGATACCGGCGATGAACGCTTCCGGCGTGGTGCCGGCCTTCTCGGCGGCCAGCATGATCGGTGTGCCGTGGGTGTCGTCGGCGCACACGAAGTGCGCGATGTGGCCGGCCATGCGGTGCGCGCGGGCGTAGATGTCGCCCTGGATGTAGCCCACCAGGTGGCCCAGGTGCAGGGGGCCGTTGGCGTAGGGCAGGGCGCAGGTGACGACGAGCTCGCGGGACATGGGTCGGGCTTCTTGGGCGGGCGCGGAACGGCCGGCGATTATCGCACGCAGGTCGGGGCGCGCCCTGGCATCACAACCGCGCCGTGCCTCGAGCGTTGACAGCCGCCGACTCCCGCCCGCAAAAACAAACGGCCCGCAATGCGGGCCGTCCGGGTAGGCCGGTCTATCGGCCGATTTTCCTACTGGTGCGTTACTGGCGGACCCAGGTCTGGGTACGACCAAGCAGCGAGAAACCCATGAAGCCGCGGACTTCCAGCTTGCTGCCGCCCTCGGTCGGCGTGACCTTGACCGAGTAGACCTTGCCGCTGGCCGGGTCGAGGATCTTGCCGCCTTCCCAGGTGTTGCCCTTCTGCTTGATGCCCCAGAGGATGACCATGCCCTTCACGGGCTTGTCCTTGTTGGCGCCGCTGCACTTGTCGCATACCGGGTTGGGGCCGCGGTCGGACTGCAGGATCTCGTCGACGCGACCGGCCAGGCTGCCGTCGCGGGCCTCGTAGATTTCCACGACGGACTTGGGCTTGCCGGTCTCGTCGTCGATGGTCGTCCACGAACCGACCGGAGTGTTCTGCGCCATCGCCACGGCCGAAACGGCCATCAGCGGCAGCGCGAGCAGGGCGAGCAGTGTATTGCGCATGGATTCGTCCCCTCCCAGGGATGTGAGGAAGCCCGCAACGGGTCGCGGGATTGCGGTCTTTTATACCGTATCCGGACGCAGGGGTACGGGCGGCCGGCCGACGTGATTCAGCTGGCGCGCGTCGGCACGGCAAGGCGTGGGCCCGCACGGCCTGCGACAATAGGCCGCTCTCCAGACTCCAGCGATGCCTCCTGCCGTGACTGAAACCATCGAATCCCGCCTTGCCGAACTCGCGTCTGTACCGGGAGGTCCGACGCTGCAGTCGCTGGGTGCCCGCATCCGCGCGGTGCAGGCTGGTGGCGCGGCATCGCTCCATGTGTCCGCGGGCGTCCCGGCAGGTGCCTTGCAGGCGTGGGTGCCGCAGGCGGCCGCCGACGCGCTGTCGTCGATGGGGTTGCGGGTCGGCTCGCTGGAGATCACCTCCCGCATCGCCAGCCACGCCGTGCAACCGAACCTGTCGCCGCTGCCCAACGTGCGCAACATCATTGCCGTGGGGTCGGGCAAGGGCGGCGTGGGGAAGTCGACGACGGCGGTGAACCTGGCGCTGGCCTTGGCGGCCGATGGTGCGCGCGTGGGGGTGCTGGATGCCGACGTCTACGGGCCGAGCGTGCCGATGATGCTGGGCTTGTCGGGCCGGCCGGACAGCCCGGACGGCAAGACCATCGAACCGATGCGCGCGCATGGCGTGGAAGCGATGTCGATCGGGCTGCTGGTCGACCAGGACACGCCGATGATCTGGCGTGGCCCGATGGCCACGTCGGCGCTGACACAGTTGCTGGAGCAGACGCGCTGGGGCGGCGAGGATGGGCTGGACTACCTTATCGTCGACCTGCCGCCGGGCACCGGCGACATCCAACTGACGATGGCGCAGAAGATCCCGGTCGCAGGCGCGGTCATCGTCACCACGCCGCAGGACGTGGCCACGCTGGATGCGAAGAAGGCACTGAAGATGTTCGAGAAGGTCGAGGTGCCGGTGCTGGGCCTGATCGAGAACATGGCCGTGCACGTGTGTTCCAACTGCGGCCATGCCGAGCACATCTTCGGCCAGGGCGGCGGCGAGCGCATGGCGGCGCAGTACGGCGTGCCGCTGCTGGGGTCGCTGCCGCTGGAGGTCGCGATCCGCGAGCAGGGCGATGCCGGGACGCCGGTAGTGGCCGCGGCGCCGGAGTCTCCGGCCGCGCAGGCCTACCGCGACGCCGCGCGTCGCGTCGCCATCGAACTGGCGCTGAGGCCGCGCGTGACGCCATCGATCAGCGCGTCGCTGCTTTAAGAAGCCCCGTCCCCTTTACAATCGCCCGCTGCCGGCGCCCTGACGGGCCGCCGGACGCCACCGCCACCCGGGAATCACCGCATGAGTATCAAGTCCGACCGCTGGATCCGCCGCATGGCTGCCGAGAAGGGCATGATCGAGCCGTTCGAGGCCGGGCAGGTCAAGCACGCCGACGGCGAGCGGATCGTCAGCTACGGCACGTCCAGCTACGGCTACGACGTGCGCTGCTCGCGCGAGTTCAAGGTGTTCACCAACATCAATTCGACGATCGTCGACCCTAAGCACTTCGACCCGGGCAGCTTCGTCGACATCGATGCGGACGTCTGCATCATCCCGCCGAACTCCTTCGCGCTGGCGCGCACCGTGGAGTACTTCCGTATCCCGCGCGACACGCTGGTGGTGTGCCTGGGCAAGAGCACGTACGCGCGCTGCGGGATCATCGTCAACGTGACGCCGCTGGAGCCGGAGTGGGAAGGCCACGTCACGCTGGAGTTCTCCAACACCACGCCGCTGCCGGCACGCATCTATGCCAACGAGGGCGTGGCGCAGATGCTGTTCTTCCAGGCCGACAAGGACGACGTGTGCGAGACGTCCTACAAGGACCGTGGCGGCAAGTACCAAGGCCAGACCGGCGTCACGCTGCCGCGCACCTGACCGAATGCAGGGCGTCGCTGCCTAGGCGGGCAGGTTCCGCTGCAGCGTCGCGACCCGCTCGACCAGCGTCTCCGGCGTGTAGGGCTTCGCGGAGGCTGAGCCCCAGACCGGCCGCGGCCAGGCGATATCGTCGCGGTAGCGGGCAATCACGTGCACGTGCAGCTGCGATACGACGTTGCCCAGCGCGGCCACGTTGAGCTTGTGGGGCTTGAACGCCGCCTGCAGCGCACGGCTGGCCAGCGCGATTTCCCGGGTCAATCCGGCCTGCGCGGCGTCGTCCAGGTCGATCCATTCCACCGCCCCCGCCACGCGCGGCACCAGGATCAGCCACGGGTGGTTGGCATCGTCCATCAGCCGCAGCTCGCTCAGCGGCAGGTGGGCGACCGGGTGGGTGTCCGCGGCCAGTTGCGGGTCCAGTTGCCAGTCGGTGGCATTCATCTCAGCGCGTCCTCGAAGAAGTCGACCGTGCGCGTCCACGCCTGGGCGGCGCTGGCGGCGTGGAAGTCGGCGCGACGGTCGCAGTTGAAGCCGTGGCCGGCGTCCTCGTACACGTACGCCCGGGCCTGCGGATACGCATCGCGGTGCGCCTGGACATCGGCCGGCGGGATGATCGAGTCGCGTGCGCCGAAGTGGAACAGCATCGGCGCGCGCAGCGGCTCGCCCAGGAACGGCACGCTGCGGCCCCCGTAATAGCTGACAGCCGGCAGGCCCAGCCGCGTGTTGGCCAGCAGGGCGACGGAACCGCCCCAGCAGAAGCCGACCGCGCCCGTTCTCAGGCCCTCCGCCTGCAATAGCGTCGCGGCCGAGTCCACCAGGTCGACCGCGCGATCGAAGCCCAGCCGGGCCACGAGGTCGCGGCCGCGTGCGACGCCGGCGTCGTCGTAGTCCAGTTCAACGCCCGGCTCGACGCTGTCCATCAGCGCCGGCGCCAGGGCCACGAAGCCGGCATCGGCGAGGCGGCCCACGACGTCGCGGATATGCGCGTTCACGCCGAAGATCTCCTGCACCACGACCACCGCGCCCTTGGACGGGCCCGTGGGGTCGGCGCGCCAGCCGCGAATGGGCCCGGCCTCGCTGTCGATATCCATCCATGTGGCCATGCATTGCCTCCAGGCTTAACCGCCCGGGGGGAGGCGGTACGGCCCGATTCTAGCGCCCGCTATAATTGGCGGCCCTGTCCGGCCGGCGCCTTGCCGGGCCGGCATCTGCGACCGCCCCGGCGCGCTGCCTGCGCGCTCCCAACCGCGCGCCCGAATCCATGTCACTGCCCAACACACCCGCCACCAGCGGCAAGGTCGGCTTCGTCAGCCTTGGCTGCCCGAAGGCCCTGGTCGACTCCGAACGTATCCTCACCCAACTGCGGGTGGAGGGCTACGAGTTGGTGCCCAGCTACGACGACGCAGACGTCGTGGTGGTCAACACCTGCGGCTTCATCGATTCGGCGGTCGCCGAATCGCTGGACGCGATCGGCGAAGCCATGGCCGAGAACGGCAAGGTCATCGTCACCGGCTGCCTGGGCAAGCGCGGCGACCTGATCCGCGAGGCCCACCCCGACGTGCTGTCCATCAGCGGTCCGCAGGACTACGACAGCGTGCTGGGCGCGGTGCACCAGGCTCTGCCGCCGACGCACGACCCGTTTACCAGTCTGCTGCCGCGCCGCGCGTCGCAGGAGGACGAGGTCGGCATCAAGCTGACGCCGAAGCACTACGCGTACCTCAAGATTTCCGAGGGCTGCAACCACCGCTGCAGCTTCTGCATCATCCCGTCGATGCGCGGCGACCTGGTGTCGCGCCCGGTCGACGCGGTGCTGCGCGAGGCCGAGAAGCTGGTGATGGGCGGCGTGCGCGAACTGCTGGTCATCTCGCAGGACACCTCGGCGTACGGCGTGGACGTGCGTTACCAGCCGCGCGGGTGGCGCGGCCGCGAGTACCAGACCCGCATGAAGGCGCTGTGCGAGGGCCTGGGCGAGCTCGGTGTCTGGAATCGGCTGCACTACGTGTATCCGTACCCGCACGTGGACGACATCATTCCGCTGATGGCCGAAGGCACGGTGTTGCCTTACCTGGACATTCCGTTCCAGCACGCCAGCCCGCGCATCCTCAAGTTGATGAAGCGGCCCGGCGCGGTGGACCGCACGCTGGAGCGCATCCAGCGCTGGCGCGCCATGTGCCCGGACCTCACCATCCGCAGCACCTTCATCGTCGGCTTTCCCGGCGAGACCGAGGCCGAGTTCGAGGCGCTGCTGGACTTCCTCGACGAGGCGCAGCTGGACCGCGTCGGCGCGTTCGCCTACTCGCCGGTGGATGGTGCGACTGCAAACGCATTGCCCGACCCGGTGCCGGAAGAAGTGAAGCAGGAGCGGCTCGCGCGCTTCATGGAGCGCCAGGCCGAGATTTCCACGGCACGGCTGGAGGCCAAGGTGGGCACGATCCAGCAATGCCTGGTCGACATGGTCGATGGCGATCTCGCGATCGCCCGCTCGAAGGCCGATGCGCCGGAGATCGACGGCGTCGTCCAGATCCAGAACGGGCTGGAGGCCGGGCTGCGACCGGGCCAGTTCGTCGACGTCGAGATCATGGGCAGCGACGAGCACGATCTGTACGGCGAGGCGGTCATCTCCGGGTAGTCGACGGCAGGCGCGGCGGCATCCATCGCTGCGACGCGGCCACTGAGCCGGTGGCGCGACGGGTGGTTTCGCATCGATTGAACCCATGGTTCACGCGCGTTTACCGCGCCGTGCGTTCCACTGGCCCGCCGCATGGAGCAGTCCCATGGCCCAGACCCTGTCCGGCAAGACCATTGCCATCCTCGCCACCGACGGTTTCGAGCAGTCCGAGCTCACCGAGCCCAAGCGCCTGCTGGAAGAGGCCGGCGCGCGCGTGGACGTGATCGCACCCAAGGCCGGGTCCATCCGCGGCTGGGACAAGAAGGACTGGGGCAAGGACGTGGCTGTCGACAAGGCGCTGTCGGATGCGACCGCCGGCGACTACGACGCGCTGGTGCTGCCGGGCGGCGTCATCAACCCGGACAAACTCCGGATGGAAGAGAAGGCCATCGGGTTCATCAAGGCGTGCTTCGACGGTGGCAAGCCGGTCGCCGCCATCTGCCACGGGCCGTGGACACTGATCGAGGCCGACCTGGTGGAGGGCCGCAAGGTGACGTCGTGGGCGTCGCTGCGCAAGGACCTGGAAAACGCCGGCGCCAGCTGGGAGGACAGCGAAGTCGTCGAGGACGGCGGGCTGATCACCAGCCGCAAACCCGATGACATTCCGGCGTTCACGCAGGCGGTCATCCGCGCGGTTGCGGGGTAAGGCGTAGGTCCTCCCTTGCAGGGCAGGGGAGGATGCTGCGCGGCACGCGGTCTGCGATCTGCCATTTCTCGTCATTCCCGCCTTCGCGGGAATGATGGATTCGGGTGGTTGTCAGTCGTGGGTCGGTCGTCCCTCAGTACTCGATCGCCACCACCCAGAACGTCACCTCTCCGCCCGGCAGCACGGCGCACACTTCATCGTCCACGCGTTTGCCCAGCAGCGCCCGTGCCAGCGGCGAATCGATGCTGATCCAGCCCAGGGCCGCGTCCGTCTCGTCGGGGCCGACGATGCGGTAGCGGACCGTTTCACCGCTGTCGCTGTTTTCCAGCTCGATGGTCGCGCCGAAGAACACGGCCGAAGGGTCGGAGGGCGCGGCGTCCACCACCTTCAGCGCAGACAGGCGCTTGCTGAGGTAGCGCACGCGGCGGTCGATGCCGCCCAGCTGCTTCTTACGGTAGGTGTATTCCGCGTTCTCGGATCGGTCGCCCTCGGCAGCGGCGGCCGACAGCGCCCGCACGACCTCGGGGCGCTGCACGCGCCACAGGTCGTCGAGTTCCGCCTTCAGGCGGTCATGGCCCTGGCGCGTGATGAGCGCAGTGCCGATTTCGGACGGGGGACGCCAGCGGCCCATGCGGGTCGGCTCCGGGATGGGCCGAGCGGGCGCGCGAGCAGTGGCCCGCGCGCGCAGCCCGATTACATGTTCGCGCCGGAGCGACGCAGGCTGTAGTCCAGCCCGGACTCGATGCGCTGGGCACCCAGGTCCAGCATCCGCACTTCGTCGTTGGAGACGATTTCGTAGACACGGTCGTTCTCGGACTTGCTGTCCGGGTCCAGGCGCAGGCGCGCACCGTCCTGTTCGGCCGCCCACGTGCCCTGCAACTGCTGCGCGCCGTCGGCCTGGTCGATGTAGCTCTCGGTCATCGCGAAGGTGCCATCCGGAGACAGGGTCAACTCGGTCTCGATGCCCGGGCAGCTGGCGCAGGGCAGGGTGCCGTTGAAGGTGCCGGCAAATGCGCGCAGGTCCAGCTCGCCGGCATCCATCGCGCCGTTGTCGGTGCTCACGACCTTCGATGCGTCATCCGCGGGCGTGGCAGCCGGCGCGGCCGTGGCGGCCGGATCGACGGTGGCCGCCGACTCGTCGGCCGGCTCGGACCGCTGGCAGGCGGCAAGCAGCACGGCGGACAGGGCGAGGCAGGCAAGGCGGGCGGTCGGGTTCATGTCACGCATCTCCATATGAAAGGGGCACCGGCGCGGACACCGGGTGCCGGCGATTCTAATCAGGGCGGTCCTTAAGGCGCTGTCGGGATCGACACGCGGTCCGGCGCTGGCGGCACCTGCCTCATCGGCGGCCGCCGAAGATCCCGCCCAGCACGCCGCGCAGGATCTGCCGGCCGATCTGGTTGCCGACGGTGCGCGAGGCCTGCTTGGCCATCGTCTCCAGCATTCCCTGGCGGCGCTTGGTGCCGAACACCGCGTCCTTCACCGTCTGGCCGAAGCCACCCTCTGCTGCGTCCTCCGTAGCCTTCCCGTTGCCTTTCGCAGCGGGCGCACCGGCCTCCTCGGCGAGCGCCTGCGCCTTGCGCGCCAGCATCTCGGCGGCGGACTCGCGGTCCAGCGCCGCGTCGTACTTGGCACCGACCGGGCTGCCGGCGCGCACCTGCATGCGTTCGGCATCGGTAATCGCGCCCATCCGGCAGCGCGGCGGTGCGACGAGGGTGCGCTCGACCGGCATCGGCACGCCCTTGTCCTGGAGCGTGGACACCAGCGCCTCACCGACGCCCAGCGTGCCGATGGCGGCGGCGACGTCCAGGCCCGGGTTGGGGACGAACGTCTCCGCCGCCGTGCGCACCGCCTTCTGGTCGCGCGGGGTGAACGCGCGCAGCGCGTGCTGCACGCGGTTGCCCAACTGGCCGAGGATGTCGTCGGGCACGTCGTCGGGGAACTGCGAGCAGAAGTACACGCCCACGCCCTTGGAGCGGATGATCCGGACGACCTGCTCGACCCGCTGGCGCAGCGCGGGCGGCGCATCGTCGAACAGCAGGTGCGCCTCGTCGAACACGAATACCAGCTTCGGCTTGTCCAGGTCGCCGACCTCCGGCAACTGCTCGAACAGCTCCGACAGCAGCCACAGCAGGAAGCTGGAATACAGGCGCGGCTTCAGCACCAGCTTGTCGGCGGCGAGGATGTTGACGATGCCGCGGCCGTCGACGGTGGTGCGCATCAGGTCCGACAGGTCCAGCGCCGGCTCGCCGAAGAAGGCTTCCGCGCCATCGGACTCGAGCCGCAACAGCGCGCGCTGGATCGCGCCGATCGACGGCGCGCTGACCAGACCGTACTCGGTCGACACCGCCTTGCGTTCCTCCGCGACGAGGTTGAGCAGCGCGCGCAGGTCGGCCAGGTCGAGCAGCAGCAGGCCGCGGTCGTCGGCCAGCTTGAACACGATGTCCATCACGCCGGACTGGGTGTCGTTGAGTTCCAGGATGCGCGACAGCAGCGTCGGTCCCATCTCGCTGACCGTCGTGCGCACCGGGTGGCCGAGTTGGCCGAAGAGGTCCCAGAAGACCGTCGGGCAGCCTTCGGGCGTGTAGCCGTCGACGCCGATACGGTCGACGCGTGCCTGCAGTTTCTCGCTGGGCGTGCCCGGCACGGCCAGGCCGGCGACGTCACCCTTCACGTCGGAGAGGAACACCGGCACCCCGATCCGCGAGAAGCCCTCGGCCAGCACCATCAGCGTGACCGTCTTGCCGGTGCCGGTGGCGCCGGCCACCAGGCCATGGCGATTGGCCAGCGCCGGCTGCAGCACCACATGCCCGTGGCCGGGCGGCGCGGGCGGGTCGGTGACGGCCTGGCCGATCAGGAGCGGGGCGGGCTGGGCCATGGGCGGGTGTCCTTTGGGGCGGCGGAGGCGACCGGCCGATTCTAGCCACGACTCCCGCTGGCTGAACCTTGGGGCCGCCCCGGGGTCAGACGCGGTTGCCCGCGCCCGAGCGCGGGCACTACCCTGACTCCCCAGTCGCCGTGTGTCCCCCGATGGCCCTTCCGTACCGCGTTGCCCTGCCGCTGCTCGTCGCCTTCATGGCCGCCGCGCTTCCTTCCGAATCACATGCGCAATCGCGCCGCGACCGCGAGGCCGCCGCCGCGTTGGAGCAGCGCATGCAGGCCGCCGAGGCCCGTTATCGCGAGGCACTGGTGATGGTCGGCAACGCCGACCCCGACGGCCAGGCGCAAGCCGATTCCGCGCTGGAGGACATGGAGGACGTGATGGCTGCCTGCGTCGCGCAGCGCGGCTGCCAGGTGCCGACCCTGCTGGCCACCTACAAGCGCCTGCTGAAGCAGGAAGCGGACGCCCAGGATCTACAGGACGACGACCTCGGGCTGACCGAGGGTGTGCCCGTCGACGTGGTGGCCGCCGACGTACCGGAGGCCGCGCGCGCGGCGCACCTGCTCGGCGAAGGGCACGACTTCGACCGCATGGTGGAGTTCAACCCGGCCGTGCAGGAAGGCATCCGCCGCTGGCTGACCGACATGCGCCCGGCGCTGATGACCAGCCACGAGAACTACCAGTACATGCGCCACCTGATGTGGCCGCACTACCAGCGCGCCGGGCTGCCGGAAGCGCTGCTGTTCGGGATCATGGCCAAGGAGTCGCACGGTCGCGTCCATGCCACTTCGCGCGCGGGCGCCGCCGGGCCGATGCAGTTCATGTATGCGACGGGGCGCCGGTTCGGCCTGGGCGATGACGGCAGCGGTTTCGATACCCGCTACGACCCGTATTCGGCCGCGCGCGCCAGCGTCGATTACCTCAACGAGCGCCTCGGCCAGCTCAACCGCAACATCGAACTGTCGCTGGCGGCGTACAACGGCGGCGAGGGACGCGCGTTGCGCGTGTTCCGCGAGACCGGCGGGCGCAGCTTCTGGGACGAATCGGTCTACAGCCAGTTCCCCGAGGAAACGCGCGACTACGTGCCGATGGTGATCGCCGCGGCGTGGATCTACCTGCACCCGGAGGACTACGGCGTGGTGTTCCCCGACGTCGATGCGCGTCCACAGGGGCTGCGGCTGGCTCAGGACGCGTCGATCTACCAGCTGACCGTGTGCCTGGGCAACGACAACGGCGCGCGCGACGGGTACATGCGCGCGCTGCGCAACCTCAACCCGCGCTACAAGGCCGACGACCGCATTCCGGCCGGCACCGAGATCAAGGCGACCGCCCGCATCGCGCAGCGCTACAACCGCTGGTGCACCCGCGGTGAACGCGCCGGCCTGGCGCGTACGCTCGTCAACAGCGACCCGCGCGCCGCGCTGGTGCGCGGCAGCTCGCCGCTGCCGACGGTGCCGACGCCCGCGCCGCCGCCGCCCGTGCCGGTGGTGCGCGAGTACCAGGTGCAGCGCGGCGAAACGCTGGGGTCGATCGCCCGCAAGTTCGGCTGCGATGCCGCCGTGCTCGCGCGTGCCAACGACCTGCGACCGGCACGCAATGCGCTGCAGCCGGGGCAGATGCTGAAGCTGGAGCAGTGCGAGGATCTGTAGCGGGTTGGAAGTCGCCTGGGACCCCTCAAGCCGTCATCCCGGCGAAAGCCGGGATCCAACGTGCAGTTGTTCGCAATGCGTGATCGTGCGCGGAAGTTGCGCCGCTGGATCCCGGCCTTCGCCGGGATGACCGTGGAGTGGCGCGGCGACCCCGGGCTCGATCGCAGCGCTCAGCGCACCCGCGTCGCCAACCGCTGCCCCAACCGCACCGCCGTTTCGGCGGCCAGTCCCGGCGCCAGCGTTGCCACCCCCGGCGGCAGCAGCACCACGACGGTCGAGCCGTAGTTGAAGCGCGCCATTTCCTCGAACCGGTCCAGTTCGATCGACTCGCCGCGGTAATCCTTGACCGTGATCGCGCGTCCGTAGGCGGGGATCTCCTCGCCGCTCCAGACCGTCTCCACGCCCGACACCATCAGCGCGCCGACCATCACCACGGCCATCGGTCCGAAGTCGGTGTCGAAGTGGCAGACCAGGCGCTCGTTGCGCGCGAACAGCCGCGGCACGTTCGCGACCGCCGCCGGGCCCACGCTGAACAGCCGGCCCGGCACGTGCACCGTTTCGCGCAGGCGCCCGGCCCAGGGCATGTGCACGCGGTGGTAGTCCTTGGGCGAGAGGTACACGGTGGCGAAGGTGCCGCCTTCGAACACCTTGGCCGACTCGTCATCGCCCAGCAGTTCGCCGGTGGTGAACGACTGGCCCTTGGCCTGGAAGATGCGGTCGCCTTCCACCTGCCCGCACTGGCTGATGCGACCGTCCGCCGGCATGAGCAGCGCGTCCGGGTCGGCGTCGGCGACGCGTGCACCGGGCTTGAGCGCGCGGGTGAAGAAGCTGTTGAACGTGGGGTAGGTCGACGGATCCGATTGCGCGGCCTCCGACAGGTCGACGCCGAAGCGGCGCGTCACCGTGTCGATCAGCCAGGCCTTCAGCCGCAGGTTGTCCGAGTACGCCAGCGCACGTGCCGCCGATGACAGCGCGCGGTGGGGCAGGACATAGGTCAACCAGGTGACCAGGCTCACGGCGTCGCGGCCTCGGTCAATGCGGCCATGTCGCGGGCGATCGCCGCGGGGTCGAGCGGTGGCTGGATCAGGCCGGACATGCGGCCCTGCGGGTCGAGCACCGCCATCGATGCGCTGTGGTCGACCGAATACTGGTCGGCCGGCATGCCCTCCTCGGCGGGCACCTTGGCGAACACCATGCTGATCGACTTGGCGAAGTCCTCCAGCGCGGGGATGTCGGCGGTGGCGGCCAGCGTGTCCTTGTGGAAGGCGTGGGCGTATTCCCCGAGGCGGTCGGGCGTGTCGCGCTCGGGGTCGACCGACACCAGCAGCACGCGCGGGCGCCGGGCCTCGGGGATCGACTCCCACTGCCGCTGCGCCTGCGCCATCTGCGTCAGCGTCATCGGGCACACGTCCGGGCAATAGGTGAAGCCCAGGAACACCAGCGTCCAGTGGCCCTTGAGCTCGCCCGGCACCAGCGGCGTGCCGTCGGACTGGCGCAGGTTGAAGGCGGGCAGCTCGCGCGGCGGGTCGAACAGCCGCACCGCCTCGGTCTGCGGCCAAGCGGTGGCCGGCGGCGGCGCCGGGTTGAACACGCGCTGGGCGGCGAGCAGGCCCAGCCCAGCGGCGAGGGCAGCGACCAGGACGATGGCGGTGGTGCGGTTGAACATGGCGGATCCACTGGAATCAACCGCGGCATGATAGCGGCCGGCCGCTATAATCGCCGGCCCTTCCGTGAATGCGCCGCCATGTCCGCAGGCCCCGCCCGCAGCGCCGCTGCCAATGCGTCCGACTTCGACGTCGCCGACGTGCAGTTCGAGCAGCTGACCATCGTCGACCTGATCCGCCACGGCGGCAGCCGCTTCGCGCAGGCCGGCCTGACCTTCGGCCACAGCTTCGACAACGCGCTGGACGAGGCCACGCAGCTGGTGCTGCACGCGCTGCACATGCCGCACGACCTGAGCCCGGTGTATGGCGCCTCGCGCGTGACCACGGCCGAGAAGGCCAAGGTGCTGGCGTTGTTCGAGCGCCGCATCAACGAGCGCATCCCGGCGGCGTACCTGACCGGCGAGGCGTGGTTCGCGGGCCTGAGTTTCAAGTCCGACCCGCGAGCGCTGGTACCCCGCTCGCCGATCGCCGAACTCATCGAGACCGGTTTTGAGCCGTGGCTGGGCGGCCGCGAGGTGAACCGCGTGCTGGACATGTGCACCGGTTCGGGCTGCATCGCGATTGCCACGGCGCACTACCACCCGGACTGGGAGGTGGTCGGCGCCGACATCAACGAGGATGCGCTGTCGCTGGCACGCGAGAACAAGGACCGCCTGCATGCCGACAACGTCGAGCTGCGCCAGTCCGACCTGTTCGCCGGCCTGCAGGGCGAGGTGTTCGACCTGATCGTCACCAACCCGCCATACGTTACCCACGACGAGACCGACGCGTTGCCGCCGGAGTACGCACACGAGCCCGAACTGGGCCTGCGCGCCGGCGACGACGGCCTGGACCTGGCGCTGCGCATCCTGCGTGACGCGCCCGACCACCTGTCCGAGCATGGCCTGCTGATCTGCGAGGTTGGCGAGGCCGAGCGCGCGCTGGTCGCGCTGCTGCCGGAGCTGCCGATGGCGTGGGTCGAGTTCAAGGTCGGCCAGATGGGGATCTTCGTGGTCGAGCGCAGCGACCTGGTCGAGCACCACGCCCGCATCAAGGCGCTCGCCGACGCGCGCTGATCACCGTGCGGCTGCAGGAGTGGCTTCATCCGGGAAGCCACCCTGATTCGAATGCACCCTGTCGGAGCGACGCATGTCGCGACCGGAAATGATGCGGGTACGAAATTTCCGGCGGGCGTGATCGCGACCCGCGTCGCTCCTACAGGCGAAGCATCGCGGCTGACGCCGCTCCTACAATGGCGGTCTGCCCGGGTCGCCGGGGTGCCCTAACGCGGAGTACCGATGGCCAGCAATACCTTCGGAAAGCTGTTCGCGGTGACGACCTTCGGCGAAAGCCACGGGCCGGCGATCGGCTGCGTCATCGACGGGTGCCCGCCCGGACTTGCGATCGCGCCGGAGGACTTCGCCGGTGACCTGTCACGCCGCGCGACCGGCAAGTCGCGCCACACCTCGCAGCGGCGCGAGGCCGACGAGGTCGAGATCCTCTCGGGCGTGTACGAGGGCCGCACCACCGGCACGCCGATCGGCCTGCTGATCCGCAACACCGACGCGCGCAGCAAGGACTACGACGCGATCGCCGCGCAGTTCCGCCCCGGGCATGCGGACTACACCTACTGGCATAAGTACGGCATCCGAGATCCGCGCGGCGGCGGGCGCTCCAGCGCACGCGAAACAACCATGCGCGTCGCCGCCGGCGTGATCGCGCGCAAGTGGCTGGCCGAGCGCCACGGCGTGCGTATCCAGGGGTTCGTGTCGCAGATCGGCGAGCGCCGGCTCGAGTGCGTGCCCGAGCGCATCGACGCACTCGGCGACGTCGAGGGCAACCCGTTCTTCTGGCCCGATGCCGCGCAGGTGCCGGCGCTGGAAGCGGCGATGGATGCACTGCGCAAGTCCGGCGAATCGGCCGGTGCGCGTGTCGAAGTCATCGCCGAAGGCGTGCCGCCGGGTTGGGGCGAGCCGGTCTACGGCAAGCTGGACGCCGAGCTGGCTGCCGCGCTGATGGGCATCAATGCGGCCAAGGGCGTGGAGATCGGCGCCGGTTTCGAGTCCGTCGCGCAGCCGGGCAGCGTCCACCGCGACCGCATGGACCCCGGCGGCTTCGCCTCCAACCACGCCGGTGGCGTGCTGGGCGGGATCAGCAGCGGGCAGGCCGTGCGGTGCTCGGTCGCGTTCAAGCCGACCTCCAGCCTGCGCCTTCCGGTCGCCGGGCTGGACGTGGACGGCCAGGTGGTGGACATCGTCACCACCGGCCGCCACGACCCCTGCGTCGGCATCCGCGCGGTGCCGATCTGCGAGGCGATGGTCGCGTTGGTGCTGATGGACCAGGCCCTGCGTCACCGCGCCCAGTGCGGCGACGTGGGCGCCATGTCGCCGCGGGTGCCGGGGTAGGGCGTTTTCGCCACGGATGGACACGGACGGAAAGCGTCCTTCTGAATCGCTCTCTTGATGACGGGCAGCGTTCCATCCGCAGTGACGTTGAGCGCGCCTCCCACAGCTAAGCTCTAGCCGCCTTTATCCGTGCCATCCGTGCCATCCGTGGCAACAGACTCTGAGACCCCCCATGACCCACCCCGTCAACGTTGCCATCGTCGGCGCCACCGGCGCCGTCGGCGAGACCATGCTCAAGATCCTCGCCGAGCGCGAGTTCCCGATCGGCCAGCTGCACCTGCTCGCCAGTGAGCGCTCGGCCGGCGACAAGGTCGAGTTCGGCGCGCGCCAGGTCGTCGTGCAGGACCTGGCCGCGTTCGACCCGGCCGGCATCGACATCGCCCTGTTCTCCGCAGGCGGCAGTGTGTCCAAGGAGTACGCGCCGAAGTTCGCCGCCGCCGGTGCGGTGGTGATCGACAACTCCTCGGCCTTCCGGCAGGACGACGACGTGCCGCTCGTGGTCGCCGAAGTGAACCCGGAGGCGATGAAGCAGCGCCCCCGCGGCATCGTCGCCAACCCCAACTGCTCGACCATGCAGATGCTGGTCGCGCTGGCGCCGATCCACCGCGAGGCCGGCATCGAGCGCATCAACGTCGCCACCTACCAGTCGGTGTCGGGCACCGGCCGCAAGGCCCTGGAGGAGCTCGGCCGGCAGACCGCCGGCATGCTCAACTTCCAGGACCCCAAGCCCGAGGTGTACCCGGTGCAGATCGCCTTCAACGTGATCCCGCACGGGGGCGATTTCTGCGACAACGGCTACACCACCGAGGAAATGAAGCTGGTCTGGGAGACCCGCAAGATCCTCGGCGACGAGTCGATTCAGGTGAATGCGACCGTGGTGCGCGTACCGGTGTTCTACGGGCACTCCGAGGCGGTGCACATCGAGACGCGCGAGAAGATCGGCGCTGCGCGCGTACGCGAACTGCTGCAGTCCGCGCCGGGCGTCGAAGTGGTGGACGAACGCGAAGGCGGCGGCTACCCCACGCCGGTCACCCACGCCTCCGGCAACGACCCGGTGTACGTGGGCCGCATCCGTGACGACATCTCGCACCCGCGCGGGGTTTCGCTGTGGGTGGTGGCCGACAACATCCGCAAGGGCGCGGCGCTCAATGCGGTGCAATTGGCCGAGCTGGTGCTGGCCGAACGCAACGCCTGAACACGCCGCCCGGCGCCCAAGGCGCCTGCTGAACACGCCCACGCGCATTGCCGCCCCGGGCGCCGCTCGCTAGAGTCGCGCCTTGGGGAAGGCAGTGGGAGTACGCGTGAAGCGATTGATGCGGTCGGCGTTGGCGGTGTCCCTGGCGCTGGCCAGCGGCGCGGCGGCGGCGTTGGGCCTCGGCCAGATCCAGCTCAAGTCCGGGCTGGGCGAGCCGCTGCTGGCCGAAATCCCGATCATTTCCAACGACCCGTCCGAGCTGGAGCGCCTGCGCGCCAGCCTCGCGTCGCCGGCGACATTCGCCCGTGTCGGCCTGCAGCCGCCGGATGCGGTGATGGCCGACCTGCAGTTCGTCTCCGCCCTGGACGCGCGCGGCAACCCGGTGATCCGGGTCACCAGCACCCAGCCGATCACCCAGCCGCTGCTGACCTTCCTGGTGGAAGTCAACTGGGGGCAGGGACGGCTGGTGCGCGAGTACTCGACGCTGATCGACGCCCCGCGCACCGCGGCCGCGCCGATGCAGCCGCCGATCCAGGCGCCGCAGGCGGCCCCGTCCAACACCATCGTGCGCGAGCCCGACCCGGTGCCGGCCACCCAGCCGGCGCAGGAGGCAGACCCCGTCGCGTCGGCGCCGCCCGAGGCGGAATCCGACCCGGAGCCCGCGCCCATTACCGTGCCGCCGGCGCAACCCGCGCCGCGTCCCGTGGCCGCCGCCCCGGCAGCGCCCGCGGCACCGTCGCCCATCGAAGGCGGCCGTTACGACGTGCAGGCCGGCGATACGTTGTCGGCGATCGCGGGCCGCATCGAAGGCGTCAGCGTCAACCAGGCGATGATCGCGCTGCTGCGCGAGAACCCGGGCGCCTTCATCGACGGCAACATCCACCTGGTCAAGGCCGGCGCGGTGTTGCAGATTCCCGACGCCAGCGCGCTGGCCCAGGTCGACTCGGCCGAGGCCGCGGCGCTGGTGCGTTCGCAAACGCAGCAGTGGCGAGAGGCCACCGCGGCCGTGCCTCAGCCGGCCGTGGCCGATGCCGACCCGGTCGATGCGGGCAATGCCGCGTCACCGGCCGCATCCGGTCGCACGGCCGATGCACGTTTGGAAATCGTTCCGCCCGGCGCCAGCGATGCGTCGACAGCGGGTACCCAGTCCGGCACCAGTGCCGGGGGCGAGGGCGACATGTTGCGACAGGAACTGCAGACCACCCAGGAAACGCTCGCCGCACGCGATGCCGAGCTGGACGAGATGAAGAGCCGGCTGGCCGAGCTGGAGAAGCTGCAGCAACAGCAGCAGCAACTCCTGGAAATGAAGGACAGCGAGCTGGCCGCCGCGCAGCAGCGGCTGGCGCAGAGCAACGACGCGCAGGCGCCGATGTCCGCTACGCCTTGGCTGGTGGGCGGCGGCGCCGTGCTGCTGTTCGCGCTGCTGGGCTGGTGGCTGGGCCGCCGTCGCGCCGCGACGCCCGTGTTCCGCGCGCCGCCGGAGCGAACCTCGAGCATTGCCGATGCGTTCCCGTCGGGGGCGATGGTCGCGCCGACCGTCCGTGCCGAACCCACTCCAGAACCTGTGCCGGACGTGGAGTCGCCTGCGAGCGAGCCGGCACGGGCCGATCGTGCGCAATCGACGCCGGCTGAGGCCGCTCCGGTGGTTGCGGAGCGGGTCGACACGCCGGAGGTCGCGCCCGCCGCGGCTCCCGTGGTCGCCGAAGAACAGGCGTCGCTCTGGGACCGCCGCGAGCGCGACCCGGTGCCCAGCGGTCGCGCGCCGACCTGGCACGACGGTAGCCGCGCCCCCGCGACGGCGCCGGTCGACGCCGCGTCCGGACACGACCGCCTGGAACTCGCCCGCGCCTACGTCGCGTTGGGCGACCACGGCAGTGCACGTCAGTTGCTGCAGGAAGTCGCCGGCCATGGCGATGCCGATGCGCGCCAGCAGGCCGAGCAGATGCTGCGCGACCTCGCCTGATCCGTGGATGCCGCGACGCTGCCCGGTGCGGCCCCGACCGATCCGGCGCCGGTCGCGCTGCGCCGGTTCGCCATGGGTATCGAGTACGACGGCTCGGCATTTTCAGGCTGGCAGCGGCTGACCCGTCCGGGCGAGGAAGATCGACGCGGGGAGGCCACCGTGCAGCAGGCCGTCGAGCAGGCGCTGTCGTTCGTGGCGGGCCGCCGCACCGACGTGGTCTGCGCGGGCCGCACGGACGCCGGCGTGCACGGGGCCTGCCAGGTCATCCATTTCGACGGCCCGGCCGCGCGCGACCCGCGTGGCTGGACGTTGGGGACGACCTCGCGCCTGCCGGCTTCGGTATGTGCATTGTGGTGCGTGCCGGTGGGCGACGATTTCCACGCGCGCTTTTCCGCGCGCGCGCGTCGCTACCGCTATCGCATCCTCAACCGCAACGTGCGGCCCGCGCTGGGCCGCGGCATGCTGACCTGGGAGCGTCGCCGGCTGGACGTGGCGGCGATGCACCGTGCTGCGCAGGCGTTGGTCGGCGAGCATGACTTCTCCGCATTCCGAACCGTGCACTGCCAGGCACCGCACGCGCGGCGCGACCTGCAGGCCATCAGCGTGACGCGCCAGGACGACGTGGTGGAGGTGCAGGTGCAGGCCAATGCCTTCCTGCACCACATGGTGCGCAACATTGTCGGTAGCCTGTTGCTGGTGGGGCGTGGCGAACAACCGGAGGACTGGGTCGGGCAGGTGCTGGCCGGCCGCGACCGGACCCGGGCCGGCCCCACCGCACCTCCCGATGGACTGGTTTTCCTCGGTCCGCTGTATCCCGCCGAATGCGGCCTTCCGGCCAACGTGACCCTGCAGAGCCCCGCGCCATGAACAAAACCCTGTTCCGCACCCGAATCAAATTCTGCGGTTTCACCCGGCCCGGCGATGTCCGCCTGGCGTGCGAGCTGGGGGCCGATGCGATCGGTTTCGTGTTCGCGCCCGAGAGTCCGCGGCGCGTGGCGCCGGAAGAGGCGCGCGCGATGCGCCACGCGCTGGCGCCGCTGGTCGACGCGGTCGCCCTGTTCATGGACAACCCGGTGGACGAAGTGCGCGAAGTCGTGAAACAGGTGCGGCCGAGCCTGCTGCAGTTCCACGGCAGCGAGGACGACGCGTTCTGCCGCGGCTTCGGCGTGCCGTACGTCAAGGCGATCCCGATGGGGACCGAACTGGCCGAGCAGCACCCGGCGAACATCCACATGCGCTACCCGTCGGCGGCGGGCTTCCTGTTCGACAGCCACTCCGTCGGCACCCAGGGAGGCAGCGGCGAAGTGTTCGACTGGTCGCGCATCCCCGCCGGCGTCCAGAAGCCCTTCATGCTGGCCGGCGGCCTGCATGCCGGGAACATCTTCGACGCGATCATCGGCACGCTGCCGTGGGGCGTGGACGTCTCCAGCGGCATCGAAAGCGAGCCTGGCCTGAAGGATGGCGAGAAGATGCGCCGGTTCGTCGAAGAGGTCCGCCGCGCAGATTGCCACCAGCTCGAGTAACCGGGCACGACCGGAACGCTACGTCGCGCCGGCCCTGCCGGGGCGGCGCGGTCGATCGCCTACACTTGGAATGCCGGCCGATTGCCGGCATTGCCGTCTTTGAATTCCACTTCAGGTGCCACGCATGGCTGCCTCGCCCCCCATCGATTACCACGCCTACCCGGACGCCGCCGGCCATTTCGGCCGCTACGGCGGGCGGTTCGTCGCCGAAACGCTGGTCGGCCCGCTGCAGGAACTGGCCGCGGCCTACGACGCCGCGCGCGTCGACCCCGGGTTCATTGCCGCGTTCGAGCGCGACCTCGCGCACTACGTCGGCCGCCCCAGCCCGATCTACTTTGCCGAGCGCCTGAGCCGCGAGGTCGGCGGCGCGCGCATCCTGCTCAAGCGCGAGGACCTGAACCACACCGGCGCGCACAAGATCAACAACACCATCGGCCAGGCCCTGCTCGCCAGCCGCATGGGCAAGACCCGAATCATCGCCGAGACGGGCGCCGGCCAGCACGGCGTCGCCAGTGCCACGGTCGCGGCGCGTCTGGGGCTCGAGTGCGTGGTCTACATGGGTGCGACCGACATCGAGCGCCAGAAGATCAACGTTTACCGCATGAACCTGCTGGGCGCGAAGGTGGTGCCGGTGGAGAGCGGCTCGGCCACGCTCAAAGACGCGCTCAACGAGGCGATGCGCGACTGGGTGACGAACGTGGAGGACACGTTCTACATCATCGGCACCGTCGCCGGCCCGGACCCGTATCCGCGCATGGTGCGTGACTTCAACGCGGTGGTCGGCCGGGAGGCACGGGCGCAGATGGTGGCCGAGTACGGCCGCCTGCCCGATGCGGTGACCGCGTGCGTCGGTGGTGGCAGCAATGCGATCGGCGTGTTCCATGCCTTCCTCAACGATGGCGACGTGCGCCTGGTCGGCGCCGAAGCGGCGGGCGACGGTATCGACACCGGCCGCCACGCCGCATCGCTGGCGGCGGGCCGCCCCGGCGTGCTGCACGGCAACCGCACCTACGTGATCTGCGACGACGACGGCCAGATCACCGAAACCCACTCGGTGTCGGCCGGGCTGGACTACCCGGGCGTCGGCCCGGAGCATGCGTTCCTCAAGGACACCGGGCGCGCCGAGTACGTCGGCGTCAGCGACGACGAGGCGCTGGCCGCGTTCCACCAGCTGGCCCGCACCGAGGGCATCCTGCCCGCGCTCGAGTCCAGCCACGCCATCGCCCAGGCAGTGAAGCTGGCGCGCGAGCTGCCGGCCGACGCGCTGGTGCTGTGCAACCTGTCCGGACGCGGGGACAAGGACGTGCACACGATCGCCGCGCGCGAGGGGCTGACGTTTTGAGCGCCATGAACCGCATCGACGCCCGCTTCGCCCACCTCAAGGCCACCGGCCGCAAGGCGCTGGTGCCCTTCATCACCGCCGGCGACCCGGTGCTGGACGCCACGGTGCCGGTGATGCACGCGCTGGTCGCCGCCGGTGCGGACGTCATCGAGCTGGGGGTGCCGTTCTCCGACCCGATGGCCGACGGGCCGACGATCCAGCGCAGTTCCGAGCGCGCCATCGGCAGGGGCGCGGGGCTGGGTTACGTGCTCGACAGCGTCCGGGCATTCCGCGCCACGGACGCGGACACCCCCGTCGTTCTGATGGGTTACCTCAATCCGATCGAGATCCGCGGCGCCGACCGGTTCGCGCGCGAGGCCGCCGACGCCGGCGTGGACGGGGTCCTGCTGGTCGACCTGCCGCCGGAGGAAGCCGCCGAGTTCCGCGACGCGTTCGATGCCGCGGGCATCGCACTGATCCTGCTGGCCTCGCCGACGACGTCGGAGGCGCGTGTCGGGCAGTTGTGCGACCTCGCGGCGGGGTACCTGTACTACGTGAGTTTCGCGGGCGTCACCGGCGCGGACCGGCTCGACACCGGCGCCGCCGGGGACCGCCTGGCGACCATCCGCGAGCGAAGCGGCGTGCCGGTCGTTGCCGGCTTCGGCATCAAGGACGCCGCCAGCGCCGCCTCCATGGCCCGCCAGGCCGACGGAGTCGTCGTAGGCAGTGCCCTGGTCGCCGCGCTTGAAGGCGCCGTGGATGCGGACGAGGCGGCGCGCCATGCAGGCGCGTTCCTGGCCCCGCTGCGCGCCGCGCTCGACGCCGGCTGAAGCGTTCAGCACGGCGCGGGCCGGACCCGCGCCAAGGGCGGCTCGCCGCATGGAACGGGCAGGCACCCGTCGACGGCATTAAACTGTCCGGCCGCCTGTTCGCCGGGCCCGGTCCCATATGCGTGGACCCGGTCCGACCCAAGGACGCAGTTTCGGCCGGTAGTGCCGTAGCGCGGACATGGCTCCACGGCTCCGCACGGCAGCCGCCGAACCACGAGAAAGCGAGAACCCACCAGGATGAGCTGGCTCAAGAAACTCATGCCCTCGGGCATCCGGACCGATTCGGCCGCTGCCAACAAGCGGCGCAGCGTGCCCGAGGGGCTTTGGGAGAAGTGCGACCGCTGCGGCGCCGTGCTCTACCGGCCGGAGCTGGAAGAGAACCTGGAGGTCTGCCCGAAGTGCAACTTCCACATGGCCATCCGCGCCCGCGCGCGCCTGAAGTCGCTGTTCGACGCGGGCAGCATGCAGGAGATCGCCGCCGAGCTCGGGCCGACCGACGTGCTCAAGTTCAAGGACCAGAAGAAGTACGGCGAGCGCATCAAGGCCGCGCAGAAGTCCACCGGCGAGCGTGACGCCCTCATCGCCATGCGCGGCACGCTCAAGCAGCGCCCGCTGGTCGCGTGCTCGTTCGACTTCGCCTACATGGGCGGTTCGATGGGTTCGGTGGTGGGCGAGCGCTTTGCCCGCGCCGCCGAGACGTCGCTGGAGATCGGCTGCCCGCTGGTGTGCTTCTCGGCCACCGGCGGCGCACGCATGCAGGAAAGCCTGTTCTCGCTGATGCAGATGGCCAAGACGTCGGCGGCGCTGGGCCGCCTGCGCGCGGCTGGTCTGCCGTACATCTCGGTGATGACGCATCCGACCACCGGTGGCGTTTCCGCCTCGCTGGCGATGCTGGGCGACATCAACCTGGCCGAGCCCGAGGCCCTGATCGGCTTCGCCGGCCCGCGGGTGATCGAGCAGACCGTGCGCGAGACGCTGCCGGAAGGCTTCCAGCGCAGCGAGTTCCTGCTCGAGCACGGTGCGGTGGACCAGATCTGCGACCGACGCGAGATGCGCGAGCGCATCGCCCAGCTGCTCGCGTTGCTGATGAAGCAGCCCGCACCGGCCGAGGACGAAGAGGTGGCCGCGTGAGCCGGAAGTATTTCGGCACCGACGGCATCCGCGGCCGGGTCGGGCAGGGTGCGATTTCGGCGGACTTCGTGTTGCGCCTGGGCAACGCCTACGGGCATGCGCTGACGCGCAACGAGTGGCGCAAGCCGGTGGTGATCATCGGCAAGGACACCCGTATTTCGAACTACATGTTCGAAGCCGCGCTGGAGGCGGGGCTGGTCGCGGCCGGTGTCGACGTGCAGCTGATGGGACCAATGCCGACTCCGGCCGTCGCGCACCTGACGCGCTCGCTGCGTGCCGATGGCGGCATCGTGATTTCCGCCTCGCACAACCCGCACCACGACAACGGCATCAAGTTCTTCTCCGCCTACGGCGAGAAGCTCGACGACGCCACCGAACTGGCGATCGAGGCCGCGCTGGACGAACCGTTCCGCACCGTCGAGTCCGACCGGCTGGGCAAGGCACTGCGCACGCGCGATGCCATCGGCCGCTACGTGGAGGCGTGCAAGAACGCCGTGCCGCGCGGCTTCGACCTGGGCGGCCTGCGCATCGCGATGGACTGCGCCAACGGCGCGACCTACCAGATCGGGCCGCTGGTGCTGCGCGAACTGGGCGCACGCGTCGATGCGGTCGGCGTGGACCCCAACGGCACCAACATCAACGACGGCGTGGGCTCGACCCACCCGCAGTTCCTCGCCGCGCGCGTGCGCGAGACCGGCGCCGACGTTGGCATCGCCTTCGACGGCGACGGCGACCGCGTGCTGTTCATCGATGCCGACGGCGCCGTCTGCGACGGCGACGACCTGCTGTACGTGCTGGCCAGCGACTGGCTGGCCAGCGGCCGCCTCCGCGGGCCGGTGGTCGGCACGCTCATGACCAACTACGGGCTGGAGCGGGCGTTTGCCGAGCGCGGCATCGGCTTCATCCGTGCCAAGGTCGGCGACCGCTACGTGCACCAGCAGCTGGTCGCCAACGACGGCGTGCTGGGCGGCGAGACGTCAGGCCACCTGCTGTGCCTGGACAGTGCCAGCACCGGCGACGGCATCATCAGCGCGCTGCAGGTGCTGGAGGTGCTCAAGCGCCGCAAGCTGACGCTGCGCCAAGCGCTGGCGGGCCTGGTCAAGGTGCCGCAGAAGACCGTCAACGTCCGCTACGAGGGCGACGCCCGGCCGGCCGAGGCGCCGGCAGTGCAGGCCGCGCTGGCCGACGCGCAGCGCGCGGTGCAGGGGCGCGGTCGGGCCTTCCTGCGGCCGTCGGGCACGGAACCGGTGGTGCGGGTCACGGTCGAAGCCGATGACGACACCCTGATGCAGGGCACCCTGGACACGCTGGCCGGCGCCGTCCGCGCCGCGGCGGCCTGATTCTCCTGACTTTGCCGGGCCGGTTGCCGGCCCGATGGACTTCCATGAACGCGATTCCCACGCTCGACATCCGCCGCTTCACGCATCCCTCCAGCCCGGCCGACCGCGACGCCTTCGTCCAGGAGCTGGGCACGGCCTACCGCGAGTGGGGCTTCGCCGGCATCCGCGGCCATGGCATCGACGATGCTCGCATTGCCGCCTCGTACGACGTCTTCAAGCGCTTCTTCGCGCTGCCCGAAGACACCAAGCGCAAGTACCACGTCCCCGGCAGCGGCGGCGCACGCGGCTACACGCCCTTCGGCGTGGAAACGGCCAAGGGCGCCAAGCACCACGATCTCAAGGAGTTCTGGCATATCGGACGCGAGATCCCGCGCGATTCGAAGTACGCCGACGTGATGCCGCCCAACCTGTGGCCGGAGGAGGTCGACGGCTTCCGCGCGCACGGCTACGGGTTGTACGAAGCGCTGGATGCACTGGGTTCGCAAGTGCTGTCTGCGCTGGCGCTGCACATCGGGCTGCCGGCGGACTACTTCGTCGACAAGACCGATTCCGGCAACTCGATCCTGCGGCCGATCCACTACCCGCCGATCACCTCCGACGATATCCCCAACGAGCGCGCCGGCGCGCACGAGGACATCAACCTGATCACCCTGCTGGTCGGCGCCAGCGCGGAAGGCCTCGAGGTGCGTTCGCGCAAGGGCGACTGGGTGCCGTTCACCGCCGACGCCGACACCATCGTCGTCAACATCGGCGACATGCTGCAGCGCCTGACCAACCACGTGTACCCCTCGACCACGCACCGCGTGGTCAACCCGCCGGGCGAGAAGGCGCGCCAGCCGCGCTATTCCACGCCGTTCTTCCTGCACCCCAATCCCGATTTCGTGATCGACGTGCTGCCTTCGACGGTCACCGCCGACAACCCCAGCCGGTACCCCGAGGCGATCACCGCGCAGGGGTACCTGGAAGAGCGGCTGCGCGAGATCAAGCTGAAGTAGCGGCTTGCCGGTCGTGGCGGAAGCGGGTGGGGCGCACGCGTCGAGCTTGCCCACCCGATGGTGCGCCGCTAGGCTTTCGCGACCTTTGATTGGGAGCCGCCATGCGCCGCAGGATCGTCGCCGGTAACTGGAAACTGCACGGCACCCGTGCGTTCGCATTCGAGCTGCTCGATGCGGTGGTGGGCGCTGGCGCGGAAGGCGTCGAGCGGATCATCCTGCCGCCGCTGCCGTACCTGGGCGAGCTGGTCGAGCACTACGGCGAGCGGGGCCTGGCCTTCGGTGCGCAGGACGTCAGTGCCAACACCCAGGGGGCCTACACCGGCGAGGTGTCGGCCGCGATGCTGATGGACGTGGGCGCGCGCTACGGGCTTGTGGGCCATTCCGAGCGGCGGCAGTACCACGGCGAGACCAGCGAGCAGGTGGCGGCCAAGTTCTTCGCCGCGCGCGAGGCCGGGCTGACGCCGATCCTGTGCGTCGGCGAGACCCTCAGCCAGCGCGAGGACGGTCAGACCGAATGGCGCATCCAGAAGCAACTGGCGCCGATCCTGGAGCAGGGCGGGGCGGCCGCGCTGGATGGCGCGATCGTCGCGTACGAGCCGGTCTGGGCCATCGGCACCGGCAAGACCGCCAGCCCGGAGCAGGCGCAGGCCGTGCATGCATTCATTCGTGGCGAAATCGCCGCATACGATGCTAGAATCGCGGGCTCGCTGCCCATCCTGTACGGGGGCAGCGTCAAGCCCGACAATGCGGCGGCGCTGTTTTCGCAGCCCGACGTCGACGGCGGGCTGGTCGGAGGCGCCTCGCTGGCCGCGGCCGACTTCAACGCCATCGCAACCGCGGCGGCGCCCTGACGCCACCGGCTAGCCGGTAGGCGTCCAACGCAACAAGAGTCTTTCCGATGCTGTTGTTCCTCAACGTCATCTACGTGCTGGTCGCGATCTCGATGGTCGCGCTGATCCTGATGCAACGCGGCGCGGGTGCGCAGGCGGGCTCGGGCTTCGGCGGCGGCGCGTCGGCCACCGTGTTCGGTTCGCGCGGCGCGTCTAACTTCCTGTCCAAGGCCACCAAGTGGCTGGCTATCACGTTTTTCGGGATCAGCCTGTTCATGGCATGGCAGGCGACGCACCGCGCCACCGGCGGCGATACGCCGGCGCAGGACCTCGGGCTGATGTCCGAGGTGCCCGCCGCGGCCGCCCCGGCGGCTGGCCAGGAGCGGGCGCCCGCGCAGGTGCCGGCCCAGCCGCAGGTCCCGCAGGCCGCGCCGGAGCAGGCGCCGGCCGAGGTGCCCGCCGCACCGGCCGAGGGTGGCGACACGCAGTAACTGCCCACAGTGGCACCGCGTTACGCGATAATGCGAGTTCTTGGCGCCCGGCACGGATCGCGGGGTGCGGATCAGCAATGATCGACGACACCGGTCGGCATGTACGGGGTCACGGCCAGGACGGCCTGCAGCACAACTGGATGGCCATTGCCCAGGTGGCGGAATTGGTAGACGCACTACCTTGAGGTGGTAGCGGCTTCGGTCGTGGGGGTTCGAGTCCCCCCTTGGGCACCATTCCAGTGGTGATGCATCAATCAGGCGTGGCGGCCCTCCGGGACCGTCCGCGCAGTACCGGCGGTTCCGCGTCTACGTGGTCGCCACGCGCCTCGCGCGCACAGCGGCGCCCGGCGCCGCGCCAAGGCCGTGGTGACGCGGCCGTCGCCAAAGAGAAGCCGAGAGAGCACCGTGCTGGCCGAATACCTGCCGACCCTGTTGTTCCTGATCGTCGCCGGCGGCATCGGCGTGGCCCTGCTGGTCGTGGGCAGCGTGCTCGGGCCCCGGCGTCCGACCGCGGAGAAGCTGGCGCCGTACGAGTGCGGCTTCGAGGCTTTCGAGGACGCGCGCATGCAGTTCGACGTGCGCTACTACCTCATCGCCATCCAGTTCATCATCTTCGACCTGGAAATCATCTTCATCGTCCCCTGGGCCACCGTGTTCCGCGACCTCGGAATCATCGGGCTGGTCGAGATGGGCATCTTCGCCAGCATGCTCCTGCTGGGCTTCGTCTACGTCTGGAAGAAAGGGGCGCTGGAATGGGAGTGACCCAGACCATCTCCGGCCTGATGCACAACCCGCTGCCCGAAGGGCGGCTGGACGACATCCTGCGGCCGGAAGCCGACAACCCCGTGATGCAGCAGGGGTTCGTCACCACCAACCTCGACACGCTGTGGAACTGGGCGCGCACCGGCTCGATGTGGCCGATGACGTTCGGCCTGGCGTGCTGCGCGGTCGAGATGATGCACGCCGGCGCGTCGCGCCTGGACCTGGACCGCTATGGCGTGGTGTTCCGCCCGTCGCCGCGCCAGTCCGACGTGATGATCGTGGCCGGCACGCTGGTCAACAAGATGGCCCCGGCGTTGCGCAAGGTCTACGACCAGATGCCCGACCCCAAGTGGGTGATCTCGATGGGCAGCTGCGCCAACGGCGGTGGCTACTACCACTACTCGTACTCGGTGGTGCGCGGTTGCGACCGCGTGGTGCCGGTCGACGTCTACGTCCCGGGCTGCCCGCCCACGGCCGAAGCGCTGGTCTACGGCATCCTGCAGCTGCAGAAGAAGATCCGCCGCGGCACCAACTTCGGCGACAGCAAGCAGGGCGTGCGCTGACATGGGCCCGACGATGCTTGCATTCGTGGAACGGCTGCGCGCGCGCTTCGAAGGCGGTGCGGTGGCCGCCGTGGTCGGCGTCGCCGAACCGCGCGGCGAGATCACGCTGGACGTGCACGCCAGCGGCTGGCTGGATGCGGCGCGCGCGTTGCGCGACGAGTTCGGCTTCGAGCAGTTGGTCGACGTCAGCGGCGTGGACTACCTGAGCTACGGCAGCGACGAGTGGGACACCGAGGTCTCCTCGGAAGGCTTCTCGCGCGGCGTGGAAGGCAAGAGCGCGGGCCGTTTCGTGTGGGGCGAGCAGCCCAACGGCGCTGCCGCCGTGCCGGAGCGCCGCTTCGCCGCCGTCGCGCACCTGCTGTCGGTGCAGCACAACCTGCGCGTGCGCCTGCGCACGTTCGCGCCCGACGACGACCTGCCGGTCGTGGCCTCCCTGACCTCGGTGTGGCCGGGCTCCAACTGGTTCGAGCGCGAGGCGTTCGACCTGTTCGGCATCGTGTTCGAGGGCCATCCGGACCTGCGCCGCATCCTCACCGACTACGGCTTCGTCGGCTATCCGTTCCGCAAGGATTTCCCGCTGATCGGCAACGTCGAAGTCCGCTACGACGCCGAGAAGAAGCGCGTGATCTACGAGCCGGTGTCCATCGACCCGCGCGTGGGCGTACCGCGCGTGATCCGCGACGATGCCCGCTACCAGACCGCTGCGGGTGAAGCCGCCGGCCGCGAGGTGAAGCCATGAGTACCACCGCCAGCGACATCTCGACCCGCACGCAGCTCGACAGCGTGCACGCCAGCAACCAGTCCGGCCTGAACACTGCCGAGATCCGCAACTACACGCTCAACTTCGGCCCGCAGCACCCGGCCGCGCACGGCGTGTTGCGCCTGATCTTGGAGATGGACGGCGAGGTCGTGCAGCGTGCCGACCCGCACATCGGTCTGCTCCACCGCGGTACTGAAAAGCTCGCCGAGTCCAAGCCGTTCAACCAGTCGATCGGTTACATGGACCGCCTCGACTACGTGTCGATGATGTGCAACGAGCACGCCTACGTGCGCGCCATCGAAACCCTGATGGGGATCGAGGCGCCCGAGCGCGCGCAGTACATCCGCACGATGTTCGACGAGATCACCCGCATCCTGAACCACCTGATGTGGGTCGGCTCCAACGCGCTCGACCTGGGCGCGATGGCGGTGTTCCTGTACGCGTTCCGCGAGCGCGAGGAGCTGATGGACTGCTACGAGGCGGTATCGGGCGCGCGCATGCACGCGACCTACTACCGCCCCGGTGGCGTCTACCGCGACCTGCCGGACCGGATGCCGCGCTACAAGGAGTCGCCGTGGCGCAAGGGCGCGGCGCTCAAGCGCTTCAACCAGTGGCGCGAAGGTTCGCTGCTGGACTACCTAGACGCGTTCTGCGACGACTTCCCCAAGCGCGTCGACGAGTACGAGACGCTGCTCACCGACAACCGCATCTGGAAGCAGCGCACCGTCGGCGTGGGCGTGATCTCGCCGGAGAAGGCACTGGCCTGGGGCATGACCGGCCCGATGATCCGCGGCTCGGGCATCGCCTGGGATCTGCGCAAGAAGCAGCCGTACGCCAAGTACGACGCGGTGGATTTCGACATCCCCGTCGGCGTCAACGGCGACTGCTACGACCGCTATCTGGTGCGCGTGGCCGAGATGCGCGAGTCCACGCGCATCATCAAGCAGTGCGTGGCGTGGCTGAAGGCCAACCCGGGCCCGGTGATCGTGGACAACTTCAAGGTCGCGCCTCCCTCCCGTGAGGAGATGAAGGACGACATGGAAGCGCTGATCCACCATTTCAAACTGTTCTCGGAAGGCTATTGCGTGCCGGCCGGGGAAACCTACGCCGCGGTCGAGGCGCCCAAGGGCGAGTTCGGCTGCTACCTGGTGTCGGACGGCGCCAACAAGCCCTTCCGCTGCAAGCTGCGCGCACCGGGCTTCGCACACCTGTCGTCGATGGACGAGGTCGTCAAGGGCCACATGCTGGCCGACGTGGTGGCCATGATCGGCACCTACGACGTCGTGTTCGGCGAGATCGACCGCTGAGGTTCTGGAATACATGAAGGCGACCGGAAATTTCGAGGCCTGTCAGCACGTCGACCCGATGGTCGCGTTGAACGACAGGACCCGTGCGCACATCGACCACTGGCTGGCCAAGTTCCCGCCGGACCGCAAGCGCTCGGCGGTGCTGCAGGGCCTGCACGCCGCGCAGGAGCAGAACGGTGGCTGGCTGAGCGACGAGCTGATCGCGGCGGTGGCCAAGTACCTGGGCCTGCCGCCGGTGTGGGCGTATGAGGTCGCCTCGTTCTATTCGATGTTCGAGACCGAGAAGGTCGGCCGCCACAACGTCGCCTTCTGCACCAACATCAGCTGCTGGCTCAACGGCGCCGAGGACCTGGTCGCGCACGCCGAGAAGAAGCTGGGCTGCAGGCTGGGCGAATCCACCGCCGATGGCCGCGTGTTCCTCAAGCGCGAGGAAGAGTGCCTGGCCGCGTGCTGTGGCGCGCCGGTGGTCGTCATCAATGGGCATTACCACGAGAAGCTCGACGCGGCGAAGGTCGACGAGCTGCTTGAGGGGCTGAAGTAATGGCGCACGACTCGCACCACGACTACTCCAAGGGGTATGGCCCGGTCGGCCCGCCGCCGTCCGAGCACAGCGTCGTCTACACCACGCTGCACTACGACACCCCGTGGTCGTACGACAACTACCTCAAGACCGGCGGCTACAGCGCCTGGCGCAAGATCCTCAGCGAAAAGATCGCGCCGGCCGACGTCATCGAGATGGTCAAGCAGTCCGGCCTGCGCGGCCGTGGCGGCGCGGGCTTCCCGACCGGCCTGAAGTGGAGCTTCATGCCCAAGGGCAGCGGCACCCAGAAGTACATCCTGTGCAACTCGGACGAGTCCGAGCCCGGCACCGCCAAGGACCGCGACATCCTGCGCTACAACCCGCACTCGGTCGTGGAGGGCATGGCGATCGCCTGCTACGCCACCGGCAGCACCGTGGCCTACAACTACCTGCGCGGCGAATTCCACCACGAGCCGTTCGAGCATTTCGAGCAGGCGCTGAAGGAAGCCTACGAGCACGGCTGGCTGGGCAAGGACGTGCTGGGCAGCGGCGTTGACGTGGACATCTACGGCGCGCTCGGCGCCGGCGCCTACATTTGCGGCGAGGAAACCGCATTGATGGAGTCGCTGGAAGGCAAGAAGGGCCAGCCGCGCTACAAGCCGCCGTTCCCGGCCAACTTCGGCCTGTTCGGCAAGCCGACCACGATCAACAACACCGAGACCTATGCCTCGGTGCCGGCGATCATCCGCAACGGCGCCGAATGGTTCCTCAACCTGGGCAAGCCGAACAACGGTGGGCCGAAGGTGTTCTCGGTGTCGGGCCATGTCGCCAGGCCGGGCAACTATGAGATCCGCCTGGGCACGCCGTTCGCCGAGTTGCTGGAGATGGCCGGTGGCATGCGCAATGGCGCGAAGATCAAGGGCGTGATCCCGGGTGGTTCGTCGATGCCGGTGCTGCCGGGCGAGACGATGATGGGCCTGACGATGGACTACGATTCGATCCAGAAGGCCGGTTCCGGCCTGGGGTCGGGCGCGGTCATCGTGATGGACGAGACCACCTGCATGGTGCGCGCCTGCCAGCGCATTGCGCGCTTCTACTTCAAGGAAAGCTGCGGCCAGTGCACGCCGTGCCGCGAAGGCACCGGCTGGATGTACCGCATGCTGACCCGCATCGTCGAGAAGCAGGCGACGGTCGAGGACCTGCATATGCTGCGCGCGGCGGCGGGCCAGATCGAAGGCCACACCATCTGCGCGTTTGGTGAGGCTGCCGCGTGGCCGGTGCAGGGCTTCCTGCGCCACTTCTGGGACGAGTTCGAGTACGCCATCGTCAATAAGCGCTTCCTGGTCGACGACGAGCGCGACGGCACCGTGGTGCCGGTTGCGAAGGCGGAGCCCGCAATGAACAACGGTGTCGCCGCATGAGCGCCCAGCCCGTCAACCCGAACCTGCCGCCCGACCACGTCACCGTCTTCATCGACGGCGTCGAGATGGCCGCGCCCAAGGGCTCGATGATCATCCAGGCCGCCGACACGGCCGGTATCCCGATCCCGCGCTTCTGCTACCACGACAAGCTGTCCATCGCGGCCAACTGCCGCATGTGCCTGGTCGAGGTCGAGAAGATGCCCAAGCCGGCGCCGGCCTGCGCCACGCCGGTGATGGACGGCATGAAGGTCACCACGCGCAGCGAGAAGGCATTGAAGTCGCAGCGCAACGTGATGGAGTTCCTGCTGGTCAACCACCCGCTGGACTGCCCGGTCTGCGACCAGGGTGGCGAGTGCGAGCTGCAGGACCTGTCGATGGGCTACGGCCGCTCGGTCAGCCGCTTCGCCGAGCGCAAGCGCGTGGTGCCCGACGAGGACATCGGTCCGCTGGTCGCCACAGAGATGACGCGCTGCATCCAGTGCACGCGCTGCGTGCGCTTCACCGCGGAAGTCGCCGGCACCTACGAGCTGGGCGGCATGTACCGCGGCGAGAACCTGCAGATCGGCACCTACGACGGCAAACCGCTGATTACCGAGCTGTCGGGCAACGTCATCGACGTGTGCCCGGTGGGCGCGTTGACCAACAAGGTGTTCCAGTTCCGCGCCCGCCCGTGGGAGCTGGTGGCGCGCGAGTCGCTGGGCTTCCACGACGCGCTGGGCAGCAACCTGTTCCACCACGTCCGCCGCGGCGAAGTGCTGCGCACCGTTCCGCGCGACAACGACAGCGTCAACGAGTGCTGGCTGTCGGACCGCGACCGCTACGCCCACCAAGGCCTGCGCGCCGACGACCGCGCCGTCGCGCCGATGCTCAAGGACAAGGGCGAGTGGCGCGAATCATCCTGGGCCGAAGCGCTGGCACGCGCGGCGAAGATCCTGCGCGACAACGGCGCCGACGGTATGGGCATGCTGGTTCATCCGGCGACTTCGAATGAAGAGGGCGCGCTGCTGGCCCGCCTGGCCGACGTGCTGGGCACCGGCCACCTCGACCATCGCATCGGCCAGGCCGACCTGTCCGACGGCGCGATCGCCGAGCGGTTCGCGATGCCGGTCGCCGATATCGAGCACGCCGACTGCGTCGTGCTGGTCGGCACTGACCTGCGCCACGAGCTGCCGCTGGTCAACCAGCGCGTGCGCAAGGCGTGGACCCGTGGCGCCAAGGTGCACGCGGTCAATCCGGTCGAGTTCGACCAGACCTTCGACCTGGCGTCCAAGCAGATCGTGGCGCCGTCGCGCATCGCCGATGCGTTGTCCGATGGTGCGCTTCGCGAAGCGATCTCGGGTTCCGATCGCGCCGTTGTGATCGTCGGCGCGCTGGCCGAGAACGGTCCGCACGCCAGCGCCATCCGCGAGGCCGCGCGCGGCCTGGCGCAGGCAACCGGCGCCACGCTGTGCCGTATTCCGCAAGGCGCCAATGCGCTGGGCCTGGCCGACCATGGTGTGCTGCCCACCGGCCTGGATGCGCGCGCGATGCTCGCCAGCCCGCGTCCCGCCTACGTCATCTACGGCATTGAGCCGGGTCTTGATTTCGCCGAGCCCGCTGCTGCGATGCGGGCGCTGGGTGCGGCGCAGGTCGTGGCCTTCAGCCACTTCGCCTGCGAGTCGACCCGCGCGGTCGCCGACGTGATCCTGCCGATCGGCCTGCTGCCGGAAATCGACGCCACCCTGACCAATCTCGATGGCCGCGAGCAGCTGGCCGTAGCGGGCGGCGCGCTGCCGGGCGAGGCCCGCCCGGGCTGGCGCGTGCTGCGTGCACTGGCCGACGAACTGGGTGCGGCCGGTTTCGAGTTCACCGACCTGCCGGGTCTGCGCGCGGGCATCGCCAAGCGCGATGTCACCGTGGCGCGTACGGACGCGCCGAAGCACGGCAGCGACGGATTGGAAGTGGCCATGAGCACCGGCATCTACCGGACCGACGCAGTCGTGCGCCGTGCTGCAGCGCTGCAGGCGCACCCGCTCAATCACGGCCCGCGCGTGGTGCTGCATCCCGCCGACGCCGAAGCGGCGCTTGGCGATGCCACGGTCGGGCGGTTCAGCACGACGACCGGGACCGCGACGGTCCCCGTGGTCACCAGCAACAAGGTCGCGCGCGGCACGGCGTGGGTCGAAGGCGGGCACGGCGCTACCGCGCCGCTCGCGTCCGGCCGTATCCAGGCGGGGAGGGCATGAGCATGGTGGGTGACGTGGTCGATCCGTTCCGCGACTGGCTGCTGTCGTTCGGCAATGCCGGTGCGGCGGCCTGGATCGTGCTCAAGATCCTCGCCATCGCCATGCCGGTGATCATCACCGTGGCGTTCTACGTGGTGTGGGAGCGCAAGTTGATCGGCTGGATGCACGTTCGCCGTGGCCCGATGTACGTCGGCATGGGCGTGCTGCAGGCGTTCGCCGACGTGTTCAAGCTGCTGTTCAAGGAAGTCATCCAGCCCACGCGCGCGGAGCCCTTCCTGTACAAGCTCGCGCCGCTGTTGGCGCTGGCGCCCGCATTCGCGGCATGGGCGGTGATCCCGTTCGACGCGCAGCTGGTGCTGTCCAACGCCAACGCCGGCCTGCTGTACCTGCTGGCGATGACCTCGCTAGGTGTGTACGGCATCATCCTGGCCGGCTGGGCGTCGAACTCGAAGTACGCGTTCCTCGGCGCCATGCGCGCAGCCGCGCAGGTGGTGTCCTACGAGATCGCGATGGGCTTTGCGATGGTCGGCGTGATGGTTGCCGCCGGCAGCCTCAACCTGTCGCAGATCGTGATGGCGCAGGCGGGCAACGCCGGCCTGTTCGAGTGGTTCTGGCTGCCGTTGCTGCCGCTGTTCATCGTCTACTTCATCTCCGGCGTGGCCGAAACCAACCGCGCGCCGTTCGACGTGGTGGAAGGCGAGTCGGAAATCGTGGCCGGCCACATGGTCGAGTATTCGGGGTCGGCGTTCGCGCTGTTCTTCCTGGCCGAATACGCCAACATGATCCTGATCAGCTTCCTGACCGCGATCTTCTTCCTGGGCGGCTGGCTCAGCCCGTTCCATGGCATGGGCATTCCCTTCCTGTCGGTGGACGGCTGGTGGTGGCTGCTGGCCAAGGTGTTCTTCTTCGCCAGCTGCTTCATCTGGTTCCGCGCCTCGTTCCCGCGCTACCGCTATGACCAGATCATGCGGCTGGGCTGGAAGGTCTTCATTCCCATCACGATCGCTTGGATCGTCGTCGTCGCGCTGATGGCGTACTACGACGTCTTCCTGCCGGGGCAATAAGGCATGACGCGACTTGCTTCCTACTTCAAGAGCCTGCTGCTGCTGGAGCTGTTCCAGGGGCTGTGGCTGACGTTGAAGTACCTGTTCAAGCCCAAGTACACGCTGATGTACCCGATGGAGAAGACGCCGCAGTCGCCGCGCTTCCGGGGCATCCACGCGCTGCGCCGCTACCCCAACGGCGAAGAGCGCTGCATCGCGTGCAAGCTGTGCGAGGCGGTGTGCCCGGCGCTGGCGATCACCATCGATTCGGACCGACGCGAGGACGGCACCCGCCGCACCACGCGCTACGACATCGACTTGTTCAAGTGCATCTACTGCGGCTTCTGCGAGGAGTCGTGCCCGGTGGACTCGATCGTCGAAACGCACATCCACGAATACCACTTCGACCAGCGCGGACAGAACATCGTCACCAAGCCGCAGCTGCTGGCGATCGGCGACCGCCTCGAGGCGGAGATCGCCGAGCGCCGCGCCGCCGACGCGCCCTTCCGCTGAGTGCCCCGCATGGATCTCGTGACCCTCGCTTTCTGGATGTTCGCCCTGGCCGCCGTGGCTTCCGCGGTCGGTGTCATCAGCGTCAAGAACCCCGTGCATGCGGCGCTCAGCCTGGTGCTGACGTTCTTCTCCGTGGCCTGCGTCTGGCTGATCGCCGGTGCCGAGTTCCTCGGCGTGGCGCTGATCCTCGTCTACGTCGGCGCAGTGATGGTGCTGTTCCTGTTCGTGGTGATGATGCTCGACATCGACGTCGCCCCGCTGCGTGAGGGCTACGTGCGCTACCTGCCGGTCGGCCTGCTCGTCGCGGTGGTGATGCTCGCTGAGATCCTCATCCTGATCGGGGTGAAGGTGCAGATGGCCACGCCGCTCGCCGCCGACGCGGCCGAACTGGAGGGTGTTTCCAACACTGTCTGGATCGCACGGGCGCTGTTCACCACCTACCTGCTGCCGTTCGAAGTGGCCGCGGTCATCCTGACGGTGGCGGTGATCGCCGCGGTCATGCTGACGTTGCGTCGCCGCGAGGGCGCCAAGCACCAGAACCCGGGCGACCAGGCGCGCGTGCGCGCTGCCGACCGCGTGCGCATGGTCAAGATGGACGCGGTTCGGCCGGAGCCTGCGCCGCGCAATGACGCCGGCGATGCACCGGCAGGGGAGGCACGCTGATGGACATGCTGACGGGCACCCTTTCGCTGGGCCACTTCCTTGCGCTGGGCGCGGCGCTGTTCTGCATCAGCGTGGCCGGCATCTTCCTCAACCGGAAGAACGTGATCGTCCTGCTGATGTCGCTGGAGCTGTTGCTGCTGGCGGTGAACATCAACTTCATCGCGTTCTCGCGCCAGCTCGGCGACCCCGCGGGGCAGGTGTTCGTGTTCTTCATCCTGACGGTGGCGGCGGCGGAAGCCGCGATCGGCTTGGCCATCCTGGTCACGCTGTTCCGCAACCGCCGCACCATCAACGTGGCAGAAATCGATTCGATGAAGGGGTGAGCCCATGCGCTCGCGAGCCACTGGCTCGCGCATGGGCGAACGCCAAGGGCATGGAGCCCTTGGCTGGAGCGACTTGGAGAGCGCAGGACGCGCGAGCCTAGTCGCCTCGGGACGCTCGCGCGTTGTCGCGGATCCCGGGGGGCGGCCCGGAGCTCTGAGTTCTGGCCGGGCAGGCGGCCAGCGTTCTTCCGGAGCCTGATCGTCGCGACACGAGAATTGCACTTGCAGCAGCCGGCCCGCCGGCACCCGCAGCACACAACGGAACCGAAATGGCGATCTCCAAACTCCATCTGCTGATCATCGTGCTCGCGCCGCTGCTCGGCTCGATCATCGCCGGGCTGTTCGGCCGGCAGGTCGGGCGCGCGGGTGCGCACGGCGTGACCATCGCCGGCGTCGCCGCCAGCTGCGCGCTGTCGATCTACGTGCTGTGGCAGCTGGTGGGGCAGGGCGCCGCTCCGTTCAACGAGAACCTCTACACCTGGTTCCAGGTCGGCAACTACGAGGCGCACGTCGGCTTCATGGTCGACAAGCTGACCGCGATGATGATGGTCGTGGTGACCTTCGTGTCGCTGCTGGTGCACATCTACACCATCGGCTACATGCACGAGGATCCGGGCTACCAGCGGTTCTTCAGCTACATCTCGCTGTTCACCTTCTCGATGCTCATGCTGGTGATGAGCAACAACTTCCTGCAGCTGTTCTTCGGCTGGGAAGCGGTGGGCCTGGTGTCGTACCTGCTGATCGGCTTCTGGTTCAAGAAGCCCACGGCGGTGTTCGCCAACCTCAAGGCGTTCCTGGTCAACCGCGTCGGCGACTTCGGCTTCCTGCTGGGCATTGCCGGCGTTCTGCTGATGTTCGGCACGCTCGACTACGCCACCGTGTTCGCCAACGCGCTGAACATCCAGGGCTCGACCATCACTATCTTCGCCGGCCATGAATGGTCGGTGGCGACGCTGATCTGCATCTGCTTGTTCATCGGCGCCATGGGCAAGTCGGCGCAGGTGCCGCTGCACGTGTGGCTGCCTGACTCGATGGAAGGCCCGACGCCGATCTCCGCGCTGATCCACGCCGCGACCATGGTCACGGCCGGCATCTTCATGGTCGCGCGCATGTCGCCGTTGTTCGAGATGTCCGAGACCGCGCTGAACTTCGTGCTGTTCATCGGTGCGACGACCGCGCTGTTCACCGGCCTGATCGGCATCGTGCAAAACGACATCAAGCGCGTCGTCGCGTATTCCACGCTATCGCAGCTGGGCTACATGACCGTGGCGCTGGGCGTGTCGGCGTATTCGGCGGCCGTGTATCACCTGATGACCCACGCCTTCTTCAAGGCGCTGCTGTTCCTGGCGGCGGGCTCGGTGATCATCGGCATGCACCACGAGCAGGACATGCGGAAGATGGGTGGCCTGCGCAAGTACATGCCGATCACCTACTGGACCAGCCTGCTGGGCACGCTGGCACTGGTCGGCACGCCGTTCTTCAGCGGCTTCTATTCGAAGGACACGATCATCGAGGCTGCGCACCACGCCGCCGAGGGTGGAGGCTGGATCGGCCAGTACGGCTACTGGGCCGTGTTGCTGGGCGCGTTCGTGACCGCGTTCTACAGCTTCCGCCTGCTGTACATGACGTTCCACGGCAGGGAGCGCTTCCGCGACGTGGCCCATGACGCGCACGGCCACGACGACCACGCGCACGATGACCACCACCACGGCCCGCACGAGCCGCACGAGTCGCCGTGGGTGGTGACCGTGCCGCTGATCCTGCTGGCCATCCCTTCGGTGCTGATCGGCTTCTTCACCGTCGGCCCGATGCTCTTCGGCACCGACTGGAGCGGGCACGTCGAGCAACTGCCGTTCTTCCTCGGAGCCATCGACGTCGCCGCCGCGCGCGACACCGTCGCGATGGTCAAGGAGGCGGTGTGGCACGGTCCGACCGCGTTCGCGCTGCACGGCTTCGTCGCGCCGGCCTTCTGGCTGGCCTTCGCGGGCTTCGCGCTTGCCACGGTGATGTACTGGTGGAAGCCGGAACTGGCGACCCGCGCGCGCCGTGTCTTCGCGCTGCCGGTCCGGGTGCTGGAGAACAAATACGGATTCGACAAGCTCTGGATCGACGGCTTTGCCGGTGGCGGCCTGCGCCTGGGCCGCGTGTCGCGGGCGGTCGATTCCAACCTGATCGATGGCGTGGCCGTCAACGGCAGCGCCCGCCTGGTGGACTTCGTCGCCGGCCTGACCCGCCGCGTGCAGTCCGGATTCCTCTACCACTACGCGTTCGCGATGATCCTCGGCCTGATCGTTTTGCTGGCCGTGCTGATCCGTACCCTGAGCTGACAAGGACCGAGCTGTGACGACCCCCGAGCCCTTGAGCGGCACCTTCCCCCTGTTGAGCCTGCTGATCTGGCTGCCGATCCTCGGTGGCGTGTTGACGCTGGCGTTCGGCAACGCGCGTGCCAATGCGGCGCGGTGGTTCGCCACCGGCGTGGCGGTGTTGACGCTGCTGGCCAGCGTGCTGCTGTTCACCGGCTTCGACATGGCCTACGCCGGCATGCAGTTCGCCGAGAACCGCGCCTGGGTGCCGGCCTACGACATCCGCTACGCACTCGGCGCGGACGGCATCTCGGTCGCGCTGATCGGCCTGACCACGCTGACCTCATTGCTGGTGCTGATCAGCGCGTGGACCTCGATCGACAAGCGCGTCAGCCAGTACTACGCCGCCTTCCTGATCCTGGAAGGCCTGATGATCGGCGTGTTCTCGGCGCTGGACGCGATCCTGTTCTACGTGTTCTTCGAGGGCATGCTGATCCCGATGTTCATCATCATCGGTGTCTGGGGCGGCCCGCGTCGCGTCTATGCGTCGGTGAAGTTCTTTCTTTACACGTTCCTCGGCTCGGTGTTCATGCTGGTCGGGTTGATCTACCTGTACCTGAAGGGCGGCAGCTGGCAGCTGGCCGACCTGTACCAGTTGCCGCTGACGGCGACCGAGCAGATGTGGATCTTCTTCGCGTTCCTGGCCGCGTTCGCGGTCAAGGTGCCGATGTTCCCGGTGCACACCTGGTTGCCCGACGCGCACGTCGAGGCCCCGACCGCCGGTTCGGTCGTGCTGGCGGCGATCATGCTGAAGATCGGTGGCTACGGCTTCCTGCGCTTCACCCTGCCGGTGGTGCCGGACGCGTCGCAGGAGTGGGCGTGGCTGGTGATCGCGCTGAGCCTGATCGCGGTGGTCTACGTCGGCCTGGTGGCGCTGGTGCAGGACGACATGAAGAAGCTGATCGCGTACTCGTCGATCTCGCACATGGGCTTCGTCACGCTCGGCACGTTCATCGCGTTCGCGCTGGTGCGTGATTACGGCAACTACGACGCCGCACGCCTGGGCCTGCAGGGCGCGATGGTGCAGATGATCAGCCACGGCTTCATCTCCGGCGCGATGTTCACCTGCGTCGGCGTGCTGTACGACCGCATGCACAGCCGCATGATCAAGGACTACGGCGGCGTCGCCAACGTGATGCCGTGGTTCGCGGTGTTCTTCGTGCTGTTCGCCATGGCCAACTCCGGCCTGCCGGGCACGTCGGGCTTCGTCGGCGAGTTCATGGTGATCCTGGCCAGCTTCCAAACCCACCCGCTGATCGCCTTCGCGGCGGCCACCACGCTGATCATCGGCGCGGGCTACACGCTGTGGCTGGTCAAGCGCGTGCTGTGGGGCGAGGTCGGCAACGCGCACGTGGCGGCGCTGAAGGACGTCAACGCGCGCGAGGCCACGGTGCTGGGCGTGTTCGCCGCCGGCGTGCTGGTGCTGGGCCTGTGGCCCAAGCCGCTGACCGACCTGATGGAGCCGGCGATCGCCGAGCTCACCACCCACATCGCCGTCTCCAAGCTGGCGCCTTGAGCGCCGCCTGGCCTGCCGCTGGCGGGTCGAACCTAGAGATTCATCCATGATCATGCCCGTACGATCCGCCGCCGACCTGATGCCCCTGCTCCCGGAGCTGGTGCTGGTGCTCGGTGCCTTCGCACTGCTGATGCTCGACCTGTTCCTCGACGACCGCCGCCGCGTGGTCACCCACGTCTGCGCGATCGGCCTGCTGCTGGTGGCCGGGCTGATGGTGGCCATGGGCGTGGGCGGGCAGGGCACGGTGCTGGGCGGCATGTTCGTGCGCGACACCACCGCCGACGTCCTGAAGGTCGGCATCGCGATCGTCTCGGCGATCTCGATGGTCTACGCCTGGCCCTACCTGCGCGAGCGCGGCCTGTACAAGGGCGAGGTCGCGGTGCTGATGCTGTTCGCCACGCTCGGCATGATGCTGATGGTGTCGGCCAACTCGCTGGTCATGGTCTACGTCGGCCTGGAGATGCTCGCGCTGTGCTCCTACGCGCTGGTGGTGACCGACCGCGACAGCCCGATCGCGTCCGAGGCCGGCATCAAGTACTTCGTGCTCGGCGCGCTGGCCTCCGGCCTGCTGCTGTACGGCATGTCGCTGGTCTACGGCGCCACCGGCTCGCTGGACCTGGCCACCATTTCGGCGGCGGCCGAGGGCAACAGCTCGACCATGCTGGTGACCGGCATCGTGTTCATGGTGGCGGGCATCGCCTTCAAGTTCGGCGCCGCGCCGTTCCACATGTGGCTGCCGGACGTCTACCACGGCGCCCCCACGGCCATCACCATCTTCATCGCCGCCGCGCCCAGCCTGGCGTCGTTCGGCATGGCCTACCGGTTGCTGCAGGAAGCCGGCGGCCCGCTGTCGGGCCACTGGCAGCTGATGCTCGGCGGACTGGCCGCGATTTCGCTGGTGATCGGCAACCTCAGCGCGCTGGTGCAGACCAACATCAAGCGCATGCTGGCGTACTCCACCGTGTCCCACGTCGGCTTCCTCTTCATGGGCCTGGCCGGTGGCGAATCGGGCATGGCCGCGGCAATGTTCTATGCGCTCAACTATGCGCTGACCACGGCGGCCGGCTTCGGTGCGGTGGTGGTGCTGTCGCGCAAGGGCTTCGAGGCCGACCGCATCGAGGACTTCAAGGGCCTCAATGCGCGCAGCCCGATGCTCGCGCTGATGGTGCTGTTCGTGATGGCCTCGCTCGCCGGCGTCCCGCCGTTCCTGGGCTTCTGGGCCAAGCTGGCCGTGCTGCAGGCCGCGCTTGAGGGCGGGATGATGTGGCTGGCCATTGTCGGCATCGTGTTCACCGTGATCGGCGCGTTCTACTACCTGCGCGTTATCAAGGCGATGTACTTCGACGAGCCCGCCGGCGACGTGCCGGCACCGAGCTCGCACCGCCCGCTGCGCTGGACCTTCGGACTCAACGCGCTGGCGCTGCTGGTGCTGGGCCTGGGCTGGAGCCCGATCATGGCGTGGTGCCAGCGGGCGTTCGAGGTTGCCGCGGGCTGATCGGTCGTGTGGTTTAGCGGTGCGCGCCGTTGCGTGCATTGCGTGGCAAGCGCGTTATTCGCATTCGACAGTGAATAGGGCTTGCGTGAAAAAGACGCCGTCCATATAATGGGCGGCCTGATGCGGGGTGGAGCAGTCTGGCAGCTCGTCGGGCTCATAACCCGAAGGTCGCAGGTTCAAATCCTGCCCCCGCTACCAGCTTCGGCCGTGGATTCCAGTTCTTCCGGAGTCCACAGGAAAGCCTCTTCGAGGCTTTCTTTTTGGCCTGCAGCCTGGGCTTGGTGATGCGCTCTGCTCGCGCATCACGCCGACATCCAGCGGTACGGACAAGGGGCCCAATGGGCCCTTTGTCGTTTCCGCCTTCCGGCGGTGTCGGCATGTCGCAACGTCAACCAGTCGCAGGAGTTCGAGCGCGTGACGCAGAAAGCGAACGAAATCGCCGCCTTGCTGGCCCCGACGGTGTCGTCGCTGGGCCTGCAGTTGCTGGGCATCGAGTACCTGCCGTCGCCCGGTGGCGCGGTGGTGCGCCTGTACATCGACCTGTCCGAGCAGGACCTGGCGGCCGATCCGGAGCGCATGGTGTCGATCGAGGATTGCGAGACCGTCAGCCGCGAAGTGTCTGCGCAGCTCGACGTCGAGGACCCGATTAGCGGCAACTACACGCTGGAAGTGTCGTCCCCGGGCGTGGATCGTCCGCTGTTCACCCTGGCCCAGTTCGACCGCTTCGTCGGCGAATCCGCCAAGGTCGGATTGAAGCTGCCCCAGGACGGGCGCCGGCGGATGCAGGGCGTGATCGTCGCGGTCCGCGGCGACACCGTGGTGCTGGACGTGGACGGCACGCAGGTCGAGGTATCGGCCGACAACATCGACAAGGCGCGGCTGGTCCCGGACTGGGCGGCGCTGGGTCTGGCGCCCACCAAGCCCGGCAAGGGCAAGGCGGGCGACGGCGGCAAGAAAGCGCCTGCGCGCGGCAACAAGACAGACGGGGCGTCCGGCGACGCCTCCAACGATATCCACCACCACAAGCCGGCGGCCGACAAGCCGACCCCGGCGGAGTAACGAGATGAGCAAGGAACTGTTGCTGGTCGTCGACGCGGTCGCCAACGAGAAGGGCGTGCCGCATGACGTGATCTTCGAGGCCATCGAGGCTGCGCTGGCGTCCGCCGCCAAGAAGCGCTACCACGACGAAGACGTGCTGGTGCGCGTGTCGATCGACCGCAAGGACGGCAGCTACGAGACCTTCCGCCGCATGGAGGTCGTCGCCGACGACGTGGTGATGGAGTCCCCGGACCGCCAGATCCGCCTGATGGACGCCGTCGACGAAGTCGAGGGCGCCGAGGTCGGCGACTTCATCGAAGAGCAGATCGAGAACCCGGACTTCGGGCGCATCGCCGCGCAGGCCGCCAAGCAGGTCATCGTCCAGCGCGTGCGCGAGGCCGAGCGCGCGCAGGTCGTGGACCAGTGGAAGGACCGCGTCGGCGAGCTGGTCACCGGCATCGTCAAGCGCGTGGAGCGCGGCAATATCTATGTCGACCTGGGCGGCAACGCCGAGGCGATCATCTCCAAGGACAAGGGCATCCCGCGCGACGTGTTGCGCGCCGGCGACCGCGTCCGCGGCTACCTGTTCGACGTGCGTTCCGAGCCTCGCGGCCCGCAGCTGTTCATCAGCCGCGCCGCGCCGGAATTCATGATGGAGCTGTTCAAGCTGGAGGTGCCGGAAGTCGGCCAGGGCCTGGTGTCGATCAAGGCCTGCGCCCGCGACCCGGGCGATCGCGCCAAGATCGCCGTGCTGGCCCATGACAACCGCACCGACCCGATCGGCGCGTGCATCGGCATGCGCGGTTCGCGCGTGCAGGCCGTGAGCAACGAGCTCAACGGCGAGCGCGTGGACATCGTGCTGTGGTCGGACAACCCGGCGCAGTTCGTCATCAATGCCATGGCCCCGGCCGAGGTGCAGTCGATCGTCGTAGACGAGGACAAGCATTCGATGGACCTTGCGGTGGCCGAGGACCGGCTCGCCCAGGCCATCGGCAAGGGCGGCCAGAACGTGCGCCTGGCCAGCCGCATGACCGGCTGGCAGCTCAACGTGATGACCGCCGACCAGGTGCAGGCCAAGAGCGAGTCCGAGCAGGCCGCCGCGCGCGAGCTGTTCCAGGCCAAGCTCGAGGTCGACGAGGAGATCGCCGGCATCCTGGTGTCGGAAGGCTTCAGCACGGTCGAGGAAATCGCCTACGTGCCGGTCGGCGAGCTGCTGGCCGTGGAGGGCTTCGACGAGGACATCGTCGAGGAACTGCGCGCCCGCGCCCGCGACGCCCTGCTCAACGACGCCCTGGCGGCCGAGGAGGAGCTCGACGAGCACCAGCCGGCCGAGGACCTGTTGACGCTGGAAGGCATGGACGACGAGCTGGCCTACCAGCTGGCCGCGCGCGGCGTCGTCACCCGTGACGACCTGGCCGACCTCGCCACCGACGAGCTCACCGACATCGAAGGCATGGACGAGGAGCGCGCCGCGGCACTGATCATGGAAGCGCGCAAGCACTGGTTCGAGTAAGCGCCACGCATCGGACGGGCAGGGGCCCGTCCACGCCGAGTGTGCGGCGGGTCACGGCCCGTCCTACAATCGCCCACTTGGCCGCCCCCGCGGCGGCCTGAAGAGAACGGATACCGAATGTCGCAGCAAACCACCATCCGCAAGCTGGCCGCCCTGGTGAACACGCCGGTCGAGAAGTTGCTGGAGCAGCTGGCCACCGCCGGCATGCCCTTCAGCGACCCCGACCAGGTCGTATCGAGCACCGAGAAGGTCAAGCTGCTGGGCTTCCTGCGCCGCACGCACGGCAAGACCGACAAGGCCGAAGTGGCCGGCGAGGCGCCGAAGAAGATCACCCTGAGCCGCAGCCGCAAGCAGGAACTGACGGTCGGGGGCGGCAAGAGCCGCTCAACCGTCGACGTGGTCGTGCGCAAGAAGGTCACGCTGGTGCGGCCGGATTCGGCCGAGGCCGCGCAGGCAGGCGGCGACGACGAGCGCGCGGAGATCCTGCGCAAGCTCGAGGAGTCGCGTGCCCGCAACGCCGCCGAGCAGAAGGCGCTTGAGGAATCCGACCGCCGCCGTGCCGAGGAAGCCGAGCGCGAGAAGCGCGAAGCCGAGGAGGCCGCCCTCCGTGCCGCAGAGGAGGCTAAGCGCGCCGCCGCCGAGCCCGAGGTCATCCCGGTCACCGAGGACCCGCTTCGCAACCAGCCCAGCAGCCACGGCCACGGCCATCCGCCCAAGCCCCCGGCGCGCAAGGCGCGTACCGGTGCTGCGGCAGAGGAAGAGGACCGCAGCCGCCGCTTCGCAGGCCAGATGCACCTGAGTGCATCCGAGCGCGCGCGTCGCTCCAGCAGCACCCGTGGCAAGCCCAAGTCGCGCCGTCAGTCCGACCAGGCCCGCACCGGCACCGGCTTCACCCGTCCGACCGCGCCGGTCGTGCGCGACGTCGCCATCGGCGAGACCATCACCGTCGCCGAGCTGGCGCAGAAGATGGCACTCAAGGGCGGCGAGCTGGTCAAGCAGCTGTTCAAGATGGGCGTCATGGCGACCATCAACCAGGTGATCGACCACGACACCGCCGCGCTGGTCACCGAGGAGCTCGGCCACAACGTGGTCAAGGCTGACGAGGCCGACGTCGAGAACGCGCTGATGGCGCACGTGGAGGAGTCGCAGGGCGAGAAGGCCGCGCGTCCGCCGGTGGTCACCATCATGGGCCACGTCGACCACGGCAAGACCTCGCTGCTGGATTACATCCGCCGCACCAAGGTCGCCACGGGCGAGGCCGGCGGCATCACCCAGCACATCGGCGCGTACCACGTCGAAACCGACAAGGGTGTCATCAGCTTCCTGGATACCCCGGGCCATGCGGCGTTCTCGTCGATGCGCGCCCGCGGCGCCAAGCTCACCGACATAGTGGTGCTGGTGGTCGCGGCCGACGACGGCGTCAAGCCGCAGACGATCGAGGCGGTCAAGCACGCCAAGGCGGCCGGCGTGCCGCTCATCGTCGCCGTCAACAAGATGGACAAGTCGGGCGCCGACCCGATGAAGGTCAAGAACGAGCTGCTCGAGCAGGAAGTCGTGGCCGAGGAGTTCGGCGGTGACACGCAGTTCGTCGAGCTGTCGGCCAAGACCGGCCAGAACATCGACGGCCTGCTGGACGCGATTTCGCTGCAGGCCGAAGTGCTGGAGCTGCAGGCGGTAATCGACGGCCGCGCCACCGGCGTTGTGATCGAGTCCTCGCTGGACAAGGGCCGCGGCCCGGTCGCCACGGTGCTGGTCCAGCAGGGCCAGCTGCGCAAGGGCGACTACCTCGTGTGCGGCGTGCAGTACGGCCGCGTGCGTGCGCTGTTCGACGAGGCCGGCAAGCAGGTCGATTCGGCCGGCCCGTCGATTCCGGTGCAGGTGCTGGGCCTGTCGGGCGTGCCCGACGCCGGCGACGACTTCGTCGTGGTCGAGGACGAGCGCCTGGCCAAGGACGTCGCGCAGCAGCGCGACACCAAGCGCCGCGACTCGCGCCTGGTCGCCCAGGCGGGCAACCGCATGGAAGACATCATGGCGCAGATGGGCCAGGCCGAAGGCCAGCTCTCGCTCAACCTTGTGGTCAAGGCCGACGTGCAGGGTTCGGTGCAGGCGCTGCGCGAGGCGCTCACCGCGCTGTCGACCGACGCGATCCGCATCAACGTCATCGGTTCGGGCGTGGGCGGCATCACCGAGTCCGACGCGCAGCTGGCGTCGACCTCCAAGGCCACCATCATCGGCTTCAACGTCCGTGCCGACGCCTCCGCGCGCAAGGTCATCGAGACCAACGGCGTGGACCTGCGCTACTTCTCGATCATCTATGACGTGATCGACCAGGTGAAGCAGGTCGCGTCCGGCATCCTGGGCGTGGAGATCCGCGAGGAGATCATCGGTACCGCCGAGGTGCGCGATGTGTTCCGCAGCTCCAAGTTCGGCGCCGTCGCCGGCTGCATGGTGGTCGAGGGCGTGGTCAAGCGCAGCAAGCCGATCCGCGTGCTGCGCGACAACACCGTCATCTTCGAGGGCGAGCTGGAATCGCTGCGCCGCTTCAAGGAGAACGTCGACGAGGTGCGCGTCAACACCGAGTGCGGCATCGGCGTGAAGCAGTACAACGACGTGCAGCCGGGCGACCAGATCGAGTGCTTCGAGCGCGTCGAGGTGCAGCGGACGCTGTGATGAAGCCGGGGTCGGGGCCTGGCGGTCGGATGCTGTAAAGCACCCGGTAGCCGGCCCCTCCAGTCCCAGCCTCCAGCCACGAGTCCCCTGAGTCCACTGAGTCCATGAAGAAGTCCTTCCACCGCACCGATCGCGTGTCCGCCCAGCTCCGCCGCGAGCTCGGCACGCTTGTCCACGAAGCCGTCCGCGAGCACGCGCTGCCCTCCGTCAGCGTGTCCGACGTCGAGGTCACGCGCGACATGGCGCACGCCAAGGTGTTCGTGACGGCGTTGCAGGAAGAACGCTCCGCCGAGGCGGTCAAGGCGCTCAAGGAACTCGCACCCGATATCCGCTACAAGCTGGCGCGCGCGGTCAAGATGCGCCACGTCCCGGAGCTGCATTTCCACTACGACGACTCGGTCGACCGCGGCGAGCGCATCGATAACCTGCTGCGCGATAACCCGCCGATGCCGGACGACGCCACCGATTGACGTCGCCCGCCTCGTTGGCTCGTTTTTTGTAGGTGCGGCTTCAGCCGCGAAAAAGGTCCGGCGACCCCTTGAGGGCACGGCACAGCAGCCAGTTCGGCGCCCGCATGATCGAGCGATCTGGGTTGGCGACTTGAAGCAGCCGACCGTTGCCGCCGCGAACCCCGTCCTCCTTGGGTGGCTGAGCGATAGGACAGCAGTCTCGCCCGTCCCACCTTGGATCGCGGCTGAAACCGCTCCTGCAGGCGCCTTGGCACCGCTCAACCGATGAAGAAGCCCCAACGCCCGCGCACCGTATTCCGCCCGCTCGACGGCCTGCTGCTGCTGGACAAGCCGGCGGGGCTGAGCTCGAACCAGGCCCTCCAGCAGGTGCGCCACCTGTTCCGCGCCGCCAAGGGCGGCCACACGGGCAGCCTGGACCCGCTGGCCACCGGCCTGTTGCCCATCTGCTTCGGCGAGGCGACCAAGATCGCGGGGCTGCTGCTGGGCGCGCGCAAGGCCTACCACGCCACCGCGGTGCTGGGCGCCACCACCGACACCGACGATGCCGACGGCGCCGTGCTGCGCGAGCGTCCCGTGCCTGTGGGAATGAGTGAGTCCGACATCGAAGCGGCGCTGGCACCGCTGCGCGGCCGTATCCAGCAGCGCGCGCCGGTGTACTCGGCGCTCAAGCAGGGCGGCGAACCGCTGTACGCGCGGGCCCGCCGTGGCGAAGCCATCGAAGCCCCCATCCGTGAGGTGCAGGTCGACACCCTGAAACTGCTCGAGCGCGACGGCCCCCGGCTGTCGTTGCACGTGGAGTGCGGTTCGGGCACCTACATCCGCAGCCTGGTGCGCGACATGGGGGAGGCGCTGGGGTGCGGAGCCCATGTCGTTACCCTGCGGCGCCTATGGGTTGACCCGTTCAGGCAGCCCCGGATGTTCAGGCTGGACGCATTGCGCGCGCTTCGCGAGACGGAAGGCGAGGCCGCGCTGGACGCGTGCCTGCTGCCGATCGAGGCGGGGCTGATGGATTTCCCTTCTGTCACGCTGGACGCGGACGCGGCCAGGGGCCTCGGGCATGGGCAGCCCCAGAGGGTGGAGGCCGCGCCCGCGGAGACCGCAGTCGCCTGCGACGCACAGGGCCGTGCGCTGGCCATCGTCACCGTGGATGACCAGGGCTGGCTGCGACCCCGACGGCTGTTTGCGTGGGCCGCGCCGGGCGCGGCCGGACCGGCTGGCTGAACGGGCGCGCGGGGCTGAATCCCGTGGCCGTTCCGGCTTGTACGGCCTACCACGCAGGGGCTACAATTCGCGCGCTTTTTCCGAAGCAACCGACGGCGGCCCCCGGGCCCCATTCCCAAAGCACACAGCAACAGGCGGGCCAGGCGGTGCGTCGGTGCGGCCAGTTTTCCGCTCCCGACACGCGTTCTGCCGGCTTCGCGTCCAAGAGGCCAGATATGTCGATCGACAGCAGCAAGATCATCCAGGAACACGCGCGCGGCACCAACGATACCGGCTCCCCGGAAGTCCAGGTCGCCCTGCTCACCGCCCGCATCGAACTGCTCACCGGGCACTTCAAGCAGCACAAGCAGGACCACCACAGCCGCCGCGGCCTGCTGATGATGGTCAACCGTCGTCGCAGCCTGCTCGACTACCTGAAGCGCAAGGACAACGAGCGCTACAAGGCCCTGATCGAGAAGCTCGGTCTGCGCCGCTGACCCAACACCCTCCGCGGCGCAGTGATGCGCCGCGGTTTTTTTTGGGCCGACCCGCGACGGGCGGCCACCAGGCTGCGATCCCGCAGCCGACCGGGCCAGGCATGGGCCTGACCCGGCACGCATCGCATCGAAGGAAACCAACGTGTCGAAAATCACCAAGACCTTCCAGTACGGCAAGCACCAGGTCACCCTGGAAACCGGCGAGATCGCCCGCCAGGCCGGCGGCGCCGTCATCGTCAAGGTTGAGGACACCGTGCTGCTGGTCAGCGCCGTCGCCAACAAGACCGCGCGCGAGGGGCAGGACTTCTTCCCCCTCACCGTGGACTACCAGGAGAAGTTCTACGCCGGCGGCCGCATCCCGGGTGGCTTCTTCAAGCGCGAAGGCCGCGCCACCGAGAAGGAAACGCTGATCTCGCGCCTGATCGACCGTCCGATCCGCCCGCTGTTCCCGGACGGCTTCCGCAACGAGGTCCAGATCATCGCCACGGTGATGTCGATGAACCCGGAAATCGACGGCGACATCCCGGCGCTGCTGGGTGCCTCGGCCGCGATGGCACTGACCGGCGCCCCGTTCCAGGGCCCGATCGGCGCGGCGAAGGTCGGTTACAAGGACGGCCAGTACCTGCTGAACCCCACCAAGTCCGAGCTCGAAGACTCCCAGCTGGAGCTGGTCGTGGCCGGTACCGCCGACGCGGTGCTGATGGTGGAGTCGGAAGCCGACATGCTGTCGGAAGACGTGATGCTCGGCGCCGTGATGTTCGGCCACCGCGAAATGCAGGTCGCCATCAACGCGATCAACGAACTGGTCGCCGAAGCCGGCAAGCCCAAGTGGGACTGGCAGCTGCCGGCCGCCGAGCAGGCCATGGTCGACGCGCTCAAGGGCGCCATCGGCAACCGCCTCGCCGACGCGTTCCAGATCCGCAACAAGCTGCAGCGCCGCGACGCCATCAGCGCTCTGAAGAAGGACGTGCTGGCATCGCTGGAGTCGCAGATCGAAGCCAACGGCTGGAACCCGGCCGAGGTCTCGAAGGAGTTCGGCGAGCTCGAGTACCAGACCATGCGCAACTCGGTGCTGGACACCAAGGTCCGCATCGACGGCCGCGCACTGGACACCGTGCGCCCGATCAGCTCGAAGGTCGGCATCCTGCCGCGCGTGCACGGCTCGTCGCTGTTCACCCGCGGTGAGACGCAGGCGATCGTGGCGGTCACCCTCGGTACCGCACGCGACGGCCAGATCATCGATGCCGTGTCGGGCGAGTACAAGGAGCATTTCCTGTTCCACTACAACTTCCCCCCGTACTCGGTGGGCGAAGCCGGCCGCATGATGGGTCCGAAGCGCCGCGAGATCGGCCACGGCCGCCTCGCCAAGCGCGGCGTGCTGGCCGTCATGCCGACGATGGAAGCCTTCCCGTACACGATCCGCGTGGTGTCGGAGATCACCGAGTCCAACGGCTCGTCCTCGATGGCCTCGGTCTGCGGCAGCTCGCTGGCGCTGATGGATGCCGGCGTGCCGATCAAGGCGCCGGTGGCCGGCATCGCGATGGGCCTGGTGAAGGAAGGCGAGAACTTCGTGGTGCTGAGCGACATCCTCGGTGACGAGGACCACCTCGGCGACATGGACTTCAAGGTGGCCGGTACCGACAGCGGCATCACCGCCCTGCAGATGGACATCAAGATCCAAGGCATCACCGAGGAGATCATGAAGACCGCGCTGGCGCAGGCCAAGGCCGGTCGCCTGCACATCCTCGGCGAGATGGAGAGCGCACTGACCGCGCCGCGTGCGGAGCTGAGCGAGTTCGCGCCGCGCCTGATCACCATCAAGATCCACCCCGACAAGATCCGCGAAGTGATCGGCAAGGGCGGTTCGGTGATCCAGGCGATCACCAAGGAAACCGGCACCCAGATCGACATCCAGGACGACGGCACGATCACCATCGCCTCGGTCAACGCCGTGGCAGGCCAGGCCGCAAAGGACCGCATCGAGCAGATCACGTCCGACGTCGAGCCGGGCCGCATCTACGAAGGCAAGGTCGCCAAGATCATGGACTTCGGCGCGTTCGTGACGATCTCCCCCGGCAAGGACGGCCTGGTGCACGTCTCGCAGATTTCCAGCGAGCGCGTGGAGAAGGTCTCCGACAAGCTCAAGGAAGGCGACGTGGTCAAGGTCAAGGTGCTGGAAGTCGACAAGCAGGGCCGCATCCGCCTGTCGATGAAGGCCGTCGAGGAAGGCGAGGGCATTCCGGCCGAGTAAGCCGCGCTGCAATTGCTGAACCTCTGAAAAAGCGGGCTTCGGCCCGCTTTTTTCTTTGGGTCGCGCGACACGTGCCAATCTTGTCGGGAGGCCGGTATGAGCGGCACACCGCGTGGAGAAACCATGTCGGCCGCCGACACGCATCGGCCGGGCGATAATCAATAGTCGTTAAGACAATGTGAGTTCGTGGAAACTTCAGGCTTCGAGCAGCAAAATCCATCGCTTGCTACATCTTCACAGCCAAATTACGCATTCCCACGCAAGCTGAACATGTGTCATGACTCCGGCACAAAGGTCGCTATCTTTCCGATACCCGAGACGAAGGAGCATCGAAATGTTTCCGACGAAACAACACCTGACGGTCGTACGTACTCTTGCCGTGGCACTCGTTGCCGCTGCAGGCCTTGCCGGCTGCGCCACGTACGATGACGAGTTCGCGACGATCAATTCGCGCCTCGATCAGCTCGATTCGAGGGTGCAGAGCGCAGCCCAGAGTGCGGAATCCGCGAACCAGTCCGCGCAGCAGGCCAACCAGCGGCTGGATCAGCTGGAAAGCCGCGTCCAGCGGATCGAAGGGGCAGCACCGGGTCGCGCGCCGCGCGGCTAGTCGTTCTTGCACATGTTGTGACGAACGGTTCGAGCCCGGGACTGGTGGCCTTTGCTGGCCACCGGTCTTCTTTCTTCGCCCAGTTTTTATTCCGAAGGAGTCATCCCACCCGTATGCGTATACGTCCTGCAATCCGGGCTACCTGTGGCGCACTGACGCTGGTGCTGGCGTTCACGAGTATCGGCGTGGCCAGCGCCGAGGATGTCGCCGAGCCACCGGTGGTCGCCGTCGACCAGCTTCCACCAGGACAGGATGTGTCCAGCACGGTGACCGAACTGGCCGGCTGGGTTGTCGCCACCCGGGATACCGAGGGCTATCCGTTCGCGATCATGGACAAGGCCGCCGCACAGGTGCTGGTGTTCGACGGCGACGGCCGGCTTCGGGGCGCGGCGCCTGGGCTGTTCGGTTCGGCGGTCGGGGATCATGCGGCCCCCGGCATCGCCGGCCTTGCGCTTCGCGAAATTCCGGGTCGGGATCGCACCACGCCTGCCGGTCGTTTCGTGGGCGCTTACGGCCCATCCATCGATGCCGGGCGCGTCCTTTGGGTGGACTACGATTCCGCAGTCTCCATGCACCCTACGGCGACTGGCGTTCCCGCCGAGAAACGCCCCGAGCGCCTCGCGTCGCCTACGCCAGACGACAACCGCGTTACCCACGGCTGCATCAACGTAGCGCCCGAGTTCTACGAGGGGATCATCCGTCCGACGTTCGAGCGCGGCGGGGTGTTCTACATCCTGCCGGACACGGCGTCGCTGGCGGAAACCTTCCCGGAGTTCGTGCAAAGTCGCGCGACCGCGCAAAGCGACGAGGGAATGGGCGCCTCGCCAGAGAACCAGTGAAGCGCGCGTAGGCGCGTTGCCCTGGGCGTCCGAGGCGCGCAGCGGTTAGGACCGGCCCGCGCTTTCCACGCAGTGGGAACCCGGCCGGACGCGTACGTCTGATTTGTAAGCTCGTGGACCCCAAGTCTTAGGGCATGTGCCCGCGAGTCGCACATCCGGGTCCCTCGGCATTAATGCGTCGATTGTGCTCAGTGAACGTGCGATTGCGCTCACTGAACGGGCTTCGCGTCTTGCGCAGGTCGAAGCAGGTTCGCGGCTCGGCTGATTTCCTTGCGTCGGTCCTTGTCCGATTTTGATCAAGAGCCGCCCGCACGTCGAATCAGCGCAGCGGATCCCACTGATTTCACGCGACCCTGTCAACGGGTTCCGTCGCCCGCGCTGCGTTGCCACAATCGCCGTCCCGCCGCGCCCGCGCGGCTGAACCGATTGACGACGAATGCCCCAGATCGACCCCGTGCTCGCCCGCCGCATCGCCTCCACCATCGCCGGCGAGATCGGCGCGCAACCGGCGCAGGCGCAGGCGGCCATCGGGCTGCTCGACGAGGGGGCGACCGTGCCGTTCATCGCACGCTACCGCAAGGAAGTCACCGGCGGGCTGGACGACATCCAGCTGCGCGCACTGGAGACGCGACTGTCGTACCTGCGCGAGCTCGAAGACCGGCGCGCGGCGGTACTGGCCAGCATCGACGAGCAGGGCAAGCTGAGCGACGAGCTGCGTGCCGACATCCAGGCCGCCGACAGCAAGGCGCGGCTGGAAGACCTCTACCTGCCGTACAAGCCCAAGCGCCGCACGCGTGCGCAGATCGCGCGCGAGGCGGGCCTGGAACCGCTGGCCGATGCGCTGCTGGCCGATCCGTCGCAGGTGCCCGAGGCGGCCGCTGCGGCCTATGTCGATGCCGACAAGGGTGTAGCGGACGCGAGAGCGGCGCTGGAAGGCGCGCGCGCCATCGTGATGGAGCGCTGGGGCGAGGACGCCGCGCTGGTCGGTGGCCTGCGGAGCTGGCTGCACGAGGTCGGCGTGATCCGCGCGCGCGTGGTCGATGGCAAGCAGGATACCGGCGCGAAGTACCGCGACTACTTCGACCATGCCGAGGCCCTCGCCAGGATCCCTTCGCACCGCCTGCTCGCGCTGTTCCGGGCGCGACGCGAGGAGTTCATCACCCTCGACCTGGACCCGGGCACCGATGCCGAGGCCGGCCACGCGCAGGCCGAGGGCCGTGTCGCCGTGCATGCCGGCATCCGCAACGAGGGCCGTCCGGGCGACAAGTGGCTGCTCGATGCCTGCCGCCTGACGTGGAAGGCCAAGTTGCACCTGCACCTGATGCTCGACCTGTTCGCGCAGGCGCGCGAGAAGGCCGAGGCCGAGGCGATAGACGTGTTCGGCGACAACCTCAAGGACCTGCTGCTGGCCGCGCCGGCCGGCCCCAAGGCGGTGCTCGGGCTGGACCCGGGCCTGCGCACCGGCGTCAAGGTGGCCGTGGTGGACCGGACCGGCAAGCTGGTCGACACCGCCACGATCTACCCGCACGAGCCCAAGCGGCAGTGGGACCCGTCCCTGCACGTGCTACGCGCGCTGTGCACGAAGCACGGGGTGGAGCTGATCGCCATCGGCAATGGCACCGCCTCGCGCGAGACCGACAAGCTGGCCGGTGACCTGATCAAGCAGGCGCCCGAGCTGAAGATGCAGAAGATCGTCGTCAGCGAAGCCGGCGCGTCGGTGTACTCGGCGTCGGAATTCGCGTCGAAGGAGTTCCCCGACCTGGACGTGTCGCTGCGCGGCGCGGTGTCGATAGCACGCCGCCTGCAGGACCCATTGGCCGAGCTGGTCAAGATCGAGCCCAAGGCCATTGGCGTGGGGCAGTACCAGCACGACGTCGACCAGTACCGGCTGGCAAAGGCGCTGGACGCGCGCGTGGAGGACTGCGTCAACGCGGTGGGCGTGGACCTCAACACCGCCTCGGCCGCGCTGCTGGGGCGCGTCTCGGGCCTGTCGTCGACCGTGGCCGAGAACATCGTCGTCTATCGTGACCAGAACGGCGCGTTCGCCGACCGCAAGGCGCTGCTCAAGGTGCCGAGGCTGGGCGAGAAGACGTTCGAGCAATGCGCCGGCTTCCTGCGCATCAACGGAGGCTCGCAGCCGCTGGATGCGTCGTCGGTCCACCCCGAGGCGTACCCGGTGGTCGAGCGGATCGTGAGCGACTGCGGACGCGAGCTGAAATCGTTGATGGGCGATGCCGCGTTCCTGCGCGGCATCAAGGCCGAGGCGTACACCGACGAGACCTTCGGCGTGCCGACGGTGCGCGACATCATCAAGGAGTTGGAAAAACCCGGTCGCGACCCGCGCCCGGAGTTCAAGGCCGCGCGGTTCGCCGATGGCGTGGAGGACATCAAGGACCTCAAGCCGGGCATGGTGCTGGAAGGCGTGGTCAGCAACGTCGCCGCGTTCGGTGCCTTCGTCGACATTGGCGTGCACCAGGACGGGCTGGTCCACATCTCCGCGCTGTCGGACCGTTACGTCAAGGACCCGCGCGAGGTGGTCAAGGCCGGCGACGTCGTCAAGGTGCGGGTGCTGGAGGTCGACGTGGCACGCAAGCGCATCGCATTGACCCGGCGCCTGGACGACGCCGTGCCGCCGGCGGGCGCGGCCAACATGGCGGGCGAAAACCGTGGAGGCCGTGGCGCCCGCGATGCACGCGATCCGCGCGGCGCCGGTGGACGCAATGGCGCGCCGCGTGGGGCGGGTGGGACTGCAATGCCGCGCCCGGGCAATGCCGCGCCGCCAGCAAACAACGCCTTGGCTGCGGCCTTCGCCAAGGCCCGCAAGAGCTGACCCCTGTAGGAGCGGCTTCAGCCGCGATCGGATCCACAACCGGGCACGCCGATTTCCGATCGCGGCTGAAGCCGCTCCTACGGTTCTATTGCGGAGCCGTTCCCGGCTCTTGCAGGAGCGACGTAAGTCGCGACCTTCGACCAGTTCCGGTCGCGACTCACGTCGCTCCTACATGGGGGGCGGCGTTTCTGACTCGAACAGCCCGCTCTGCATGGCGTGCGTGTCGGCATCGACGAAGCCCGACAGGCCCACGCCGACCAGCCGGTAGCGCGTATGCGCCGGCAGGTCGACACGGCTGCGCAGCTCGCAGGCCAGCGCGCCGAGCGACGCGGCCGAATCCGGCATCACCGGCGGCGTCAGACTGCGCGTCAGGATGCGGAAGTCCGACGTCTTCAGCTTGAGCACCACAGTCCGCGCCAGGCGCGGGTGCGGCGACTGCAGCTCGCGCTGGTAGCCGGCCCACGTTTTCTCCGCCAGCCGCGCGATGTCCGGCGCCAGCGCGTCCAGCGGCAGGTCCTCGGCGAAGGTGTCCTCCGACGAGATCTGCATGGTCGGGCGTTCGGGTTGCACCGGGTGGTCGTCGATTCCGAGAGAGAGTTCGTGCAGGCGACGGCCCCAGCGGCCGAAGCGCTGCTCCAGCTCGGCCGCGGCAATCGCGCGCAGGTCACCCACCGTCGCCACGCCCAGTTCCGCCAACCGCCGCTCCATGACCTGGCCGACGCCGGGCAGGCGGCCGACCGGAAGCGGCGTCAGGAACTGCTCGATCCGATGCGGGCGCAGCACGAACTGCCCGTCGGGCTTGTTCCAGTCGCTGGCGATCTTGGCCAGGAACTTGTTTGGCGCGACCCCCGCCGAGGCCGTCAGCGCCGTCTCCTCGCGGATCTGCGCGCGGATCGCCTCGGCGGTGGCGGTCGCGGTGGGCAGCCCGGTCCTGGTGGAGGTGACATCCAGGTAGGCCTCGTCCAGCGACAGCGGTTCGACGAGATCGGTGTGGCGCATGAAGATCTCGCGGATCTGGCGCGAGACCGCCTTGTAGCGCGTGAAGTCGGGTGGCACGAACACCGCCTGCGGACACAGGCGCTCGGCCCGCACCGCCGGCATCGCCGAGCGCACGCCGAACGTGCGGGCTTCGTAGCTGGCCGCGCACACCACCGAGCGCGAACCGCGCCACGCCACCACCACCGGGCGGCCCCGCAACGACGGGTCGTCGCGCTGCTCGACCGACGCGTAGAACGCGTCCATGTCGACGTGGATGATCTTGCGTGGGGCGGACACGGGTGGCGTAGGGCGGAGGCCGGGCAGGAAGGCATCGCCATGGTAGCGGCCCGTCCCGGTCGCGGTCGGTGCCTCGGGTGGCGTCGCCGCTTGGGCAGATGCCAGCGAGCCGGCACACTGGCGGGCATGCCTGTCGATTCCTTTCGTTCCCCGTGCCTGATGCGCCTCGCCACGTGTCTGGCGCTCGCCCTGCCCATGCGCGCGTACGCACAGGACGCCGCTCCCGACGCCGCCACGCTCGACCGGGTGCAGGTGATCGGCGCCTCGCGCCCGTTGTCCCGCTTTCCGGGCGCGGTAGACACCGTCGATGGCGCGGACCTGCGCAACGGACAGGCACAGGTCAACCTCTCCGAGGCGCTGTCGCGCGTGCCCGGTGTCACGGTGCGCAACCGCGGCAACTACGCGCAGGACCTGCAGGTGCAGAGCCGTGGCTTCGGCGCGCGTTCCACCTTCGGCATCCGCGGACTGGAGCTGCTGGTCGACGGCATCCCCGCATCGGCCGCAGACGGCCAGGGCCAGGCCGCCAACTTCGCGCTGTCCTCGCTGGACCGCATCGAGGTGCTGCGTGGCCCGCTGGCGCTGCAGTACGGCAATGCGGCCGGCGGGGCGATCGTGGGCTACACCGAACCGGGTGACAGGCGGGCGCATGAGGCCACCGCATGGCTGGGCAGCCACGGCAGCCATCGCGTCGGCGTGCGCACCGACCTGCCCGGCGACGACGCGCGCTGGCGCAGCCGGTGGCACGCCAGCCACTTCGCCACCGATGGCGAGCGGCCGCACAGCCGTGCCGAACGACTGCACGCCGGCGCGGTGGGCGAGTGGCAGGCCACGCCGTCGGGCAGGCTGCGGCTGGTCGCCGACGTGCTGTCGCAGCCCTGGACGCAGGATCCCTTGGGCCTGACGCGCGCGGCCTGGGAGCGCGACCCGCACGGCACCGATCCGGTGGCCCTGCGGTTCAATACGCGCAAGCGCATCGACAACCGCCAGGCCGGTGTCCAGTGGGACGTGCAGGATGATCGGCGCGAATGGTGGCTGCATGGGCACGGCATCGCGCGCGACATCGAGCAGTACCTGTCGATCCCGCCGGTGGCGCAGGCCGCCCCCACCAGCGCGGGCGGCGTCATCGACCTGTCGCGGCGTTCGACGGGCGTGGACGCAGGGCATCGGTGGATCGGTGCCCGCGCCGCGCTTTCATTGGGCGTGTCGCTGTCGCGGCTGGACGAGGCGCGCCGCGGCTACGAGAACTTCGTCGGCAACCAGTTCGGCGTGCGCGGCGCGTTGCGACGCGACGAGGACAACCGTGTGGACAGCCGCGACGTGCACGGCACGGTCGATTTCGCGCTGGCCGAAGCGTGGACATTGCTGGCCGGCGTGCGCCACATCCGGCTGGATTTCGAAAGCCGCGACCGCTACGTAACTCCGGGCAATGGCGACGACAGTGGTGCGTTGGCGTTCCGCGAGACCTCGGGGTCGGTAGGCCTTGCGCGCGCGTTCGGCGATGGCGAGGTGTTCGCCAGCGTCGGCCGTGGCTTTGAAACCCCGACCGTCAACGAGCTGGCGTATCGGCCCGATGGCGGGGCCGGGTTCAACCGGCTGGACGCCGCGCGTTTCGACAGCGGCGAGGGGGGCCTGCGCTGGCGGTGGCCGGGGGCACGCATCGGTGCGACGGTGTACCGGATCGATGGCCGGGACGAAATCGTCCCGGCCGACAGCCGCGCCGGCCGCTCCAGCTTCGCCAACGCCGGCCGGACGCGACGCGACGGCGTCGAGCTGTCGATCGCCGCCGACCTCTCGCCCGGGTGGTCGTACGCAATCGCCGCCAATGCGCTGGATGCCACGTTCCGCGACGCGTACACCTACAGCGCGACCAGCGGCGGTACGACCGAAATACGTACGGTGGCGGCCGGCAACCGCGTTCCCGGCATCCCGCGCACGGACGCGTTCGTCGAACTCGCATGGCGCGAAGGCAGCGGCACATGGGGCGCTGCGCTGGAAGCACGTGCCAGCGGCCCGGTGGCGGTGGATGACCGCAACACCGACGCCACGCCCGGGTACGCGCGGTTCGACCTGCGCCTGGAGTGGCGGCCACGCGCGCGCGGCTGGTTCGGCTTCGCGCGCGTCGACAACCTGCTGGACCGCGACCACGTCGGTTCGGTCATCGTCAACGACGGCAACGGGCGGTTCTTCGAGCCGGGGCCGGGGCGTGCGCTGATGGTGGGGTTGGGGTGGCGGGACGTGGCGGTGGAGTGACCCGAAGTCGGCATTTGTAGGTGCGGCTTCAGCCGCGATCGATATCCCATCGTCTGGTGCAGGGGCGACACGAGTCGCGACGACGTCATCTCGGCGGGTTCGGTCGCGACTTGCGTCGCTCCTACAAGACGGGGTTTGCGCGGCGAACGTGCATCGCGGCTGAAGCCGCTCCTACAGGGGCGAGCCGGGCGTCAGGCGCGCTCGAACTCGGGCGCCTCGCGCGTGGAGTGCAGCACTTCCACGCAGCCCTCCGGCAACCGCGTCGGCGCCGTACCCGCCAGCAGCGACAGCAGGCCGGACCGGTCCACCGACGGGCCGGGCATCACCGCCACCCATGCGTTCTTGCCCGAGGCCTTGGCGGCATACAGGGCGCGGTCGGCCAGGCTCACGCTCTGCTCCCAGTCGCCCAGCGCCGGCCACCGCGTCGACAGCGGCCACGGCGCGACGCCGATGGAGGCGGTGATGACCAGCGTGCGGCCGTTGGACAGTTCGATGGGCGTGCCCGCGATGATGTCGCGAATGCGCTCGGCCAGGCCGGGGGCGTCGGGGAGGTGGGCATCCCGCGCCACCAGCAGGAACTCCTCGCCTCCCCAGCGCACCAGGATGTCGTTCTCGCGGCAGACGTGGCGCAGCCGGCTCGCGACCTCGACCAGTACCTCGTCGCCGACCTGGTGGCCGTGGCCATCGTTGATGCGCTTGAAGTCGTCGATGTCGATCATGCAGAACAGCACGCAGTGGCCGTCGTGGCCCGGCTGGCCGACGCCCGCGATGAACGCGGGTCCTTCGCGGTCGAGCCACTCCTGCAGGTCGCGGCGGTTGGACACCTGCGTCAGCGGATCGGTGCGCGTGGCCTGCTCGAGCTGTTCATTGCTCTGCACCAGCATTCGATTGGCCTGCTTGAGCGCGTCGGTGCGCTCGGCGACCGTCAGATTGAGGCGCTCGATCTGCAACCGTTTCTGCCGCGCCTGCGCGCGCAGCCGCCACGCCAGCGCCAACAGCAGCAGCACGCCGATCAAGGCGTAGACCGCGTAGGCCAGCGGATGTCGCCACGGCGGCGGTTGCATCACCAGCAGCAGTTGCCGGCTGGGCCCGAACTGGCCGTCGCGGCCGGCCGCCTGCACCTCCAACGGATATTCGCCCGGCGGCAGGTAGCTCAGCAGCACATTGGCCTGCGCGGCGGCGGGGTAGACCCAATCGTCGTAATGGCCGGCGATGCGATAGCGCAGGCGCGCGGCATTGGGCGCGGTGTGGTCCATCGCCACCAGGTCGAGCGAGAACACGCGGTCGCGGTGGCCCAGTTCGATCAGGTCGGCATAGGCCACCTCCGGGGTGATGGCGTGCTGCCCCGGCATCTGTGGCCCGCGCCGCCCAAGCACGCGCAGCCCGGTGATGACCGGCGTGGCCGGTGGGCTGGCGGTCGGCAGGCGGTCGGGCTGAAGGATGTCCAGCCCGTCGGTGCCGCCCAGGTAGAGCAGGCCGTCGCTGTCCATGAAGCCGGCGCCGCTGTTGTACTCGAGGTTGAAGAGGCCGTCGGCGCGGTCCAGTGCCTGCACCACGCCGCTGTCGGGGTCGTACACGCTGATGCCGTAATTGGTGCTCAGCCAGAGGCGGCCGCCTGCATCGGGGTGGATGCGATAGACCACGTTGTTGGACAGTCCGTCGCTCGCGGTGATCGCGCGGGCGTCCCCGGTCTCGCGGTCGAGCCGGATCAGTCCGCCTGAGAACGAGCCCAGCCAGATCGCATCCGCGTCGGCATGCAGCGACCAGATCGAATCGTGAGGCAGGCCGTCGTTGCCGGTGTGCAGCCGGTGCACGCGGCCGTCCGGATCCCAGCGGTAGGCGCCGTTCTCGTTGCTGCCGATCCACAGCCGGCCCGCGTCGTCGCGCAGCAGGCTGGTCAGGAACACGCCATTGAGCGCGTCGGGGATGCCGTCCATGTCGAGCCGACCGCCGCGCAGGCGGGCGAGGCCGGCGCGCGTGGCGACCCACACGATGTCGCCCTCGACCAGCAGGTCGGTGACGTGGGGGTTGGGCAGCTCGGGCGCGGGCCGGGCCGTGAGGTCGGGCGACAGCCGCCAGACGCCGCGATGGCTGCCGATCCACCAGCCGCCACTGCGTGCCGGCGCAATGGCGCGGATCTGGGTGCCGTCCAATGCCTCGATGGCGCGCCAGTCGCCGCCGGGTGCGTCCTGCACCACCAGGCCGGCGTCGGTGCCCACCAGCAGGCGCCGGCCATCGACGCGCAGGCTGCGCAGGCTGCGCGATGGCCAGTCCGCCATCTGCGTGGCATCCACGCGTTCGCGCCGGATCAGCGGCGACAACGCGCGTGCCCGGTACAGGCCGCTGGTCGCGCTGCCCAGCCACAGCACCCCGGAGCGGTGCAGGTGCATGCGCGTGATCGCGCTTTCCACCGGCGTGTCGGTGGCAAGCCGTACCGGGTCGGTCAGCTCCCCGGTAGCGGTGAATATCGCGCCATCGGCGTAGCCCAGCCACCAGCCCTTGCCGTCGGGGCGGCGCAGCATGGAGGTGAGTTCCACCGCGCTGTCGCGCAGGGCGGCGGCCGGCACGTGGCGTTGCACCGCGCCCGCGGTGTCGACCCGGTACAGGCCGTGGTTCGCCGTTCCCAGCCACAGCGACTGCCCCTCGACCTCCATGCCGATGCAGGTCGGGCTGCCGGGCAGGGCGGCCACCACGGACGTAACGGATGGCAGCGCGAGCCGCCAGACGTGGCACTGCGTGTCGAGCGCGAAACCGGGCGTGTCCGGTGAAGCCGCTGCCGTGTCGCCCATGTGCGCCATCGCCACGACCGGTGCCGTGGTGCCGGCGCGCGTGGCCTTGGACACGCTGGCATCGACGAGGTAGACGCCGTTGGCGGTGCCCAGCCACGCGCCGCCATCGCCGTCCAGAAGGATCGCGTTGACGGTGGGGTGGCCCAGGCCCTGCGCGGTCCCCAGGCGCACGTGCGTGCGCAGGCGCAGGTCGATGACTTCCAACCCCGCGTCGTTGGTGCCGACCCAGAGGCGCGATCGACCATCGACCGCCAGCGATTCGATGCTGCTGCTCGCCAGCGCGCCGTCGTCGCCCGGGATGGTCCGGTACACGGTGAAGCGGTGGCCGTCGAACCGGTTGAGCCCTTCCTGCGTGCCGATCCAGAGCAGGCCGCGGTCGTCTTCGGCCAGCGCGGTCACCGCGTGCTGCGACAGCCCTTCGTCGGGCGTGTAGCGCTCCAGGCTGAGGAAGGGCGGGGCGGGCTCGGCGGCGGCCGCGGGTGCGGGGTGCTGGGCAGCCCACACCAGTGCGAGCGCCAGGAACGGCGCAGCCGCCGTGGCCGTGACCCGTCTGTTCAACCGATGCCCCAGCACCCGCATCCCCCGGTTTCGCGGTCGCCCGCGTGCCCGCAGTGTCGCGCGGTGCGTCGGCCGGCGCCAGTCGGCGGGGTCAGACCACCCCGAACGCGTAGAACAGCCCGATCACCACGAACACCGCCAGCGTCTTGATGATGGTGATGGCGAAGATGTCCTTGTAGGCCTGCCGGTGGGTCAGCCCGGTGACCGCCAGCAGGGTGATCACCGCGCCGTTGTGGGGCAGGGTGTCCATGCCACCGGACGCCATCGAGGCCACGCGGTGCAGCACTTCCATGGGGATGCCGGCCGCATTGGCATTGGCGATGAAGGTGTCGGCCATCGCCGCCAGTGCGATTGACATGCCGCCCGACGCCGAGCCGGTGATGCCGGCCAGCGCGGTCACGGTGATGGCTTCGTTGACCAGCGGGTTGGGAATCGCGCCCAACGCGTTGGCCACCACCAGGAAGCCGGGCAGGGCCGCGATCACCGCGCCGAAGCCGTACTCGGATGCGGTGTTCATCGCCGCCAGCAGCGCGCCGCCGATGGCGGCCCTGGTGCCTTCGGCGAAGCTGGCGATAACCGGTTTCCATGCGAATGCCAGCACGGTGAGGATGCCCACCAGCAGCGCGCCCTGCACGGCCCAGATGGCCGCGACGCGTGAGACTTCCTGCACCACCGGCGCGGCGTCCCCGATCACCGCCGGATTGAAGCTGTGGCTGTCGCCGTAGATCCGCGGGATCCAGTCGGTGAACAGCTTGTTGGCCACGCCCACCAGCACCAGCGGCAGGATCGCCACCAGCGGGTGCGCCAGCGCACTGCCGGCGAAGGTGGCCGGTTCGTTGACCAGTGGCGCATCGCCCGCGTACCCCTCGCCGGCCGCGGCCGCCTTGCGGCGGCGCGACTCCAGGTACACCAGGCCCACCGCCAGGATGAAGGCGCCGCCCAGCGTGCCCAGCACGGGCGCGGCCCACGAGTCGGTGCCGAAGAACGTGGTCGGGATGATGTTCTGGATCTGCGGCGTGCCCGGCAGCGCATCCATGGTGAAGGTGAAGGCGCCCAGCGCGATGGTGCCCGGGATCAGGCGCTTGGGGATGTCGCTCTGGCGGAACAGCTCGGCCGCGAACGGGTACACCGCGAACACCACCACGAACAGCGACACGCCACCGTAGGTCAGCAGCGCGCATACCGCGACGATCGACAGCATCGCGCGCTGCGCGCCGAACAGGCGGATGGTCGCGGCCACGATCGACTTGGAGAAGCCCGAGACCTCGATCAGCTTGCCGAACACCGCGCCGAGCAGGAACACCGGGAAATACAGCTTGAGGAAGCCGACCATCCTGTCCATGAACAGCCCGGTGAACATCGGCGCGACCAGCGACGGGTCGGTCAGCAGCACCGCGCCCAGCGCGGCTACCGGCGCGAACAGGATGACGCTGTAGCCGCGGTAGGCCACGAACATCAGGAAGGCCAGCGCGGCCAGCACGATCAGGAATGCCATTGCCTCTCCGTCGACGCGGCCGGTGCGGAACGTGCGCCCGGCTCGATGCGGGGCAGTCTCCGCGCGGCGGGGTCGGCGCGGGCATTGTCCGAACGTACAACTGCGGCACCGGCCGGGCGCACCTACCGTGCACGGCATGGCGGCGTGGACCGCCAACCGACATGCCACCGACTCGCACCTGGGGAGAGACACCGCGATGGGCCGTATCGACAAGACCCGCAAGCACCTGAGCCTGGCCATCGCCGGCGCATTGATGGCCTCGGCCGCGCCCGCCGCCTGGGCGCAGGACACCGCCGCCGGCGAGCCGGCCGTCGACGAGGCGCGCACGCTCGGCGCGGTCACCGTCACCGCCCGCAAGCGCGAGGAGACGCTGCAGGAAGTGCCGGTCGCCGTCACTGCCTTCACCCCGGAGGCGCTCGACCGCCTCGGCGTGGAGGACCTGGGCGACCTCGACGCGCAGGTGCCCAACCTGACGATCTATGCCGCACGCGGGTCCAGCAGCACCATCACCGCCTATATCCGCGGCGTCGGTCAGTCCGACCCGCTGTGGGGCGTGGACCCGGGTGTCGGCATTTACCTGGACGACGTCTACATCGCCCGCCCGCAAGGCGCGCTGCTGGACGTGTTCGACGTGGAGCGCGTGGAAGTGCTGCGCGGCCCGCAGGGCACGCTGTACGGCAAGAACACCATCGGCGGCGCGATCAAGTACATCTCGCGCGGCCTGCCCGCCGCCACCGACGGCTTCGCCTCGCTGACGGTCGGCAACCATGGCCAGCTGGACGTCAAGGCCGCGCTCGGCGGCGCCATCGGCGGCAATGACGCGCTGCGCGCCCGCGTGGCCGTGGCCAGCCTCAACAACGACGGCTTCGGCGAGAACACCATTACCGACCAGCCGGTCAGCGACAAGGAAATCCTCGCCCTGCGCGCGCAGCTGGGCGCCTACGTCAGCGAGGACCTGGACATCCAGTTCGCGCTGGACTGGATGGACGACCAGTCCGGCGTGCGCGGCGCGAAGATGCTCGCGCCCAATCGCTTCGTGCCGATGTTCCCGCCGATGGACAGCCGCTACGACGTGCGCAACGGCATGCCCAACGTCAACGACACTTCGATGGCCGGCGCTTCGGCCACCGTCAACTGGCGTGCCAACGACGACTGGGGCTTCAAGTACGTGCTGGCCAAGCGCGAGTCCGACACCGAGACCAACATCGACTTCGACACGACGCCGGCAACCATCGCCGACGTCAAGGCGTTCTACAGCGACGAACAGGTCAGCCATGAGCTGCAGGCCAACTACGACGCCGGCGGCCGCGCGCGTGGCGTGATGGGTCTGTACGCCTTCGACGGCGAGGCCGGCGGCCAGGTGCTCAACAACTTCTTCGGGCTGCTGTTCGGCGATACCCAGGGCACGGTGTTCACCGAGAGCGTGGCGCTGTATGCGGACTGGACGTTCGACCTCACCGACCGCCTCGCATTGGGCGTGGGCGCGCGCTACACGGACGAGGACAAGAACGCGGTGGTCTTCAACCAGGGCTATACCGATGCGACGTACACCACGCCGACCGGTGTGGTGGCGGCCGACTTCGACAAGACCATCAACTTCACCAACACCTCGCCGAAGGTCTCGCTGGACTACCATGTCACTCCGGACGTGATGGTCTACGGCAGTGCCTCGCGTGGCTTCAAGTCCGGCGGCTACAACATCCGCGCACAGGCCACGGCCGTGCCGCGTTCGGCCGAGCCGTTCGACGACGAGGTGGTGGACAGCTTCGAGGTCGGCACCAAGATGGGTTTCCTCGACCAGACGCTGTTCCTCAACCTGTCGGCGTTCCACAACCAGTACGAGGACATCCAGCTGTCGGTGTTCACGTCCTTCGACAGCGATGGCGATGGCACCAACGACGCGTTCTTCGGCGACTTCACCAACGCCGGCGCGGGTACGGTCGATGGCGTCGAGGCCGAGTACCAGTGGCTGCCGACGTCGAACTGGCTGATCGCCGGCAACCTGGCATGGCTGGACGCGCAGTACGACGAGTTCATCTACGCGGGCCAGAACATCGCCGACGAGCAGGAGTTCACCAATGCACCGGAGTTCTCCGGCGCGATCAACGTCGAGTACCGCACCGACCTGGCCAACGGTGGCGATATCGCCGCCCGCCTGGGCTACAGCTACCAGAGCGACGTGGTGGCCACGACCGAGATCGTGCGCACCGGTGCGCAGCCGATCACCCAGGACGGCTACGGCCTGGTCAACGCCGGTCTGTCCTGGCGCAGTGGCGGCCCGTGGACGGTGACGCTGCAGGGATCCAACCTCACCGACAAGGAATATCGCACGACGGGGTACAATCTGGATGCGGCCTTGGGCGTACTGACCGGGTTCTATGGGCCGCCACGCCAGTACAGTGTGTCGGTACGCTACGACTTCTGACCGACCCCGAAGCGGTCGGAGGACAGCGGCGGCGGGCTTGTCCCGCCGCCGCTGTATTTGTTTCTGGGCCACGGTCATGCGCTTTCGCATGCCGTCGCAGGAGCGACGTGCATCCATCCCCAGTAGGAGCGGCTTCAGCCGCGATCGGTTGCCCACGTCCCCACATCGGTTCCGGTTCGCGGCTGAAGCCGCTCCTACGGAGGGCCGGGACGCCATGCCCCACCTTTGCCCCGATAATGTCCCGCAGGCCAGAGGGCGACGTTCGATGACACGCACGGGCAGGGGACGATGCTGAGCTTCACCGCGGTGGCCCTGGCCAGCGTTGCCTGGCTGGCGGTGATGTTCGCGGCCGCCCTGTATGCCGAGCGCCATCCGGCGACCGCCGCTCGCCACTGGCACCACGTCTATGCGCTGTCGCTGGCGGTGCACTGCACCTCGTGGACCTTCTACGGCACCGTGACGCAGGCCGCGCGCTACGGCTGGCCGCTGCCGCCGACGTTCCTCGGCGCAATCGTGCTCTACGCGCTGGCCGTCGCTTTCATGGTCCGGCTGGTGCGGCTGGCGCGGGAGACCAACGCCACATCCCTGGCCGACCTGATCGCCACGCGGCTGGGAAAGGATGCGTGGCTGGCGGCAACAGTGACCCTGGTCGCGGCGCTCGGGCTGATCCCGTACATCGCGTTGCAGCTCAAGGCCGTGGCGATGAGTTTCGCGATGCTGACCACGCGCGACGCGGGCGGGCCGGTCGCGCCGGTCTGGCAGGACAGCGCGCTGTACGTCGCGCTGGCGATGGCGCTGTTTGCGATGCTGTTCGGCACGCGCCGCGCGTCGGCCGCCGAGCACAATCGCGGCCTCGTGCTGGCGATGGCGATGGAGTCGGTATTCAAGCTGGCGGCGATGCTTGCGATCGGGGCTTTCGTCTGGCTCGGGCTGGACGCGCTGCCCGAGGCGCCGGTCGCACCGCTGGCGGGCGAGCCCGCGGGCGGCTTCGCGCCGCTGGTGCTGCTGGGCGCGCTGGCGATGTTCATCCTGCCGCACCAGTTCCACGTGGCGGTCGTGGAGTGCCGCGACGAGAGCCACGTGCGCACGGCGCGCTGGCTGTTTCCTCTCTACCTGGTGCTGATCGCGTTGCCGGTGCTGCCGCTGGCCAAGGCCGGCAGCGTGCTGCTGGGCGGCAGCGTGCCCTCGGACCTGTACGTGCTGGCGCTGCCGCTTTCGCAGGGCTTCGAGGGGCTGGCGCTGTTCGCGTTCCTAGGTGGCCTCAGCGCGGCGACCGGCATGGTGGTGGTCAGCACGCTGACCCTGAGCCTGATGATCGGAAACCACTGGTTCGCGCCGGGCCTGTTGCGCGGTGCGTGGGCGCGCAACGACGGCAGCGACCTGCGCGGCTCGGTGCTGGCGCTGCGCCGCACCGGCATCGTGGTGATCATGCTGCTGGCATGGGCGTACAGCCGGCTGGTGGCGGGCAGCGAGGCGCTGGCGGATGTGGGCGCGGTGTCGTTCTCGGCGCTGGCGACGCTGACGCCGGCGCTGGCGTTCGCGGTGTGGCGCCCGCAGACGCCGCCGCGGGCAGCGGTGGCCGGTGTGCTGGCGGGATTCGCTGCGTGGGCCTGGGTGCTGCTGGTGCCGATGGTTCTGGCCGCTCGCGGCGTGGCGCCGGACTGGCAGACCACCGGCCCGATGCAGTTGGCGTGGCTGGCGCCGGATGGTCTGTTCGGGCTGACGGGCTGGAGCCGCCTCGGCCGTGCGGTGGGTGTCAGCCTGTTCGTCGGCACGGCCGTTACCGTGCTGTTCTCGGTCTGGCGTCGCGATCGTCCGCGGCATGCGCGGCGGGGTCTGGATGCACGGACGCTGCGCGATGCCGGCCTGCGGTTCCTGCCGCGCGAATCGGTGGCCGCACTGCTGCAGGACGCGCCCGTCACGGGGCCGGTACCGGCGCGCGCGGAGGCGGGTATCGAGCGTGAGCTCGCGGCGGTGCTGGGGTCGGCATCGGCCCGCGTGCTGCTGGACGCCGCGCGGCGCGAAGCCGGGCGCGATCTCGACACCGTCGCGCAGATCGTCGGCGAGGCGTCGGCGGACCTGCGCTTCAACCAGCGCGTGCTGGAGGCCGCGCTGCAGAACATGAGCCAGGGCATCAGCGTGGTCGACGCACAGTTGCGGCTGGTCGCGTGGAACCGTCGCTATGCGGAGCTGTTCGAATTCCCCGAAACGCTTCTGCGGGTAGGGCGACCGATCGCCGACCTGTCGCGATGGGCGCTGCAGCGGCTGCCGCCGGCCCATGCCCCGGCCCCGGTCGGCGGTGAGCTGGACCGCGCGCTGCACCGCCGGCTCGCCTTCATGCAGGCGGGCACCCCGCACCTGTCCGAGCGCGTGCTCGCCGACGGCAGCATCATCGAGATCCGCGGCAACCCGATGCCGGGCGGTGGCTTCGTCGCCACGTTCACCGACGTCACGGCCTTCCGACGCGCCGAAGCCGCGCTGATCGAAGCCAACGAGACGCTCGAGCAGCGGGTGGAGACGCGCACGGCGGACCTGGAGATCGCCAAGCGCGAGGCCGAGCGTGCCAACGAGGCCAAGGGCCGGTTCCTCGCCGCCATCGGCCACGACCTGATGCAGCCGCTGCATGCCGCGCAGCTGTTCACCGACGCGCTGGGCAAGCAACTGCAGGAGCCCGCGCAGCGCGAGTCGATCAACCGGATCGAAGGCGCGCTGGACTCCACCGGCGACCTGCTGACCGGCCTGCTGGACATGTCGCGTCTGGAAGGTGGCGCGCTGGAGCCGCAACTGCGGGACTTCCCGCTGGCCGACGTGCTGGAGCCGCTGGCCGCGCAGTTCGGCGCCATCGCGGCCGCGCGCGGACTGCAGCTGGACTACGTGCCGACGACGGGCTGGACACGCAGCGACCCGCAACTGCTGCGTCGCGTGGTGCAGAACTTCCTGGCCAACGCGGTGCGCTACACGGTGTCCGGCCGCGTGCTGCTGGGCGTGCGCCGGGTTGACGGACGGTGGCGGGTCGAGGTGCACGACACCGGGCCGGGCATCGCACCCGGTCAGCAGGCGGCGATCTTCGAGGAGTTCCGCCGCGGCGAGGATGCGCCGGGGCAGGGCCTGGGCCTGGGCCTGTCGATCGCCGAGCGCATGGCGCAGTTGCTGGGCGCGCCGGTGTCGCTGCGCAGCCGCGTCGGCGTCGGCACGGTGTTCGCCATCGACCTGCCTCGGGTGGAGCGCGAACGCCCCGTGGCGCTGCCGGCCGCGACCGCGCCGCGTGGCCTTGGCGGCGCGCGCGTGCTGGTTGTCGACAACGACGCCGCGGCCCTGGAGGCCGTTGCCGGCCTGCTGCGGGGCTGGGGCTGTGCGGTGTCGACCGCCACCGATCGCGCGAGTGCGGACCGGTCGATGGCCGCTGCGCCGGCCGAGCTGTGGCTGTTCGACTACCACCTCGATGCAGGCGATACCGGCGTGGCGATGGCGCGCGATCTTGCACGGCACCATGGCGCGCGCCCGACGCTGATCGTCAGCGCGGATGGCGGTACGACAGTCCGCGGCGATGTGCTGGAGGCGGGGCATGCGCTGCTGCCCAAGCCGATCAAGCCGCTCGCGCTGAAGTCGGTGCTGGACCGGCTGCTGGCCGCCCGCGAGGTGCGCGGCGAAGCGACAGCCTGACGGCGCCCCGGTTTCATCTTTTGTAGGAGCGGCTTCAGCCGCGAACCAGAGTCATCCGCCTGCGTGCCAGCCCGATCGCGGCTGAAGCCGCTCCTACAGGGAGCAAAGCGTTCTTGTAGGAGCGACGTAAGTCGCGACCGCGTCAGTACATGAGCCGGCGAAGGTCGCGACTCACGTCGCTCCTACAACGGCATGGTGTTGCGCAGGGGACGGCGCTGCGCAGCAGCCGATACCGGCTCAGCCTTCCATCTGCCTCGCAGGATCGCTCAGCTCCAGTTCGCGCAGCACCACGCCGGCCTGGGTGCGGTTGCGCACGCCCAGCCTCTCGAAGATCGCCGACAGGTGCGCCTTGACCGTGCGCTCCTGCACGTCCAGGCGGTCGGCGATCTGCTTGTTGAGCAGGCCCTGCGCCACCAGCGTCAGCACACGGAACTGCTGCGGCGACAGGCTGGCCAGGCGCGCGGCGAGGTCGGCATCGGCGCGGCTGCTCTGCGTCCTCGACACGGATGCACGCAGGCCCGGCGGCAACCACTGCTCGCAGGCCAGCACCGCCCGGATCGCGTCGCGCAGCTCGTCCAGGCCGGTGCTCTTGGGCAGGTAGCCCGCCGCGCCGTGGTCGAGCGCGCGCCGCACCACGCGCGGGTCGTCGTTGGCCGACACCACCACCACCGCCACGCCGGGGTACTGCGCGCGCACCGCCGCCAGTCCCGCCAGGCCGTGGTTGCCCGGCATATGCAGGTCCAGCAGGACGAGGTCGATGCCCGGCGTCGCGTCGAGCGCCTGCAGCACCTCCTCGAGCGTGGAGGCTTCATGGATCGCCGTATCGGCCACCGCCTCCACCGCGGCATGGCGCAGCGCGGCGCGGAACAGCGGGTGGTCGTCGGCGATCAGCAGCGTGGGCATCCGGGCAGCCTACCAAGCACACGGGCCGGCAAGTGCGGCGACGGCGTGGTACGAAAGTACGATGGGTCGCGCGTGGTGGCTTGCTAGGCTGCCGCGATGACCACCAACCACCCGATCGCGCGCGCGCCCCGGCCCGCGCTTGCCGCCGCCCTGCTGTCAGGCCTCGTGCTCGCCGCCACCGGCTGTGCAGGCTTGGCCCCCACCGGACCCGCGCCCGTGCCCGACTTCGACCGCTTGCAGGTGACCACGCACCGGGACGGCGACGACCTGCTGACGGCGGGCCTCGGGCTGGCCGGCCTGCAGTCGATGGCGCCGCCCGCGTTTGCCGACCCGGCCGCGCCAACGCCGGGCGAACTGCGCCGGCGTGCGATCTGGAACAAGTGGCGCGGTATCGCCGACCTCTCACCCACGGGCGGGTACGGGTCTGTCTATGGCAGCGTCGCCGATGTGCCCGGCCGCGAGTTCACCGCGCTGGCCAGGGTCGACGGCGCGCGCCACCCGCACCGCGTCCTGGTGCAGGTGCCGGATGCCTTCGACCGCGACCGTCGCTGCGTGGTGGTGACTGCGTCCTCCGGCTCGCGGGGCGTCCACGGCGCCATCGCCGTCGCCGGTGCGTGGGGACTGCCGAAGGGCTGCGCGGTGGCGTACACCGACAAGGGCGCGGGGTCGGATTACTTCGACCTGGACGCGGGGCAGGGCGTCGCGGTCGATGGCCGTATCGCATCCGCGGCGGACGGCGGCCTTGCGTTCGCACCGGATGCACCGGCCGGTGGCGCCGGCGTGCGCGGCGTGGCGGTCAAGCACGCGCACTCGGGCGACAACCCGGAGGCGGACTGGGGGCGGCACGTCCGGCAGGCCGCGCAGTTCGCGCTGCATGCGTTGGACGAAGCGGTGCCGCAGGCGGCGCCCTACACCTTCGACAACACGCGCGTCATCGCGGTCGGTATTTCCAACGGCGGGGGCGCGGTGCTGCGCGCGGCGGAGCTCGAGGGCGACTGGCTGGATGCCGTGGTCGCGGGCGAGCCCAGCATCCACACCGGCGGCACCAGCCTGTATGACTACGCGACGCAAGCCGCGCTTCTGATGCCGTGCGCACTGCTCGACGCCTCGCTGGCGCCGTTGCCGCAACCGCCGCTGGCCGCGCAGAGCGTTCCCCAGTGGACGGCCCGTTGCTCCAGCCTGAAGGCGGCGGGCCTCGTCGACGGCGACGACACCAGCGCGCAGGCCGCCTCGGCATTGGCGCAGCTGCGCGAGACCGGCTGGACCGACGATGCGCTGCGTGCCGGCGCGCTGTCGGTCGGCTTCGACCTGTGGCGCGCCGTGGCGGTGACCTATGCGTCCGCCTACGGGCGCTACGGCGTTGGCGCGCATCCGTGCGGCTACGGGTTCGCCGCGTTGGACGAGCGCATGGCTCCGCGCGTGGCGACGGCGCAGGAGCGCGCGGCATGGTGGGCCGACGGCAGCGGCATTCCGCCGGGTGCGGGCGTCGGCATCGTCGACGACCTGATGGCCGGACCCGATGTGAACGCGGCGGATCCGACCTTTCCCGGGTTGATGTGCCTGCGCCAGTTGGCGACCGGCGGCAGCGACGCCGCGCTGCGCGTGCGATCCGGCATTGATGCAATGCGTGCCGCGCCGCCGCGCGAGGGCTTACCGGTGGTGGTGGTGCACGGCCGCGACGACGGCCTGATCCCGATGGCCCTGTCCAGCGCGCCGTACGTGGCGATGGCCCGGGAGGCGGGGCGCGACGTGCGCTTCTGGCAGGTCGGCCCCGCGCAGCATTTCGACGCGTTCCTGGCGCTGCCCGATTACGGCGCCCGTTACGTGCCGCTGCTGCCGTACGTCTACGCCGCGCTGGACCGGATCGAGGCACACCTGGACGGCACGGGCGCACTGCCGCGGGATGCCGTCATCAATGCGACGCCGCGCGAGGCGGGGCGGCCGCTTGAGGCCTCGCAACTCGCGATGCCGCGCTGACCCTCGGGCGGCGCACTTGCCCGCTTCACGCGGTGTTTGGCACGCTGCGGGGCCTTGATCCGCGATCGCCAGCGCACGGAGCGTCACCATGCCGCGTCATTTCACGATGCTCCGCGAGTTCCACCTCGCCGACTGGTTCACCCTCGCCAACGCGTTCTGCGGCACCGGGGCGATCTTCGCGGCCATGCGCTTCCTGCAGGAAGGAGGGGTGCGCGACCTGCTCATCGGCATGGCGCTGATCCCGCTGGCCTTCATCTTCGATGCGCTGGACGGCCGCGTGGCGCGCTGGCGCAAGTCGGCCTCCACGCTCGGCCGCGAGTTGGACTCGCTGGCCGACGTCATCTCCTTCGGCGTCGCGCCGGCCGCGCTGGCCTACGCCTGCGGCCTGCAGGGCGGCTGGGACTGGGTGGTGCTGAGCTTCTTCGTCGGCTGCGGCGTCAGCCGGCTGGCGCGCTACAACGTCACCGCCGAGCAGCTGGCCGGTGACGAGGGCAAGGTGAAGTACTTCGAGGGCACGCCGATCCCGACCAGCATGTTCCTGGTGGTCATCCTCGCCATCGCGGCCTGGCAGGGCGCGATCGGGCCGGACGTCTGGTTCGGCATGGTCCAGCTGGGGCCGTGGCAGTTCCATCCGCTGGTGCTGATGTTCGCGCTGTCGGGCACGCTGATGATCAGCAAGACGCTGCATATCCCCAAGCCCTGACGCGGGAACGTCTCAGGCCGTTGCTATCATCGCCGCGCAACCCACGGAGGACGCGATGGCGCAGCAGGCATCCGGCAATGATTTCGAGGCGCTGGCGCGCCAGTACTGGAACCAGTGGGGCGAGATGATGCGCGGGGCGGCGACGCCCGCCGCGCCGTCGATGCCGGACTGGAACCAGGCGGCGGCATGGTGGTCGCAGATGGCGCGCGGCGCCAGCCAGGCCGCGGAGGCCGAGGACGCCATGCAGCGCTTCAATACGCAGGCGCGTGGTTGGTTCGGTCAGATGCAGCAACTGGCGGCGCAATTCGCCGGCCGCAATGCCGATGCGGGCGAGATCGCGCGCAGCTGGAAGCAGATGCTGGGCGGCGCGGGCGGCAACCCGTTCGCGGACGTGTTCTCGAAGATGGGCGGTCCCGGCCAGCACGGTTTCGATGCGTGGCAGCAGCAGACCCGGCCGCTGCTGGATGCCATCCAGGCGCCTATGCGCCAGTGGGCGCAGATGCCGGCGTTCGGGTTCGCGCGCGAGCACCAGGAGCGCTGGCAGGCACTGGCGCAGGCTCAAATGGACGCACAGTCGGCAACCGACGCCTACCAGGCGCTGCTGGCCGAAGCCGGACAGGACGCGTTCGAGCGCTTCGAGTCCAAACTCGCCGAACGCAGCGAGCCGGGCCGCCAGCTCGCCTCGGCCCGCGCGCTGTTCGACCTGTGGATCGACGCGGCCGAAGAGGCCTACGCCGAGATCGCGTTGTCGCCTCGCTTCCGTGAAACCTACGGCCGCTTCGTCAACGCGCAGATGCGCCTTCGTGCAGCGGTCCAAGGCGAGGTCGAACACGTCACCGCGCAGCTGGGCATACCCACGCGCACCGAGATCGATGCCGCGCACCGCAAGATCGTGCAGCTGGAACGCGAGCTGCGGCGCCTGCGTGACCGGATGGACGACGGTGAGGGAGACCGCTCCGGAGCCTCGCGTTCCGCCAGCAGCGAAAGGGTCAAGAGCGCTGCGCCCAAGCGGGCAGCGACATCCTCGCGCGCCAGCAAGGTGGCCAAGCCGGCGCCTCGAAAGAACGACAAGCAGGTCGCTTCGGCGAAAACGAAGCCGGTCAAGGGCAAGGGCAAGCCCACGAAGGCGTCGGTGCCGCGGCCGGCCGCCAAACGCGCCGCCGTGACCTCCAGCAGCGCACCGCGCTCCCCGTCCGCCCCGGCCAAGCGCACGGCCGCCCGCAAGCAGTCCCGCTGACATGAACGGCATCGACCTCAACGGACCCATCGGCTTTACCCCCGACACCCTGGCGAAGGAGGCGATGGCGCTGCAGGCCAAGCTGCGAGCCGGGCTGGAGACGCTGCCGCGCGTCGACGACGTCGACTACGGCGCGACCGAAAAAGAGGAAGTCTGGCGTGACGGAAAGGTCGTGCTGTACCGCTTCCGCGGCGACACGCTGCCCGGTGGCCGCGCGCCGACGGCCAAGGTGCCACTGCTGATCGTGTACGCACTGGTCAACCGGCCCTACATGGTCGACCTGCAATCGGATAAATCGATCGTGCGGGGGCTGCTGGAGCGCGGCGAGGACGTGTACGTGCTCGACTGGGGGTATCCGGACCGCTCCGACCGCTACCTCGAGCTCGACGACTACATCCAGCGGTGGATCGGCGGCGGCGTCGACCACCTGCGACGCACCTACCGGATGGATGCGGTCAACGTCCTGGGCATCTGCCAGGGCGGCGCGTTCTCGCTGTGCTACAGCGCGCTCAACCCGTCGAAGGTGCGCAACCTCATCACCATGGTCACCCCGGTGGATTTCCACACCGGGGACAACATGCTGTCCAACTGGACGCAGGGGCTGGACGTGGACCTGTTCGTCGACACGCTGGGCAACGTCCCGGCCGACCTGATGAACATGTGCTACCTGACGCTCAAGCCGTGGCGCCTGTTCGTGCAGAAGTACGTCGGGCTGGTCGACATCCTCGACGACAAAGCGGCCATCGAGGACTTCCTGCGGATGGAGAAGTGGATCTTCGATTCCCCGGACCAGGCCGGCGAGGCGTTCCGCCAGTTCATCAAGCAGTTCTACCAGGGCAACGGCTTCGTCCGGGGCGGCATCCACATCGGCGGTCGCCCCGTGGACCTGGCGCACGTCGACATGCCGGTGCTCAACATCTTCGCGCAGCAGGACCACCTGGTGCCGCCGGCGTCGTCGCAGGCGCTGGGCGGGCTGGTCGGCAGCGACGACTACAGCGAGCTGTCGTTCCGCGGCGGGCACATCGGCATCTACGTCTCCGGCCGGGCGCAGCGCGAGGTGCCGCAGGCCATCCACGACTGGCTGGCGCAACGGGCGGGGTAGGGCGTGCACGCGACAGTGACGGGCTCCGGAACGCGCGACATGTCCCGATCCGTCAGCCCCGCGAAGGCAGGGATCCAGTGACGTTCGTGCGCCGGTCCAATTGGAGCGGCTACGGCGTTCGCCAGTCGTGGCGTGTTCCTTTCGTCGCCATGCTTGCCGCGTGCGTTCTGGGCGCATGCGCGGCGACGCCTCCGGCCGAACCGTTGGTTCGCGACCCACATCCGGTCGCAACTGCAGCGACCACCGCGCCCCCCCGGATATCGCCCGGTGGGAGCCCGACATCGCCGCGTTCGAGGCGAGTGACCGGCACTCGCCACCACCCGAAGGCGGCGTCGTGTTCGTCGGCAGCTCGTCCATCCGCATGTGGGACACGCTGGCGCGCGACTTTCCGGAAGCCGGCGTGATCAACCGGGGGTTTGGTGGCTCGCGCGTGCGCGACTCGGTGCACTACGCCCACCGCATCGTGGGCGCATAGCGTCCGCGCGCCGTCGCCCTGTACGCGGGCGACGACGACCTGGCGGAAGGCCGCACGCCGGCGCAGGTCGCCGCCGACTTCAAGGCGTTCGTCCAGCGCGTGCGGTCGAGGCAGCCGGACCTGCGCGTAGCGTTCATCGCGATCAAGCCCAGCCCGTCGCGGGCCACGCTGCAGCCCGCCATGCAGGCGGCCAACCAGGCGATCCGCGAGTACGCGCGGGAAACGCCCGGCGTGGCGTTCCTCGACGTCCACACGCCGATGCTCGATGCGAACGGCCAGCCCCGCGGCGAGCTGTTCCTCGACGACGCCCTGCACATGAACGCAGCCGGTTACGTCGTGTGGGCGGACGTCGTGGGGACGTGGCTGGACAGCCTGCCGGATGCGACGTCGCCATCACGGTGACTGGCTAGACTCCTGTGCTCCCCCCCGAGGAGCCGCTCCACATGACCGCAGCCCGTCCCTTCGTCCGATCCCGCCACGACCGCATGATCGGCGGCGTCATGGGTGGCATCGCCCGGCGCTTCGGCTGGAATTCCACGTTGCTGCGCGTGCTGTTCGTGATCGTGTCCATCGCCTCCGCGGCGTTCCCCGGCATCATCGTGTACCTGCTGCTGTGGCTGCTGATGCCGGAAGAGGGCGCCTGAGCCCGGCCCGCGCCGCGCTGCTGGCCGCCGGCGTGGCGTGGACCGCGCCCAACACACTGCTCGGCCTGCTGGCGGGCGTCGCGGGCATTCCGCTTGGCGCCCGTGCCCGATTGAGCCGGCGCGAGCGCGCGCTGGTGTTCCAGCACTGGCCGTGGGGGCCGGGCGGGGCGATCACGCTGGGCAACGTCATCCTGCATACCGGCCCCGACCTGGACTGCCCGTGCAGCACCTACGCGCACCGCGCCGGCCACGCGCGCGAGGACGCGATCAACCTGGCCGACCACGAGCGCGCGCACGTGTACCAGTACATGACACTGGGTCCGCTCTTCCTGCCCGTGTACCTGCTATGCGGCGGGATCAGCGTGCGCAACCGCTTCGAGCGCGCCGCCGACCGATATGCCGCCACGGGGCGCGGCTGGTGGCCTTGGCCCGGCTGAATGCGGGCGGCCAGCGGAAGGATTACGAAACCTTGATCGGCGGGTAACGCGGCGATGGGTAGGATTCGTAACCGTCAGAGAAAAACCAGGACGATGGATGTCGCAACGACGGAAGTCCGACTGAAACAGCTCTGGCGCGGAAGGCTCAGCCACCCGAGGCTCAAACCTCGAAGACTGAGCCTTCTTTCTTGTGCGCGCCTTGGGCGTCGCCAACGCGCTATGGGCGGGGCAGCCGCTCATACGACTCGCCCAACACCACGCCTTCCGGGCCGAAACGCCGCTCCACGAAGGTGATGGCCGAATCCTTCACCAGCACCACCGTGCTGCAACGCGTTCCATAGTCCTGCCCGACTACGAAGGGCGGGGATAGTGCCCGCTCAAGCGCCAGCCCGACGCCAGTATCCGGCAACGCAGTATCCGGTGCCACGGTCGTGTCGGCCAACGCATCCAGCAGGGGTGCGAGTGCCACACGGTCCATGGCGCCTTCCGCCAAGGGTGAAGCCAGCCACGCATCCAGCGCCCGGGTTGCGTGCGTGCTCTTGGGCCATGCTGCATCGAATGCGCCGTTCGACATCGCATGCGTTCCCGGCGCGACGGCCGTGAAGTCCGGCTCGGGATGGTTGCTTGCGAACCCCAGTGCCTCGCCGTCCCACGCCAGCAGGTTGAAGGGACCGTACGTCGGTGCGGTCGGCATCAGCGATGCCAGCCACGGCATTGCAGCTACTTCGCCATCGGCAACAAAGGCGCGGACCAGCGCGCCACGCGAGCGCGGTGCATCGGATGGTCGCGGCCCGGTCCTGACATTGGTCACGGCGGCCAGCCGCCCGCGCGTGGACGCCATCAGCCAGCCACCTCCCTGCGCCAGGTCTCGTCCGCCATATACGTCGGGATGCCGTGCATCGAACCCCGCGGCCGCGGTCGGTCGCGCATGCGCCTCGTCGCGGTTGGCGATCAAGGCCAGCGGGAACCGGGGGTGGACCTTCCAGGCGACGGCGATCAGGCACATGGCGGCATCCTAGCGGCGGTTCGCATCCCGGCCGAACCGGTACGCCCGACACGGCCATGCCGGCCGCGTGGGCGATGGCGCCGCCGCCGCGCTCGGCTATACTGCGCGGCCGCGCCGGAGTGGCGGAATCGGTAGACGCAGCGGACTCAAAATCCGCCGCCCTTAAAAGCGTGTGGGTTCGAGTCCCACCTCCGGCACCATGACGAAAGCCCGGCGATGCCGGGCTTCTTCATGCCCGGTGCACGCGTGGGTAACGCGCAGGCGCCTAGCGTCGATGGCCTCCGAACCGAGGACATCGACATGGCCGGACAGGACCGCAAGGATCCACCGATCGACGGCAACAAGGGCTGCGACGCGCCCGCCGCGCCACCCACCCCGGCGCAGAAGGCGCACGAAAACGAGCTGCAGGACGAGGCGCTGGAGGAAACGTTCCCCGCCAGCGACCCGGTGTCCCCGTTCATCCCGGCGCGGTGCCCCGACTGATCGGGAGCGTCGCCAAGGCGACTCGGCGATTTACGCAGCTTCGTCCGTCGGCAGGCACTTGTCGACGCGCGCGAACCACTCGCCGTCCTCGGGGACGAACATCGAGCAGGCCTGCATCGGGCCTTTGTAGATGTGCACGGACACGGCGACCGCGTCCTGCCGGGTGTTGCGGATGGTGTGGTACTCGTGCGGCGGGATCAGGCTGCCCGCGCTGCCAGGGCCGGCGACCATGCCGCCGGCGGCACGGAACCGGAAACGGTCGCCCTCGCGCTCCAGCAGTTCGTACTGGGTGATCTCGAGTTCGCCGTCCCACACGCCTTCCACGCACCACAACCCGCAGTGGTCGTGCACGGGCGTGCCCTGGCCGGGGCCCCACGTCATCGCGACGACGCTGTAGCCCAGCTCAGGACTGCGGTAGATCTCGCGGCGGGCGTAGTGGTCGTCGATCGGGTCGAACACGCACGTCGGCAGGCTGACGTCGCGGTCGCGGATCATCCGGCACAGGGTGTTGCGCAGTGCGGAGGTGACGGCGTGTTCGTCGCCGGCGGACACGGCCTGGTCGAGCGCATGGACCAGCTTGTCGTGGCCGGGGAAGTCGATGTCGGGCAGGGCGGCGGCGTTCATGCCGGGGATTTTACGCGGGTGCGGCGCCGGCTGCCGGATGGGTGCTTTTGCTCCCTCCTCTGCCTGCAGGGGAGGGCTGGGGAGGGGGCATTTGAGCGACGCGCTGCAAGAGCACCCCCTTCCAACCTCCCCCTGCAGGCAGGGGGAGGGGCTAAACCCCGGAAGGATGAAATCTAGGCCAATCCGTCCAGGAACCCGCGCACCGCCGGGCCGAAACGCGCGATGTCGACCAGGAACGCGTCATGGCCCTGCGGCGACTCCAGAGGCAGGAAACGGGCATCCGCGCCACCGTCGCGCAGGCCGTCGGCAATCTCCTGCTGCTGCTGCAGCGGGAACAGGATGTCGGTATGCACGCCGATGGCCAGCGCCTTCTCCACGCTGATCTTTGCAAGACCGGCGCGGGTCTGGCCTTCGCTCGGGCCGCCGCGTCGCTCGCAGTAGTCGCCCACGTCGAACCAGTCCATCGAGCGGCTCAGGTAGAGGTAGCAGTTGGGGTCGAAGCGGCGGACGAAGCGACGGGCATGGGCTTCCAGGTAGCTTTCGACCTCGAACTCCAGCCCGAACGGCTCGTCGTCGGCGCGGTCCGAATCCAGCCTCACGCGACCGAAGCGGCCGTCCCACTCCAGTGCCGAGCGGTAGGTGATCACGCCCAGCTTGCGCGCCATGCGCATGCCCGATTCGGGGTACTGGTCGTCGTCGTAGTCGCCGCCGTTCCATTGCGGGTCCAGCCGGATCGCCTCGCGCTGCAGCGAGCGGATCGCAATGGAGAACGGCAGGGCACGTGCCGCGCCGGAGATGTTGATGTGGCTGCGTGCGATGCCGGGGTGGCGGACCAGCAACGCCAGCGCGGTCATGCCGCCCATCGAGTTGCCGATCACGCACGCCAGTCGCTCGATGCCGAGTTCGCGCAGCACGCACAGCGCGGCTTCGGCGCCGTCCTCGATCGAGAGTTCGGGAAACGACAACCGGTAGGGCGCGCCGGTGGCCGGGTCGATGGACGCCGGGCCGGTGGAACCCTTGCAGCTGCCCAAGGAGTTGACGCACACCACGAACCAGCGGTCGCTGTCGATGGGCTTGCCCGGGCCCACCATGGCCTCCCACCAGCCCGGCTCGGGATTGGACTCGTTGGCGGCGGCGTGCGCGTCGGGCGAAAGGCCCGTCAGGATCAGCACCGCGTTGTCGCGGGCCGCATTCAACGCGCCCCAGGTCTCGTACGCCACCCGTGCGCCATGCAGCGCGTCACCGCGCCGCATCGGGAACGGATCGGGCAGGGCGACGAAACGGGTACCGGGCGGGATGAATTCGGTCATGCCGGGCGGATCCTTCTGGCGGCGTGGCAGTACGGGCCCGGCATTGTGCCTCGTCGGGCCAACGGGATCAGCGCACCACCTGGTCGATCAACAGCGCGACGCGCGAATCGGCGCCCGTCGCGGCGTGCAGCGGCGCGGACGTGAAGTCGCCGGCCTGCGCAGCCGCATCGCCGCTGGCCGACACACGCGCAACGACCTCCACCGTGTCGAGCTGGGACAATTTGAGCGTGGGCATCGGGCTGTCGCCATCGTCGAGCGTCACCACTGTCGGCAACGCGGACACCGGCAGCCGCTCGACGGCCACGGGCATCGGCGGGCCTTCGGTCTGGCGCGCGATCACGTACACGACGGCGCCTTCGGGAAGCCTCATCGCCAGTTGCGGATCGAGCGACACACTGACGGTGATGCCCGGGCCGCGCTCGGCCGCTGTATCCGGCGCAGGTACCGCCGCGACCGCCGCCGGCAGGGGCGACAAGCCGGCTTCCTTGCGGGCGATATCGATCTGTTCGCGCAATGGCGCGGCCGTGGTGGGGTCGACGATGGCGAGCAACGGCTCCCACGTGGCCGCGGCCTCGGCATGCTGGCCGCGCTGGCGCTGGGCGATGCCCAGGAACCAGCGGCTGCGCTGGTGCATCGGCTGCACCTGCAATGCGCGCTGCAGCAGGTCGATGGCGGTGTCGTCGAAGCGGCGGTTGTCGGAGGCGAGCGCGCGCGATTCGGCGGCCTCGGCCAGCAGGTCGGCATCGTCGGGCGCCAGCGCGACAGCACGGGCGAACGCGTCGCGCGCGTCATTCGTGCGGGCCTCGGCGGCGTAGGCACGCGCCAGCAGGCGCCAGCCCTCGGCCTGCGAAGGGTCGCGCTCCAGCGCCTCTTCCAGGCTGGCGATCGCTTCGGGCAGTGTCTCCGGCGGCCGGCGCTTGGCGGGGTCGAGCGCGTCGGGATTGCCGACCACCAGGTACAGCGTCCCGGCGAGGACGGCGAGCAGCGCAACCGCGGCCAGTCCCGGCACGCGCGCCTGCCGCCACAGCGGCGAGGTCGCCCATGCCAGCGCGGCGACGGCCAGCAGCGCGGCCAGTAGTGCGAACAGCGCCATCACCACTCCTGCCCGTCGTCTTCAGGCACCACGCGCGCGCCGCGCCGGCGCACGGCCAGGACCACCGCCACGCCGCCGGCCAGCAACACCAGCGCCGGGCCGAACCACAGCAGCCAGGTGTTGGACTTGAGTTCCGGCCGATACAGCACGAACTCGCCGTAGCGCGCGACCAGGAAGTCCTTGATTTCGTCGTCCGAGCGGCCCGACTGCATCAACTCCAATACCTCGCGGCGCAGGTCGTGCGCGATCTGCGCGTCGGAGTCGGCCAGCGACTGGTTCTGGCACATCACGCAGCGCAGCTCGGCGACCAGGTCGTGGAAGCGGCGCTCCTCGGCGGTGTCGGTGAACTGCAGCGGCGCCGGGTCGGCGTTGGCCTGCGCCATCGCCTGCAGCGGCACCGTCGCCAGCGCGAGCAATGCGCACACGGCCAGCATCGCGAGGTACATACGTCGGACGGCGCGGATCGGGCTCACAGCGACTGCTCCGTCGGGATGCGTTCGACGGTGTCCAGCGCAGGCAACAGTTCGTCGCGGATGATCTCGTCGGTGATGGTGCCGACGTGCTTCCAGCGCACCACGCCGTTGGCGTCGACCAGGAAGGTTTCCGGCGCGCCGTAGATGCCCCAGTCGATGGCCGCGCGGCCATCCGGGTCCACCAGCACCATCCAGTACGGGTTGCCGAACTGCTCCAGCCAGCGCAGCGCCTCGCCGTGCTCGTCCTTGAGGTTGTAGCCGATCACGCGCACGCGCTTGGTCTCGGCGAAGCGCGTCAGCACCGGGTGTTCGACCCGGCACTCCGGGCACCAGCTGCCCCAGACGTTGAGCAGGTAGGGCGCGCCGCGCAGGTCCTGACCGGTGACCATGCGGCCGGGCTCGTGCAGCAGCGGCAGGGAGAATTCCGGCGCCGGGCGGTCGATGAGCGCCGAGGGCAGGGCGTCGCGGCCGGGGTTGCGGCTCATCCAGACGCCAGCGGCCAGCAGCACGCCCAGCGCGGCCACCACCAGCAACGGCAGCCAGCGCGCGAGGGACGGACGGGCGGTCGTGGGCTCGGTCATCGCGAAGGCTCGGGTTCGGTGGCGATCGGCTTGCGGAAGCGGCGGTCGGTGGCGGTGACGAAGCCGCCCAGCATCATCAGCAGCGCGCCGGCCCAGACCCAGCGCACGAACGGCTTGACGTGCACCCGCAGCGCCCAAGCGCCGTCGCCAAGGGGCTCGCCGAGCGCGACGTAGAGGTCGCGGGTGACGCCGGGGATCAGCGCCGCCTCGGTCATGACCTGGCCGCCAGCGGCGTAGGCACGTTTCTCCGGGTGCATGACCGCGATGCGTTGCTCACCGTCGAAGACCGTGACGGTGCCGCGGTCGGCCAGGAAGTTCGGGCCCTGGACCTTGTCCACGCCGTCGAAGCGGAACCGGTAGTCGCCCAGGGTGACGTGGTTGCCCGGCGCCACCGCGACTTCGCGCTGGCGGTTGAGGCCTTCGGTGAGCAGCGCGCCGACCAGGAACACCGCGATGCCCAGGTGCGCCAGGATCATGCCCGCCATTTCCGGGGTGAAACGGCCGTTGGCGCGCAGGCGCGACCACACGAAGCGCAGCGTGCCGCCCGCTACCCACACCGCACCGAAGATGCCCGCGGCCACCTTCCACGCGCCCTGCGGCGCCAGGAAGAACGCGCCTGCGCCGGCGATCAGGGCGACCACCAGCCACGGTGCCAGCATCGCCAGCGGCCTGGACGCCTGCTCGCGCTGCCAGCGCGTCAGCGCGCCGAACGGCACCAGCAGCACCAGCGGCGCCATCAGCAGGATGAACATCAGCGCGAAGTACGGCGGGCCCACCGAAATCTTGCCAAGCCCCAGCGCGTCGGCCAGCAACGGGTACAGCGTGCCGATCAGCACCATGGCGCACGCGGTGGTGAGCAACAGGTTGTTGGCCAGCAGCAGCGTCTCGCGCGAGGCGGGCGCGAACGGCTTGCCGTCGTTGAGCGTGGATGGCGCGCGCAGTGCGTACAGCAGCAGCGAGCCGCCGATGACGAGGCCCAGGAACACCAGGATGAACAGCCCGCGCGAGGGATCGGCCGCGAAGCTGTGCACGCTGGTCAGCACGCCCGAGCGCACCAGGAACGCCCCCAGTAGCGACAGCGAGAACGTGGCGATGGCCAGCAGCAGCGTCCAGCTTCGGAACGAGCCACGCTTTTCTGTGACCGCTTGCGAGTGGATCAGCGCCGCGCCGGCGAGCCACGGCATGAAGCTGGCGTTCTCGACCGGGTCCCAGAACCACCAGCCGCCCCAGCCCAGCTCGTAGTACGCCCACCAGCTGCCCAGCGCGATGCCCAGCGTCAGGAAGCCCCAGGCGACGTTCGTCCACGGCCGCGTCCAGCGCAGCCAGCGCGCGTCGACGCGGCCGTCCAGCAGTGCGGCGATGGCGAAGGCGAACGACACCGCGAAGCCCACGTAGCCGAAGTACAGCATCGGCGGGTGGATGATCATCCCCGGGTCCTGCAGCAGCGGATTGAGGTCGCGCCCCTCCACCGCGGCCGGCAGCAGCCGCGCGAACGGGTTGCTGGTGAAGATCAGGAACGCGAGGAAGCCCGCCGCGACCACGCCCATTACGCCCAGCACGCGGGCGCTCACCGTGGCGGGGAGCGAATGGGAGAACCGCGCGACCGCCGCCGTCCACAGCGCGATCACGAGCGTCCACAGCAGCAGCGAGCCCTCGTGCGAGCCCCACACGGCGGTGATGCGGTAGATCGTCGGCAGCAGCGTGTTGCTGTGCTGGGCGACGTAGCCGACGGAGAAATCCTGGGTGATGAACGCGTGCGTCAGCAGCCCGTAGGCGAGGGCGACCAGCGCCAGTTGCGCGTACGCGGCCGGTCGCGCGACCGCCATCCACGGGGCCACGCCACGATGCGCGCCTGCCAGCGGCAGCACCGCCTGCAGCAGCGCCACCAGAAGGGCCAGGACCAGGGCGACCTGGCCGAGCTCAGGCAGCATCGGCAGCTGTCTCCGGATTCGTCGGGGCAGGCACGAAAGACGCTGCCATCAGTAGCCGGCCCCGCCCGTTGCCGGGTCGGCATCCGGCGCATCCACGTCGTGCTTGCGGTGCGCCTGGCCCATCTTGTCGGCGACTTCCTTGGGCATGTAGGTCTCGTCGTGCTTGGCCAGCAGCTCTTCGGCGACGAACACGTCGCCCTGCATGCGGCCGGTGGCGACCACCGCCTGGTTCTCGCGAAACAGGTCCGGGAGGATGCCGGTGTAGGACACGGGCAGCTCGGCATCGCCGTCGGTCACTCGGAAGCGGGCTTCCATCGAGCCGCTGGGCCGCTCGAAGGAGTCCTTGGCGACCATGCCACCCAGCCGGAATCGCGCCGTGCCGTCGCCGACCTGTGGCCCGGCTTCGCCGCTCAGCACCTCGTTGGGCGTGTACAGGTAGGCGACGTTGCGCTGCAGCGCCATCGCCACCAGCGTCGCGGCGATGCCGGCGGCGGCAACCAGCGCGAGGATCCACATCAGGCGGCGGCGTCGGGTCGGGTTCATCGGGTCAACTCGTTCGGATTGATGCCCGGGCGCGGGGCGGTGCGGGCGGTGCGCTGGCGGGCGGCGCGCTGGGCGCGCTTGATCTGCAGGCGTGGGGCGATGAACTCGTAGGCCATCACCACCACGAACACGACATAGGCGGCGACCACGTATTCCAGGTAGCTCATCGCGACGCCCCCTGAGCCTCGGTGACCCAAGCCTTGCCGGCTTCGCGACGCAGGTTGTCGGCGCGCGCGCGCGCCAGCAGCGCGCCGAGGAACCACAGCTTGGTGCCGATGACCATCCACGCCAGCGGCCAGACCATGCTGGCGTCCATGGAGGACTCGCCGAACATGCGGATCGTCTGGCCCTGGTGCAGCGAGTTCCACCACACCACCGAATAGCGGATCACCGGCAGCAGCACCACGCCGACGATGGCCAGCAGGCCGGCGGCGCGCGCGGCGGCGCGGCGGTCGTCGATGGCGCTGTACAGGCCGATCACGCCCAGGTACAGGAACAGCAGGATCAGCTCGGTGGTCAGGCGCGGGTCCCAGTCCCACCACGTGCCCCACATCGGCTTGCCCCAGATCGAGCCGGTCGCCAGCGTGACCAGGGTGAAGCCGGCACCGATCGGCGCGCAGGCCATGGCCAGGATTTCGCACAGCTTGATCCGCCAGATCAGCGCGATGGCCGCGTACACCGCCATCAGCCCGAACACCGCCATGCTCATCCAGGCGCTGGGCACGTGGATGTAGAGGATGCGGAAGCTGTCGCCCTGCTGGTAGTCGGCCGGCACCGCGAACAGGGCGCCGTACAGGCCGACCGCCATCACCAGGAACCCAAGGCCGTAGCCCCACGGCGCCCAGCGCGCGGCGAAGCGGTCGAAGTAGGGCGGCGATCCGAGTTTGTGGAACCAGCGCAGGAGTGGATTCATTGCTCTTGGCCCGCTCCCGCGCAGTGCAGGGGAGCGATATGAGGGGGCTCGTCTGCGGCCGCCGAGGGCCGGGGTATCAGGTCAGCGCGATCCGTATCGCCGCCGCGGCCGCCAGCGGTGCCAGCACCAGCGTCAGCACCAGTCCCGCCGCAAGCAGCAGCAGCGCACCGGTGGGGTCCAGTCCCTGTGCCGAAGCCGCGATACTGCCGGCCCCGAAGACCAGCACGGGGACGTACAGGGGCAGCGCCAGCAGGGCGACAAGTATACCGGAGCGCCGCATCCCGACCGTCAGCGCGGCGACCACCGAGCCCAGCAGGCTCAGCAGCGGCGTGCCCAGCGCCAGCCCCACCAGCAACAGGCCCAGCTGGTCGCGCGGCAGGTACAGCAGCTCGCCCAGCACCGGCGTGGCGACCAGCAGCGGCAGCGACGTGGTGGCCCAGTGCATGAACGTGCGCACCGCCACCAGCCACGCCAGCGGCACCGGCGCCAGCATCCATTGCTCCAGCGAGCCGTCCTCGGCGTCGCCGCGGAACAGGGTATCGAGAGACAGCAGGCCGGCCAGCAGCACCGCGACCCACAGCACCGCGCCGGCCGAGGACGCCAGCGCGTCGCGCTCGCCGCCCAGCGCCAGCGCGAACAGCACCACCACCAGCAACGCGAACAGCGCCGGTTGCAGAGAGTCGCCACGGCGGCGCCAGAGCAGCCGGGCGTCGCGGGCCATCAGCGCGCGGGCGGTGGACAGCAGAGTGGGGGCGGCGCTCAAGACAGCTTCTCCAGCACCAGCGTCCGTGTCCGCACCGGTGGTGCCGCATACGCACCGTGCGTGGTCACCAGCGCCGCGCCGCCGGCACGCAGTTGCGCCTGCACCATGCGGTTGACCAGTTCGATGCCGTCCAGGTCGAGGTTGGCGTAGGGCTCGTCCAGCAGCCACAGCGGCGCCGGTGACAGCCACAGCCGGGCCAGGCCGAGCCGCTTCTTCTGCCCGGCCGACAGCTGGCGCAGCAACGCGTCCTCGTAGCCGGCCAGCCCGACCATTGCCAATGCGTGCTCGGGCAACTGGGCGCGGCGGCGTCCGTGCAGGCCGCACAGGAAATTCAGGTTCTCCAGCACGCCCAGGTCCGCCTTCAGGCCCGGCAAATGGCCCAGGTAGGCCATGGCACGGGCGCGGCGGGCGGGCCTCGCCGGTTCGCCATCGATGTCGACCGACCCGTCGTCGGCACGCAGCAGGCCGATCAGCACGCGCAGCAGGGTGGTCTTGCCGGCGCCGTTGTCGCCCTGCACCAGCAGCGCCTCGCCGGCGTCCACCGCGAAATCGAGCGGCCCGAACACGGGCAGGTCATTGCGCGAGAAGCGCAGGCCCTTGACGTCCAGCAGCGGCGGGGCGGGGTGGTCGGCGTGGGGCAACGGATGCGGCCGGGTCGATTCGGGACCGGCGATTCTACCGGGCGGCGGCGCCCGGCCCGCGGCGGCTCATCCCAGCCAGTCGGTGTGCGGGTCGACCGGCGCATCGGCCGGGCGATGCAGCAGCATCCTCAGTCGCACCGGCTGTCCCCGCTCCCACGCCAGGACGCCGGCCTGCCCGAACTCCTGCGCCAGGGTAGAACTGGTGGTGTCATCCAGTCCCGCCACCAGCCAGCCCGGCTCGCGCCAATCGCCGTCCGTCCCCTGCGCCCAGGCGGCCTGCCGGGGAGCGCCAGCGGCATCGAGCTGGCCGACCAGCAACGTGTCGGCGGTTTCGTTGGCGGTGTCGGAATGGAGCTCGGAGGCCGGGTTCCACGCGGTGATGAAGACGTAGCGCTCGGCCGGCCAGTACGCCTCCACGTCGGACGCCGACTGGCCCACGCGCAGGGGCAGGGCATCGCCGTCGATCAGCACGCAGTACTGCGCTGCGGCATAGGCCGCCGCCAGGTCGGCGGCGTCGACGACGGTGAGCGTGCGCATGGACGGAGTGTCCCGCGTGATTGGTGGGGGTGCAAATGCGGTGTGTCGTGGCCCCTCCCCTGGGAAGGAGGGGAGGGTTGGGGAGGGGTGTCTTTCAAGCGCCACGGCGTCACGAGCACCCCCTCCCAACCTCCCCCAGCAAGCAGGGGGAGCCGCAAAACGGCGGCTACGAGGGGGCCAACCTCGGCGGCTTGCCGTCATTCGCATGCCGGCTCACGGCTGTTCCGTAAACTCGACCTCCGTTTTGATTCACCGGACTCCGCCCATGCCTGTGCCCGCCCCCCAGACCAAGCTGCCCAATATCGGCACCACCATCTTCACCGTGATGTCGCAGCTGGCGGCCGAACACAGTGCGGTCAACCTGGGGCAGGGTTTTCCGGATTTCGACGTACCCGAGCGACTGGTGCAGGCGCTGGACCGCGCCATGCGTGAGGGCAAGAACCAGTACGCACCGATGACTGGCCTGCCGGTGCTGCGTCAGGCCATCGCGGCCAAGACAGAGCGCTGCTACGGCTACCGGCCCGACGCGGACACCGAGGTCACGGTGACCTCCGGCGCCAGCGAGGCGATCTTCGACGCCGTGCACGCCGTGGTACGGCCGGGCGACGAGGTGATCGTGCTCGACCCCTGCTACGACTGCTACGAGCCCGCGATCGACCTGGCGGGTGGCCGCGCGGTGCACGTGGCGCTGGACCCGGCACACTTCCGCCCCGACTGGGAGCGCATCCGCGCCGCGGTCACGCCGCGCACGCGGATGATCATCACCAACACCCCGCACAACCCGTCGGGCGCCATGTTCGACGGCGCGGACATCGCGCAGCTGGAGGCGCTGCTGCACGACACCGGCATCTACCTGCTGTCGGACGAGGTCTACGAGCACATCGTGTTCGACGGCGCGCGCCACGAGTCCGCGCTGCGCCATCCCGCGCTGCGCGAGCGCGCGTTCGTCGTGTCCAGCTTCGGCAAGACCTACCACTGCACCGGCTGGAAGGTCGGCTACTGCATCGCGCCGCCGGCGTTGTCGGCCGAGCTGCGCAAGGTCCATCAGTACAACACCTTCTGCACCTTCACCCCGGCGCAGGCGGCGTTCGCGGAGATGATCGAGGCCGAGCCCACGCACTACGAGGGCCTCGGCGCCTTCTACCAGGCCAAGCGCGACCGCTTCCACGACCAGCTGCTGGGCACTCAACTCAAGCCGCTCACGGTTCCCGGCGGCTACTTCCAGCTGGTCGACTATTCGACGGTGAGCGACCTGGACGATGCGTCTTTCTGCCGCTGGCTGACGGTTGAGAAGGGTGTGTGCGCGATCCCGCTGTCGCCGTTCTATGCCGAACCGCCACGCCGCCAGCACCTGGCGCGGCTGTGCTTCGCCAAGAACGAAGCAACGCTGGACGCGGCGATCGAGCGCTTGCGCGCGCTGTAACTTGCGCGGCGTCCTCGTGCGCTGAACGAAGCGCGTGAGCGATAACCCTGCATTCACCGCGGCTTACCGATGCTGGCGCGGTTTTCTGCCGCGGAGTATCGCCATGGGCCAGACGGCCGCACGTACGACTTCTTTTCTTCATCGCTTCCGCGTGCTGGGCGCGGCAGCGTTGCTGCTGGCACTTGCCGGCTGCGTCACCGGACCAGGCGGCTACGGCGGGTATCCCGGCCAGGGCTACCCCGACCAGGGCTATCCCGGAAGCTATGGGAGTGAGCGCATTCTTGGCACCGTGCAGGGCGTGGACGCCCGCTACAGCCGCATCCTCCTGAGCGCGGACGGCCGCAGCGGCTACGGCGGCGGACAGGTCGAAGTGATGTACGACCGCAACACGCAGCTGGTCTACCAGGGCCGCTCGCTGCCGGTGGACGGGCTGGAGCGCGGCGACCACATCAGCATCGACGCGGTGCGCTCAGGCAACCGCCTCGTCGCGCGCCGGATCGACGTGGTCCAGAACGTCCGTGATGCCCACGGTGGCAGCTATTACGGCGGCGAACTGCGTGGTGCGGTGGCCTGGGTCGATACTCGCTCGCGCGTCATCGGCGTCACGCGGGGCGGTTACAGCGGCCGCGAGGAGCGCGTCTATTACGACGAGCGCACCGCCGTGGAATACCGCGGCCAGTTCTACCGCCCCGACGAGCTCGAACGCGGCGACGTGCTGCGGATCCAGGCACGTCCGCGCGGCAACGACTGGTGGGCCGAGCGGATCTGGGTCGAGGTGAACGTCCGCGACCGCTGAACCGCGTCGTGACACCGGCGCCCGCCGCGGAGGCGTGCGCCGGTAGAATGGCTGGATGCCTTTGATCACCCTCCAGGACGTCGACTACAGCGTCGGCGGCCCGCTGCTGCTTGAAAACGTCCAGCTGTCCATCGAGCCCGGCGAGCGCATCGCGCTGATCGGGCGCAATGGCGCCGGCAAGTCCACCCTGATGAAACTCATCGCCGGCGAGCTGGTGCCGGACGACGGTGAGGTCCGCCGTGACGGCACCGTGCGTATCGCCAGGCTGGAGCAGGAAGTTCCCGCGGGCGCGGCCGGCGACGTGTGGGACGTGGTCGCCGGCGGCATGGGCGAGGTCGGGTCCTGGCTGGCCCAGTACCACCACCTGAGCCACGCCGAGCCGTTCGACGGCGACGCGCTGGCGGAGGTCCAGGGCCGCATCGAGGCCGCCGGCGGCTGGAGCCTGGACCAGCGCGTGGTCGAAACGCTCGAACGCCTCGGACTGGACGGCGACGCCGCGTTCTCGGGCCTGTCGGGCGGCATGAAGCGCCGGGTGCTGCTGGCGCGCGCGCTGGTGTCGGCGCCGGACCTGCTGCTGCTGGACGAGCCGACCAACCACCTGGACATCGAGGCGATCGACTGGCTGGAGACCTTCCTGAAGGGCTGGGCCGGCGCGCTGCTGTTCGTCACCCATGACCGGCGCTTCCTGAAGGCGCTGGCGACGCGCATCGTCGAGATCGACCGCGGCCAGGTCTCCAGCTGGCCGGGCGATTGGGGCAACTACGAGCGCCGGCGCGAGGAGCGCTTGAATGCCGAGGCGCAGGAGAACGCGCGCTTCGACAAGTTGCTGGCGCAGGAAGAGGTGTGGATCCGGCAGGGCATCAAGGCCCGCCGCACCCGCGACGAAGGCCGCGTGCGCCGGCTCAAGGCGATGCGCAACGAACGCGCCGAGCGCCGCGCCCACACCGGCAACGTGCGCATGGATTTCGCCCAGGCCGAGTCCTCGGGCAAGAAGGTCGTCGAGGCTCGCGACGTATCGTTCGACTACGGCGGCAAGCCGCTGCTGCGCGATGTCTCCACCACCATCTTCCGCGGCGACCGCATCGGCCTGATCGGGCCCAACGGCAGCGGCAAGACCACGCTGATCAAGGTGCTTCTGGGCGAGCTGGCGCCCACGTCCGGCGAGGTGCGCCTGGGCAGCAACCTGCAGGTGGCGTACTTCGACCAGTACCGCGCCACCCTGCGCGAGGACTGGAACGCGCTGGAAAACGTCGCCGAAGGCCGCGAGTTCGTCGAGGTCGGCGGCAAGTCCAAGCACGTGATCGGCTACCTGCAGGACTTCTTGTTCACGCCCGAGCGCGCACGCGCGCCGATCACCCGGCTGTCCGGCGGCGAGCGCAATCGCCTGCTGCTGGCCAAGCTGTTCGCGCAACCGTCCAACCTGCTGGTGATGGACGAACCGACCAACGACCTGGATGTCGAGACGCTGGAGCTGCTGGAAGAAATCCTTGGCGAATACACCGGCACGCTGCTGCTGGTCAGCCACGACCGCGACTTCCTCGACAACGTGGTGACGTCCACGCTGGTGATGGAGGGCGGTGGCCGCGTTGGCGAGTACGTCGGCGGCTACAGCGACTGGCTGCGCCAGCGCCGCGTCGAGTTCACCGCGCCTGCGTCCACAGCGGCGCCGTCGGCGCCCATGCCGGTGTCGCCGATCGCCGCGGCGGCCACCACGCCGACAACGCCCAAGCGCAAGCTCAGCTTCAAGGACGCGCGCGAGTTGGAGCAACTACCGGCTTTGATCGAGACGCTGGAAGCACGCATCGCGCAGCTGACCGCGGCGATGGCGGAACCGTCGTTCTTCCAGCGCGATGCCGCATTGATCGCCGCCGACAACGCCACGCTGGCCGATACGCAGGCCGAGCTGGACGCGGCCTATGCGCGCTGGGCGGAGTTGGACGGCTGAGCCGTGTGATGCGGACTTCCGCATCGCCTCTCACGCTCAGTCGATTCCCCGCCGCCACTTCCAGGTTGTCATTCCCGCCTCCAAGTCGTCATTCCCGCGAAGGCGGGAATCCATGGACGTTGCTCGGGTTTCGAATGCGAGTTTTGCCCTAGGGTCTAAAGGCCGCGGTGGTTCACGCGCAATCTCTACTGCCGCACTCGAGTGAGCCACGTGATCAATGTCCGTACGTCCATGGATTCCCGCCTTCGCGGGAATGACGGCAGTGAATCGTTGGTTGCCGGAGCGGGCTGGCTGCACAGAACCCTTGCGATCTACCCCGCAAGGGCATCCTAATCACCGTCCTCGACCCACGGAGCCCGCCATGTCCATCCCGACCCGCCTCCGCGCCAGCCTTGCGTGCATCGCCCTGGCCGCGTTCGCCGCCCCGGCCACTGCCGCCGTGAAGGACCAGTCCGCGGCCGGCTTCACCCTGGAGAACGAGGCCGTCGTCGCGGTGGACGCGGCCACCGCGTGGGACGCGCTGGTCGATGACATCGACCGCTGGTGGCCCAAGGACCACACGTGGTGGGGCGCCGAGTCGAAGCTGTCGATCGACGCGCGCGCGGGCGGATGCTTCTGCGAGATCGACGGGATACGCCAGGCGCAGCACCTGCAGGTGGTCTTCACCGATCCCGGCAAGCTGCTGCGCATGACCGGCGGCCTCGGCCCGCTGCAGGGCATGGGCCTGCACGGCGTGTTGGAGTTCCGACTGGAGCCGGTACAGGGGCCCGACGGCGACGAGCGTCGCGACATGACCCGCATCGTGATGCACTACCGCGCCGGCGGTTACGCGCCCGACCACATCGGCGCGTTCGCCGCGGTGGTGGACGGCGTCCAGGCCACGCAGCTCAAGGGGCTGGTTGACCACATCGGCAGCATGCGTGGCCCCGGGGCACGATGACCACGACGCGCGTTTGATGGCGCTCAGCCCATGAAGCCGCCGCCGTTGACGTGCAGGAACTGCCCGGTCACGTAGCTGCTGTCGGCGCTCGCCAGATACACGTACGCCGGGCCCAGCTCGCTGGGCTGGCCGGGGCGTTTCATGGGGGTGTTGCGCCCGAACTCGCGCTGCTCCTTCTTGCTGAAGCTCGAAGCGATCAGCGGCGTCCAGATCGGACCGGGTGCGACGCCGTTGACCCGGATGCCGCGCTCGACGACGTTCTTGGCCAGCGAGTAGGTGAAGGTCTCGATCGCGCCCTTGGTGGAGGCGTAGTCGATCAGGTGGTCGCTGCCGCGGAACGATGTCACCGAGCCGGTGTTGATGATCGCGCTGCCCTTGCCCATGTGCGCCAGTGCATGGCGGGTCAGGTGGAAGAACGGGAAGACGTTGTTCTCGAAGGTGTCGCGCAGCTGCGCCGGGGTGATGTCTTCGAGCGTGTCCTGCGGGACGTGGTCGGCCAGGTTGTTCACCAGCACGTCCAGTCGCCCAAGCGTCTTGACCGTGCGCGCCACGGCCGAGCGGCAGCGGGCCTCGCGCCGCGCATCGCCCCGGATCAGCAGGCAGCGGCGGCCCTCGGCCTCGACCATGTCCGCGGTGTCGCGCGCGTCGCCGTCCTCGCTGAGGTAGAGGATCGCGACGTCGGCGCCTTCGCGTGCGAAATGCACCGCCACGGAGCGGCCGATGCCGCTGTCGCCACCGGTGACCAGTGCCACCTTGCCGTCCAGCTTGCCCGAGCCCCGGTAGTCGTCGCGGATGGTGTCCGGCTGCGGGTTCATCGTGCTCTGGTTGCCGGGGGATGCCTGCTTCCGGGTCGCCATGGCGGTCTCTCCTGGGGGTGGGGGCGGCATGGTCGGCAAGCGCGCGTGGCCGGGCGATGAAGTGGGCCGCATCGAGGTGGAGCGCCTAGACTTCCGCACATGCACCAGCCCGACCCCGCCGGCAGGCCGCCGACGCCCGATCCACGTCGACACCAGCGCCTGTTCTTCGCGCTGCTGCCCGATGCGTCCACGCGCGAGGCGATGGCGCGCGGCGTGGATACGCAGCTCGGCGCCGGCATATCGGGCCGACGCACAGCGCCCGCGCTCTATCACCTGACGCTGAGTTACCTGGGCGAGTTCGACAACGCGCCGGCGTTGCTCGTGGACGCCGCATGCCGCGCCGCCGCCACCGTGTGCGTGCCCGCGTTCGACCTGCGGCTGTCCCGGCTTGGCAGCTTCCGGCAAGGTCGCGGCTGGCTGTGGTGGCTGGGGCCCGATGCGACGCCGCCGGGGCTGCAGGCGTTGTGGCAGGTGCTCGACGCGGCGCTGTTGGGTGCGCGCATCCGGCGGCCACCCGATACCGCGTTCAGGCCACACGTCACCGTGCTGCGCGGCTGCGACCGCGCACCGCCCGCCGATACGTTGGTCGACATCGTGTGGCTGGTGCGGGAGTTCGCGCTCGTCTCCAGCCAGGCGGGGGCATACCGTTCGCACGGGCGCTGGCCCCTGGGCGACGGCCGTCGTGCCGTCCGCTGATGGCAGCGAGGTTTCCATTCCACACCCGGTCCGGCAGGAGATCGCGATGACCACCAACGACCCGCGCATCGACGCCTACATCGAAACGTCGACCGATTTCGCCCGGCCGATCCTGCGGCACCTGCGCAAGCGCGTGCAGTCCGCCTGCCCGGATGCGGAGGAAACGCTCAAGTGGAGTGCGCCCGCCTTCCTCTACAAGGGCAAGCTGCTGTGCCAGATGGCGTCGTTCAAGCAGCACGTCGCTTTCGGTTTCTGGCAGGGCGCGCAGGTGGTGGGCGACGCGCAGGGCGAGGCGATGGGGCAGTTCGGGCGCATCACGAAGGTCGCGGACCTGCCGCCGGCACGCCAGTTCGACGGCTACGTTCGCCGCGCCATGGCGCTCGTCGATGCCGGCGTCAAGGTGCCGCGCACCCGGGACGCCAAGCCCAAGCCGACCCTGGATACGCCGGACGACCTGGCACGCGCCCTCGATGCGTCTCCTGCTGCGCGCCGCCACTTCGACGGCTTCACGCCCGGCAAGCGTCGCGAGTACATCGAGTGGATCGTCGAAGCCAGGCAGGCGGCGACACGCGAGCGCCGCCTGGCACAGGCGGTGGAATGGATCGCCGAAGGCAAGCCGCGGCACTGGAAGTACCAGAATTGCTGAGGCCGTCGCGCCCCCACCTTGCAGGGGCGACGTGAGTCGCCACCGGGATACGGTCGACTGTGCGGGTTGCGACTTACGTCGCTCCTACAGGGGCATCTGGCTGTGGCGTGGAACGGCGCGGCCTACTCCTGCAGGTACGCTCCACACCCGCGGTACGTTCGATCCCCGACCCGCAGCTCAGCCGCAGCCTCGAAGGCCTCGCCACTCATCCCGTCGCTGCACGGCTCGCGGCGGATCGACAGGGCGACGGCGGACCCGTCGGCCGCCTCGCCCGCAAACCCCTCGTCCGTCGCGCGACTACGCGCCTCCACGCTGCGCTCGCCATAGTCGAGTTCGGCCCGGATCGTCGGCGTCGCACCACTGCCCACTTCCAACCACCAGCCCGGCTCGTTGCCGACCGCGCGGAATGCGACGCCGCGTTGCGCGGCCTCGTACCACGGCGACGCCACATCGCTGCGAGTGCATTCGCGTGGCTCGTTGCCCGCCAACGTGAAGCGGGCGATGTCGCCCTTGGTCCAGAACTCGTTGCCGGCTTCGGCGTAGCGCGCGCCGGACGCGGCCATGGCCTGCGGCAGCGTTGCGTTGCGGCCCGACCACCACAGTTGAACCGCTGCTGGCGGCAGGTCGAACCGACTGGCGACACGCAGGTCGCCGCATTGCCAGTGCACCACGGCACGGTCGCCGACCGGGGCAGCGGAGGCGCTCGCGTCCGCGGCTGCACGGACCATGGCCAATTGGACGGCGATTTCCTGCCCCGGCGTGACCGGCGTGCGGGTGTTGGTCACGAACCACAGCCGGCCGTCGCCGTCGTACAGCGATGCATGCAGCCCGTAGCGGCCGCCGTCGCGGACCTTGGCCGGATCAAAGGGCAGGGTGAAGCGGTATGGCGGGCCGGACGCGTTGTCGATGCGGGTCTCGGCGATGACGGCCGCCTGCGTGTCCGCCAACTGGTTATCGATCAACTGGACGTGCAACCGCGCACCGGGCACGCGGATGCGCTCACGGTAGGTGGCGGTGCCGACGATCGATCCCTTTGTGGCGGGTGCTTCACCGTAGGGCATGTCGTCCGGCCCGGGCGCACTGACGCCGCGGTCGCGTGACTGGCACGCGGGCAGCGCGAGCGCGGTTGCAGCGGCCAGGAGCGCCATGCCGATCGGCGAGGCAAAGGGGAGACGGGGCATGGCGGACTCCGGTGAACGCGGGAGCCCGGATTATCCGGAGGAGGCGTGTTAGCCGGTTGTCATGGGCACGCCGGGGCCGCGGCCAGCGCCTTTGTAGGAGCGGCTTCAGCCGCGATCGGAACCTTGACCGTACGACCGACTTCAGATCGCGGCTGAAGCCGCTCCTACAGGGGTAGGGGTCGTTTCGGTTAATTCGGCGCGGTATCGACGCGCAGCACCGGATACAGGTTCAGCCGATCGTCCCACGCGCTGTGGCGGCGGTAGAAGAAGTCCAGTCGCGCGGCGGGGTCCCTGGCGAAGGCTTCGTCCTCGCGCACGCGGCGCTCGAACTCGGCTTTCAGCGCGGGATCGGCGGCCAGCATCTCGCGCGCCACGGCCTCGGCCACGTATGGCTCCATGTATTCCTTGCGCTCGAAGTGGTTGTTGAAGAAGCCCCACGCGGCCAGCGAATCCGGTGCCTGCGGCTCCAGCATCGCCATCACCACGCGCGACAGCGGCTGGGCGATCGGGACGAACAGCGCGCCGGCAGCCAGGTCGTGCGTCTCGCCGGCCCAGTCGCCCTGCAGCGTGAGCCGCTGGTGGCTCTCCAGCGGCCGGGCAGCGAACTCGGCCGTGTCGGCACGGAACGCCTGCACCCCCACGTCCTCAAGCGCCGCATCCAGCGTGCGGTACTGCACGCCGTGCGCGTCCAACCGCTCCGCGACCCAGCCCGCGTGCGTGGCCGGCACCAGGTAGCCGGCGCCCGGGGCCTCGACCACGCGCCCCGGCACCACCTCGTCGCGCACCTGGATGTTCCAGACCTGCGGCTTAGTCTCGTCGTAGCGCGTCATCAGCGCGCCGGACACGTCCGACGGCGTGCGGGTGTAGGCGTAGCCACGGAACGGCATCGTCCGCGTGGCGTCCGTGGCCTTGTAGTCCAGCGGCACCGGCGTGCCGGCGATGGCCGCGGCACGCGCGTCGGCCGCCTGCACCGCGTCCAGCCACTGCGCGCCGTGCTGCGCGACCAGTTCGACCACCGCGACGATCGTGTTGCGCGTCAATGCCACGCGGGTCGGATAGTCCTTCCAGGAGTGGGTTTCGACCAGCATTCCGAAGCGGTTGCGCGCCGACACGTAGCCCTGCGAGAACCGCGGCGGGGCGGCACCGTCCTCGATAACCGACGCGGGGTTGTCGTGCTCGACGAACGAGGGATAGAACGGCAGCGGCAGCGCGCCCTGGTCGGCCAGGCGGGCGATGGTGGCATCGCGCAGCTGCGTGCCGATCACCTGCAGCACCCCGTCGCCACCGTGCAGCGGCTCGACCTGGATGGCGATGTCGTGCTCGAACTGCGCGCCATTGGTGGCGTGCAGGTCGGCGACCACCAGCGGGTCCCACGCGTCCAGCAGCGCCAGCATCGCGCGCATCTCCGGCGCGTCGGCCTTCAGGTAGTCGCGGTTGAGGTTGTAGTTCTGCGCCGTGGTGCGCCAGCCCATTTGCTCGGGCCCGCGCTGGTTGGGTCGGTTCCACGCGCCGAAGCGCTCGTGTCCATCGACGTTGAAGACCGGCACGAACAGCAGCACTTGCTTGGCCAGTGCGCCCTCGGCCGCCTCGCCCTCGAGCAACTGCCGCAGCGCCAGGAAGCCCGCGTCCTTGCCGTCGATCTCGCCGGCGTGGATGCCGCCCTGCATCAGCGTCACCGGGATGCCGCGCTCGGCGGCGTCGCGTGCGGTGAAGGCGCCGGTGTCGGTCGCCACCAGCACGTGCATCGGGCGGCCCTCCGGCGTGGTGCCGAAGCGCTCGCATTTCACCCGGTCCGGGTATTGCGCCGCGAACGCCTCGCACAACTGCGTGACCTCGTCGTACCGCCCGGTCTGGATGAAGCCACTGCGCTCGGCGTGGGTGGTGATCGGTGCCGTTTGCGACAGGGCGGCAGCGGGCAGGGCGAGCAGGGCGGCGAGCAGCGCGGGGCGCAGGGTCGGGGTCATCGGCAGGCTCCAGGAACGAAGGGCGGATGGTAAAGGACGAAGCGGGGTGCTTCCCTGCACCGCGCCACGCCCTAGACTTCACGCTCCCATCGGAGCCTTCGCATGCACACCCTGTATTACGCCCCCGGCGCCGCCAGTTTTGCCGTGCACTGGCTGCTGCTTGAGCTCGATATTCCGCACGAGTTGCGCCTGCTCGACCTGAAGGCCGGCGACCAGAAGCAGCCCGGGTACCTCGCCCTCAACCCCGGCGGCGTGGTGCCGACGCTGGTGGTCGACGGCCAGCCGATGACGGAAGCCGCCGCGCTGCTGCTGACGCTGGCCGACGCGCACCCCCAGGCCGGGTTCGTACCGCCGCAGGGCGATCCGCGGCGCGCCTCGCTCTACCAGTGGATGTTCCACCTGGCCAACGCCGTGCAGCCGCTGTTCCGGCTCTGGTGGTATCCGCAGGAAGCCGCGGGCGAGGCCTATGCCGACGCCGCCCGCGAGGCGGTGCGTCCGCGTATCGAAGCCTGCTGGGACCGCATCGACGCGCACCTGGGTGCGCATGGCCCGTACCTGTTGGGCGATGCGGTCAGCGTCGCCGACTTCTACCTGACGATGCTGATGCGCTGGTCGCGCAACATGCCGCAGCCGGCGACCTCGTGGCCGCACCTGGCCGCGCACGCCCAGCGCATGCGCGCACGCCCCAGCTTCCGCACGCTGTACGAGCGCGAAGGCCTGGAGGAGTGGGCCTGAGCCGATGCCCGGCGTGCGCATCCGTTAGGCTGCGTGCTTCGCATCGCGGCCCGGGCGGCCGCACGCCTGCTACCGGACCCATTACCTGATGCTGACCCTGATCCTGATCGCCGTGACCGTGCTGGTCACGTGGCTGGCCTTCAATAACCCGCGCCTGCTGGACCGGCTGATCCTCTGGCCGCCCGCCATCGACCGCAAGCACCAGTACGACCGGCTGCTGACGCACGGCTTCATCCACGCCGACTGGCAGCACCTGCTGTTCAACATGATCACGCTGTTCTTCTTCGGCCGCTTCGCCGAGCAGGTGATCAGTTCGATGATCGGCCCGGTCGGCTTCGTGCTGTTCTACCTGTCGGCCATTGTCATCGCGATCCTGCCGACCTACCTGCGCCACCGGCACGATGTGCAGTACCGCAGCCTGGGCGCGTCGGGCGCGGTGTCGGCGGTGCTGTTCGCCTTCATCCTGGTGCAGCCGTGGTCGCTGATCTTCGTGTTCTTCCTGCCGGTGCCGGCGATCCTCTACGGCGTGTTCTACGTCGGCTATTCGTTCTGGATGGACCGGCAGGGCGGCGACAACACCAACCACAATGCGCACCTGTCGGGCGCGATCTACGGCGTGCTGTTCATGCTGCTGATGGAGCCGCGCATCGCGGGGCTGTTCCTGGAGCGGCTGGCCAGCCCTTCGTTCGGATGACCGCCTGCTGATGCGTCAACGGCCCGCTGCGGAATGGGGGGCAGCGGAGAAGTGGGGAAGGCTTCAGGCCGCCAGCGACCGCGGCCCCTCGGCGATAGCCGCGGGTTCACCGTAGGCTGTCACCAGCCGGCCGTAGATGACGGCATCCAGGCGGTCCAGTTCGTCGTTGTCGGCGCCCTCGCAGGCGATGTCGTACAGCCGTTCCACGAGTTCTTCGTCGCTGGCCGACTCGATCTGATGCTTCTGCAACACGTTCATGGTGGCGTTCCCCTCCAAGTGTGATTCCGTGATCCCCTTGGCAGACCTGCCGCAGATTCCATGCCAGCAGGTCCCTGGTTTCGGGATCCTCCACGCGGGTCGCGGTCCGGCAGGGCGGCCGGGTGGGGAGCGAGGGTGCGTGTCCTGGTTCCAACGCAAGCGGCTGACACACCGGGTCACTCCTGGACCGGTGTCGGCCTGCCTGTGACACCTGCCGGCGCTCACCCGGCCTGAAGGTTTGGCGTGTTACGACGCAATGGCCGGCGGCTGTGGCCGCCCGAGCCCGTCCACGACCCCACAGGAGGCACGCATGGCGACCCGGAAAGCCGCCAAGAAGACCGCCACCCCGGCCCGCAAGGCTGCGAAAAAGGCGTCCCCCGCCCGCAAGACTGCCAAGAAGGCCGCAGCCACGAAGGCTGCGACGAAGAAGTCGGCAGCGAAAAAGGCGGCCACCAAGCGTGGCGCCGCGAAGAAGTCGGTCGGCAGGAAGTCCATGACCACGAAGACGGCCGCCCGGAAGACCGCAGGGAAGACAGCGGCGAAGAAGGCCACGAAGAAGACGGCTGCAAAAACGTCCGCCAGGAAGGCTGCGAAGAAAACGGCTGCGAGAACGGCTGCGAAGAAGGCGACGAAGAAGGTCGCCACCAAGAAGGCTGCAAAGAAGACGCCACGAAAGGCGACCACCAGGACACCTGCGAAGAAGGCCGGCGCTCGCAAGACGTCCGCCGCCAAGGTCGCAAAGACGCCGGCGAAGTCCGCCCGCAAGACTGTCGCGAAGAAGGCGGTGCGCAAGTCCCCGGCAAAATCGACGGCACGCAAGACCGCCTCCCCGGCCGCCCGCAAGCCCGCCACCAGGCGCAGCACCGCCCGCAAGCGCAGGATCACACCCGAGCAGGCGCTGGAGAACACACGCAAACTGCTCGAAGCCAAGCACGCCCACGACCGCGAGCCCCACCCGTGGCAACAATTGGGTGGCCAGGGTGCGCCGACGCCGGATGCCGGCTTCCAGTCCGGCGACGCGGCCGGCAAGGCCGAGGAGCTGCACGCCGCCGAAAGCCGCATGCAGGCGATCCAGGGCAGCATCGGAACGCAGGGCCGGCACAACCAGGGCAAGCGCGACAACCGCTGACCCGATTACTCCCATTTCCACCACCACCAGGCCGGCGTCCCCGAAGAAACGGGGGCCGGCCACCAGGAGACTTGCATGGGTGACCAGGACCCGCCGATCCACCACGACCAGGACGTTCACCGGTTCGCCACCACCGTCGACGGCGAGCGCGCCTACATCGACTACCGCCTCGAGGGCGGCGTGATGACGCTGACCCATACCTGGGTGCCCGACGCGATCGGCGGACGCGGCATTGCCGGGCGACTGGTCCGGCACGCGCTGGAGCACGCCCGGGCCGAAGGCCTTCGCGTGCACCCGGCCTGCTCGTACGCCGACGCCTGGATGCGGCGCCACCCCGAGGTCGAGGACCTGCGGGCGGCCTGACCAACCCGGCCCGCCAGCAGGCGATGGACAGCCGCGCGGACCCGCGCGCGCATCGTTCCGCACGGCGACAGCCGCCGGTGCACTGCGTAGAATCCCGCAATGTCCATCCACGCCACCGCCTTCGACGCCCTTCCCATCCAGGTCTGGACGGCGCGCCCGGATGGCACGCTGGACTACGTCAACCCTGCCGTCACCGACTACTTCTGCGTCACCGCGGCCAGCGTCCTGGCGCACGGCTGGAAGAACCTCTGCCACCCCCATGACCTGATCGAAGCCGTGCAGCGCTGGGCATCCGCGCTGCAGACGGGCGAGCCGTACGAGGTCGAGTTCCGGCTGTTGCGGGGCGCGGACCGCCAGTACCGGTGGCATGTGGCCCGGGCGTTCCCGGTGCGCGACGGAAGCGGCACGGTCACCGGCTGGGTCGGGACCAACACCGACGTCGACTTCATCAAGCGCGCGCAGGAGCAGGGGCAGGCCACTGCCGCCCGTGCACAGATGGCGCGCGAACGCTTCCGGCTGCTGCTGTCGCAGGCGCCGGTGGCGATTACCGTTACCGAGGGCCCGGAACACCGGGTCGAGCTAAGCAACTGGCGCGCACGCCAGATCGTCGGTGGGCGCAATGTCGAGGGCCTGACGCTGGCCGAGGCGTTCCCTCACCTGGCCGGCCACGAGTCCATGAAGCGGCTGGACCAGGCGTATCGGACCGGCGAGCGGCTCGAGGACCGCGAGGTCGCGTTCGAGCTGGATCGCGATGGCGATGGCGTGCTGGAGCCGTGCTGGTTCGACACCACGGTGGAGCCGCTGCGCGATGCCGGCGGGGCCGTCAGCGGGTTGATGGTCGTCAGCGTCGAGCTCACCGCCACCGTGCTGGCGCGCCGCGAGGTCGAGCGGCTGCTCGCCGAGCGCGCTGCCGTGCTGGAAAACCTGCCCGACGGCGTGATCATCACCGACGCCGCGGGACGCATCACGTTCGTCAATCGCCGCGCCGAAGCACTGCACGGCTGCGCGCTGCTGGACGTCCCGCCCGAGCACTACGCCGAGGCCTACAGCCTGTACACCGAATCCGGCGAACCGCACCCGTTCGACGAGCTGCCGCTGGCGCGCGCGATCCTGCGCGACGAAGTCGTGACCGGTGGGCGCTGGCGCATCCGCCGCAGCGACGGCAGCGAAGTGCTGGCCCAGGGCGATGCACAGCCGCTGTGGTCGGCCGACGGCCACAAGATCGGCGCGGTCGTGGTGGTGCGCGAAGTCACCCCCTGACCGCCAGGCCTCCCACGACATGCGACTGAACAAATACATCAGCGACACCGGCGCCTGCTCGCGCCGCGAAGCGGACCGCCTGATCGCCGAAGGCCGCGTCACCATCAATGGGTTGCGCGGCCGCGTCGGCAGCGAGGTGGGCGAGGGCGACACCGTCCTGGTCGATGGCCAGCCGCTGCGCACGCGCACGGCCGCCAAGGGCAAGCGCCGGCATGTCTACATCGCGCTCAACAAGCCGGTGGGCGTGGTGTGCACCACCGAGTCGGGCGTCAAGGACAACATCGTCGACTTCGTCGGACACGAGCAGCGCATCTTCCCGATCGGCCGCTTGGACAAGGACTCCGAAGGGCTGATCCTGCTGACCAGCAACGGCGACATCGTCAACGACATCCTGCGCGCCGAGAACAAGCTGGAGAAGGAATACCTGGTCGGCCTCAACCATGCCGTGACCGACGAGTTCCTGCGCGGCATGGCGCGTGGCGTACCGGTGCACGGACAGACGACGCTGCCGTGCAAGACCGGCCGGCTGGGCAAGTTCGGGTTCCGCATCGTGCTGGTGCAGGGGCTCAACCGGCAGATCCGCCTGATGGCCCAGCACTTCGGTCACCGGGTCAAGCGCCTGGTCCGCGTGCGCATCGGCAACGTCAAGCTGGCGCACCTCAAGACCGGCCAGTGGCGCAACCTGACCGATGCCGAGCTGCAGCGCCTGTTGCCCGGCCGCACCGACTGGTAATCCGCGTTACTGCATTCGCGCCCGGCATCGCCGCGTGCCGCCGCCCGCGGCCTGCGTAGATCACAGCGTCACATCGTCGCCCCTATCGTCGCGGGCAGCCACAAGGAATTGCAGTCGATGACCCGCCCCACGACCTGGACCCTGGCGCCCTTGCTGGCGCTTTCGCTCGCCCTGGCCGCCTGCAACCGGGAGCCCGAAACGGTGGACCCGGTGGCCGCCGAGCCGACGCCTTCCACCAGCCAGCAGGCCGCACCCGTCGAGCCGATTGAACTTGAGGATGTGGTCGAAACGACCTCGGACTACATCATCGGGATCAGCTATCCGCCCGATATCGAGCAGTACCCGGGGCTGGCGACGGAACTGAAGCGCTACGCCGACAATGCGCGTGCCGAGCTGCTCGATGCAGTGGAGGAGCGCGGCGACGAGCCGGGCGCCGGGCTGTATGACCTGTCACTGGCGTTCACCGAGGTACTCGATTCGCCGGGGCTGGTCGCGGTCGCGGGCGACGGCAGCATGTACACCGGCGGTGCGCACGCCGCGCCGCTTCTGGCACGTTTCGTGTGGCTGCCGCAGCAGCAGCGCATGCTCCGCGCGCAGGACCTGATCCCCACGCAGGAGGGTTGGGCCGCGGTGTCCGGCCACGTGCGCGAGCAACTGCACACGGCGCTGTCGCAGCGCATCGATGCCGACAAGCTGCCACCCGAGCAGCGCGCCGAGGTGGTGCGCACCGCCGGCGGCATGATCGACGAGGGCACGGAGGCCGAGGCCGACAACTTCGCGCAGTTCGAGCCGATCGCGCGTCCCGACGGCACCCTGAGCGGGTTGCGCTTCGTGTTTCCCCCGTACCAGGTCGGTCCGTATTCGGACGGCACGCAGAGCGTGCAGGTGTCGTCCGCGGTGCTGCTGCCGCACGTGGCCAGCGAGTACCGCCCGCTGTTCGCAGGCAGCTGACGCCACCTCCGTCGCCATGGCCACCGCGCTGGTCTGGTTCCGCAACGACCTGCGGCTGGCGGACAACCCCGCGCTGCAGGCCGCGCTGGATGGCGGCTACACGCCGGTCCCGGTCTACATCCACGCGCCGTCCGAGCACGGCGAATGGGCACCGGGTGCCGCGTCCAATGCCTGGCTGCACCGGTCGCTCGACGCGCTGTCGGGCACGCTCGAGGAGCGCGGCAGCAGGCTGCGCCTGTTCGTCGGCCCCAGCCTCGACACCCTGGAGACGCTGGTTGCCGCGACGGGTGCCGAAGCGGTGTTCTGGAACCGGCGTTACGAGCCGGCGCTCGAGCAGCGCGACACCCGCATCAAGAAGGCGTTGCGGCAGCAGGGGCTGCACGTGGAGAGTTTCAACAGCGCGCTGCTGCTGGAGCCGTGGACGGTATCGACGAAGCAGGGCACGCCGTTCCGCGTATTCACGCCCTTCTGGAAAGCCGCGCTGGCGCAGTGGCGCATCCCTGCGTGCGAAGCCGCGCCGGCCTCGTTGCCCTCCAGTGACGCCGGGCCGGCGGGGGTGTCGCTGGATGCGCTGAAGCTGGCCCCCGCTCTGGACTGGGACCGGGCCTTCTGGACGCATTGGCAGCCCGGCGAAGCCGGCGCGGAGGACGCCTTGGAGGCCTTCGTCGAAGGGGCGTTGCATGCGTATGCCGACGACCGCGACCGACCCGACCGGATCGGGACGTCGCGGCTGTCGCCGCACCTGCACTTCGGCGAGATCGCGGCGTGGCGCGTGGTGCACACGCTGGAAGAATCGCGCCGCGCGGGCACGGCCGCGCATATCGACACCGCGATCAAGGAGCTGGGCTGGCGCGAGTTCGCCCACCACCTGCTGCACCACTTCCCGGAAACGCCCGCGTCCAACTTCAACCCGCGGTTCGACGGGTTCGACTGGACGCCCCCTTCGCGCGCGGACCTGGATGCATGGCGTGCCGGGCGCACCGGGGTGCCGATCGTCGATGCGGGCCTGCGCGAGCTGTGGACGACCGGCTGGATGCACAACCGCGTGCGGATGATCGTCGGCAGCTACCTCACCAAGCACATGCGCGTGCACTGGCGCCACGGCGCGGAGTGGTTCTGGGACACCCTCGTTGATGCCGACCTGGCCAGCAACACGTTGGGCTGGCAGTGGGTCGCCGGCACGGGCGCCGATGCCGCGCCGTACTTCCGTGTGTTCAACCCGGTGACGCAGGCGGAGAAGTTCGACCCGGACGGTGCGTACATCGCGCGCTGGGTGCCCGAGCTGGCGGCGCTTCCGGTACCGGCGCGCTCCGCGCCGTGGCGGTTCCCGGAACTGCTGCGCGACTGCGCACCGGATTACCCGACGCACCCGATCGTCGACCTGGCGAAGGGGCGCGATGCCGCGCTGGAGGCCTATCGCCGGCAGCGTGAGCGTGCGCCCGCCACGGGCTGATTCGATGCAACCCGCTTGTCGCGTTCTGTCACGGCGTGACGTCCCAACGCATCCGAAACGATTACCGGACAGACGCTGAACGCGCCGCGCCGCCGTCACCCATCAAAGACGAAGTCGACCCTAAGGTGTGCGTCGCATTCAGGCCCACAGCACACAAAAAGGACCTCCCCGATGATGAAGACCCAGACCAAGCTCGCCCTCGCCGCCGCCGCGATGGCCACCGCCCTCGCAGGTTGCGCCACCACCGGTGGTGGCTACTACGGCGGCCAGCCCCAGCAGTACCCGCCGCAGGAACAGGACGGCATGAGCCAGACCCAGAAGGGCGCGCTGATCGGTGCGGCCGTGGGTGCGGTGGCCGGCCTGCTCAGCGGCGATGACGCGACCGAGCGCCGCCAGCGCGCGCTGGTCGGTGTCGGTATCGGCGGCCTTGCCGGTGGCGCCATCGGCAACTACCAGGACCGCCAGGAGCGCGCGCTGCGCGAGCGCATGGAAGGGACCGGCGTCGAAGTCGTCCGCCAGGGCGACAACATCACCCTGAACATGCCGAGCAACATCACCTTCGGCTTCGACCAGGCCAGCCTGCAGCCGCAGTTCTACCCGGTGCTGGACAACGTCGCCGCCACGCTCAACGAGTACAACCAGACCATCGTCGAGGTGGCCGGCCATACCGACAGCCAGGGTACCGACGCCTACAACCAGGGGCTGTCCGAGCGCCGCGCCGCGACCGTTGCCGGTTACCTCAACGGCAAGGGCGTGATGCGTGACCGCATGATCACCATCGGCGCCGGCGAGAGCCGCCCGATCGCCAGCAACGACAGCGAGGCGGGCCGCGCGGCGAACCGCCGCGTCGAGATCACGCTGGTGCCGCTGCGCTCGTAATCCCCCAGCCAGCTACACGTGACGACACAGGCCGCCTTCGGGCGGCCTGTTTTTTTTTGCATGCGCGCCGGAAGCCCGGTGCGACCGGCGCGCGGCGGGCGGCCGTCAGTCGTCGCGGCGCTTGCGACCCAGCTTGCGTTCGAGCACCCGCAGCAGGGTCAGGACGATCATCGTGAGGGCGGTCGTGGCCAACGCCGCGACGTGCAACCCGAAGCCCACCGCCACGCCGATCACCGCCACCATCAACAGTGACGCGGCGGTCGTGATCCCGGCGATCGCGCCGGTCCCGCGCCGCGCGAATATCGTGCCGGCGCCAATGAACGCGACACCGGCGACCACCGCTTCGACCAGGCGCAATGGATCCACCTGGAGCAGGTCACCGATGTCTTGGTGCGCGTCCAGTACAAGGCGCTCCATTCCCACGAGCAGGGCGGCGGCGCCCGCGACGAGCATGTGGGTGCGGAAGCCGGCGGGCCGGTCCTTGAGCTCGCGCTCGAATCCGATGACGCCGCCGAGCGCCATTGCGTAGCCGACGCCGGCCACTACCCAGAGCTGTGCCATCCATTCCATGTGCGTTGCCTGTGTTGTCGTGTCGCGCGGTCAGCGCGCCAGCCGTTCGAACCCGAACAGGACCTGCAGCGGATGCGCACGACGTTCGATCCCGGCGCGCAGCAGGCCCGCGCCGATCATGCTGTAGGTGATGCCATTGCCGCCATAGGCCATGGCGAAGTGCACGCGTTTGCCGTGCTGCGGATGGGGGCCGAAAAACGGCAGGCCGTCGTCGGTCTCGGCGAAGGTCCCGGCCCAGGCGAACGCCGGGGTCAGCTCCATGCCCGGGAAGGCCTTGGCGACCCGCTTGACCAGCGTGCGCGCCTTCTTGTCGACCCGCCCGTCGCGGCGCTTGGGGATGTCGACGCTGTCGTCCTCGCCACCCACCAGCAGGCGGCCGTCGCCGGTGCTGCGCAGGTAGAGGTAGGGCCGCGCCGACTCCCACACCATGGTCCCGGCCAGGGCCCTCAGCCACTCGGGGTCGACCGGGTCGGTGATGAAGGCATAGCTGCTGCGGTTGCGCGCCACGCGGGGCTTGAGCCAGTGCTGGGAGGCATAGCCCGCCGCGACCACCACATGGCCGGCGCGGACGGTCGCACCATCGCCGGTGTGCAGGGTGACACTGCGTTGCGTGGCCTCGATGCGGTCGACGCGGGTGCGGTCGTACACGCCGGTGCCGCCCCGCTGCAGGCGCGCCATCAGCCGGTACGCCATGCGATACGGGTCCAGTCGCGCGGCCAGGTGGCTGAGGATCGCGCCGGGCGCATCGATACCGTAATCGCTGCGCAGGGCATCGGCGTCCAGCCACTCCACGTCCAGCCCGTGGCGACGACGCATCTCCAGTTCGTCCTGGAGCGTGGCCACGTGCCGGCGCTTGCTGGCGTAGTACAGGCTGTCCATCAGGCCGAAGTCGACGTCCCGCAGTCCTCGCGCGATGTCGTGCAGCGCCGGGATGGCATCGGCGCACGCGAGGTAGGCCATGGCGGCATCGTCCTCGCCGTACTGTCGCGCCAGGTCCACCAGGTGGGTATCGATCTCGTACTGCAGCAGGGCGGTGCTGGCGGCCGAGCTGCCCCAGCCGATGTCGCGCTGCTCCAGCACCGCTACCTCATGCCCGTGGGCGGCCAGCTCGTTGGCGATCAACGCCGCGGTGATGCCACCGCCGATGATGGCGACATCGCAACGCAGGTCGGCCTCCAGCCGCGGGAAGGCATGCATCAGGCCGTTCTTGATCGCCCAGAAGGGATAGCCGCTCTTGAGGTCCATGGCGCGCAGGGTGGGGCAGGGAACACAGGCTGCAACGCGGCGCGTTGGACCGCGGTGAGGACGCCGGCCTTTGCGGGCCGCTGACGGCCTGCTGCGTACCGTGCACCGATGGCCGACGACCACCCGGACAATGACCTCGTAGTGCTGCGGCGCGAGGGCCTGTACTGCCCCGCCGGCGACTTCTTCATCGACCCGTGGCGCCCGGTCGCGCGCGCGGTGATCACGCACGGCCACGGCGACCATGCCCGTGGCGGCATGGGCCAGTACCACTCCACGCGTGCCGGGCTGCCGATCCTGCAGTGGCGCCTGGGCGAGCAGGCCTACCACCTACACGAGTACGGCGAGGCCTTCCAGCTGGGCGACGCGCGTGTGTCGCTGCACCCGGCCGGACACGTGCTGGGGTCGGCGCAGGTGCGGATCGAGGTCGACGGACGGGTGTGGGTGGCATCGGGCGACTACAAGCGCCAGCCGGACCCGACGTGCGCGCCGTTCGAAGTCGTGCCCTGCGATGTCTTCATCACCGAGGCCACGTTCGGGCTGCCGGTCTACCGGTGGCCGGACACCACGGACGTCGCGCGCGAGATCGTCGCCTGGCGCGACCAGTGCGCCGCGCGTGGCGAGGCCGCGGTGCTGCTGTGCTACGCGCTGGGCAAGGCGCAGCGGCTGCTGGCCGAGCTGGGCCGAGTGACCGACCAGCCGGCCTGGCTGCACGGCGCGGTGGCCACCGGCGTGGAAGTGTATCGCCAGGCGGGAATCGACATGTTGCCCACGCACCCGGTGAGTGAGGCCGACAAGGGCAGCGAGTTCGCCGGCCGCCTCGTGCTGGCGCCGCCCTCGGCGGCCGGCAGCCCGTGGATGAAACGCTTCCGCAAGTCGCAGGTCGGCTTCGCGTCGGGCTGGATGCGCATCCGCGGCAACCGCCGGCGCCGCAACTACGACCGCGGCTTCCAGGTGTCCGACCACGCCGACTGGCCCGACCTGATGCGGACCATCCGCGAGACCGGCGCGCGCCGGGTGATCGCCACGCATGGCAACACCGACGCCATCATCCGCGCGCTAAACGAGGACGGCATTGCCGCCGAAGCGTTCCGCACCGATTACGGGGACGAGTCGTGAAGCGGTTCGCCGCGCTCTACCGGGAACTGGGCGAAGCCACCGGCACGCTCGACAAGCGCGCTGCGCTGGTCGCCTATTTCCGCGACGCGCCGCCGGCGGACGCGGCCTGGGCGCTGTGGCTGCTGTCGGGCGGCAAGCTGCGGCGCATCGCCGGCAGCGGAGAGCTGCGGCAGTGGATCGTGGAGGCCAGTGGCCACCCGGCGTGGCTGGTGGAGGACAGCTACCACCACGTCGGCGACCTGGCCGAAACCGCGACGTTGCTGCTGGACGACCCGCCCGAGCGGAACGACCGGCCGCTGTACGACTGGATCGAGAACACGTTGCTGCCGGTGGCCGGTGGCTCGCCAGACGCGCGTCGCGAGGCGGTGCTGTCGGGCTGGCGTGTGCTGGGCTTCGACGAGCGCCTGGCGTTCAACAAGCTGCTGACCGGGGCGCTGCGCATCGGCGTGTCCCAGCGCACCGTGCAGCAGGCGTTGGCGGAGATGTCGGGCATCGACATCGCGCGGATCGCGCAGCGCATGCTGGGCGAGTGGCGGCCCTCACCGGGGTTCCTCGGACAGCTTCTGTCACCCGAAGAGCTGCCCGGTGACCGCCAGCAGCCGTACCCGTTCTTCCTCGCTTCGCCGCTGGAGCAGGACGCCCCCGCGCTCGGCGCCATCGACGACTGGCTGCTGGAATGGAAGTGGGACGGCATCCGCCTGCAACTGATCCGCCGCGATGGCGAGGTGGCGCTGTGGTCGCGCGGCGAGGAGCGCCTGGACGGGCGCTTCCCGGAGATCGAAGACGCAGCGGCGACGTTACCGGCGGACTGCGTGATCGATGGCGAGCTCCTGGCCTGGCACGGCGACGCCGACCAGCCGCAGCCGTTCACCGCGCTGCAGACGCGCATCCAGCGCCGCAAGCCGGGGCCGAAGACGCTGGCGTCAACGCCGGTGCGGGTGCTGGCCTACGACCTGCTGGAACACGCCGGCGAAGACTGGCGCGAGCGTCCGCTGGTGGAACGCCGGGCGCGCCTGGCCGAGGTGCTGGCGGTGCATGCCGACGCGCGTATCGCGTTGTCGCCGCAGGTGGACGCAGCCGGCTGGGACGAGGCGGCGCAGCTGCGCGACGAAGCGCGCGAGCGTGGGGTGGAAGGGCTGATGCTCAAGCGCGTGGACTCCACCTACCAGTCCGGCCGCCGCCGCGGCGACTGGTGGAAGTGGAAGGTCGACCCGCTGACCATCGACGCCGTCCTGATCTACGCGCAGGCCGGCCACGGCCGGCGCAGCAACCTCTATACCGACTACACGTTCGGCCTTTGGGACGGCGACGCGCTGGTGCCCGTGGCCAAGGCGTACTCTGGGCTGGACGACAAGGAGATCGGCAAGCTCGACCGCTGGATCCGCAGCCACACGCTGGAGCGCTTCGGTCCGGTGCGATCGGTGCAGGCGGTGCACGTGTTCGAGCTGGGCTTCGAGGCGGTGAACCGGTCGACGCGGCACAAGTCGGGGATCGCGGTGCGGTTTCCGCGGATCCTGCGCTGGCGCCACGACAAGCCCGCCAGTGAGGCCGACCGTCTCGACACGCTGAAGGCGCTGGCCCGATGACAGCGCCCCTGAAAGGCGCGCCGTCCAAGCGCGCGCTGGCGGCGGCGCGGAAACGGCTCGGCGACTGGTTCACGGAACGCGGCTGGAAGCCGTTGCCGTTCCAGCGCCGGATGTGGGGGCTGTACCTCGACGGTGGCTCCGGCCTGCTGCACACGCCGACCGGAAGCGGCAAAACGCTCGCGGCGTTCGGTGGGCCGTTGATCCAGGCGTTGGCCCTGGATCTGTCGGCCGGGTCCATCGCGAGGCGCACAGAAGACACGTTGGAAAATCGGACCCCTCCATCGTCATTCCCGCGAAGACGGGAATCCATGGACGTGAAACCGTCAGCAACAACGTCCTTGGAGTCCGGCCTACGCGGGAATGATGGGCAAGGGGGCGCAGGCGCCGCCTCCTCGACTTCGACCAAGCGTCGGCGCGTCGCGCCCGACGCCTCCCTCAAGGTGCTGTGGATCACGCCGCTTCGTGCACTGGCGGCCGACACGCTGCGTGCGCTGCGTGAGCCGATCGACGCGCTGGGCCTGGACTGGCAGGTCGGCCTGCGCACCGGTGATGCCTCCGCGCGCGACCGACGCCTGGCGCGTGCCGGGCGGCTGGACGTGCTGGTCACCACGCCGGAATCGCTGTCCCTGCTGCTGTCGTATCCGGACACCGCCGCTCACTTCAGCGGACTGCAGTGCGTCATCGTCGACGAATGGCACGAGCTGCTCGGCAACAAGCGCGGCGTGCTGCTCCAGCTGTCCTTGGCCCGGTTGCGCGCCGTGGCGCCTGCGCTTCGGACCTGGGGCCTGTCGGCGACGCTGGGCAACCTGGAGGAGGCGCGCGACGTGCTGCTGCCGCACCGGCCGGATGCACCGCTGGTTGCAGGCGTGCGGCCACGGCCCATGACGCTGCACACGCTGATCCCGCCGCCCGGCACGCGCTTCCCGTGGGCCGGCCACCTCGGCCTGTCGCAGCTGCCGCGCGTGGTCGACCAGCTGTTCAAGCAGCGCACCAGCCTGCTGTTCACCAACACCCGTGCGCAGGCCGAGCTGTGGCACCAGGCCTTGTCGGCGGTATGGCCCGAGCCGCTGGACACGCTGGCCCTGCACCACGGCTCGCTCGACTCCAAGCTGCGTGCCGCGGCCGAAGCGGGGCTGCGCGACGGCAGTATCCGCTGCGTGGTCGCGACTTCGAGCCTAGACCTGGGCGTCGACTTCCCGGCCGTGGACCAGGTACTGCAGGTCGGCAGCCCGAAGGGCGCGGCGCGGATGCTGCAGCGCGCGGGTCGCGCCCGCCACCGGCCCGGCGAGTCGGGTGAGATCGTCTGCGTGCCGTCGCATGCGCTGGAGCTGGTGGAGTACGCCGCAGCCCGCCGCGTGGTGGCGCGCGGTGAGATCGAGGCGCGCCCGCCGCCGCGCCTGAGCCTGGACGTGCTGGCCCAGCATTGCGTGACGCTGGCACTGGGCGGCGGGTTCGATCGCGACGCACTGCTGGCCGAAGTGCGCGGCACGCATGCGTTCGCCGGGCTCGACGAGGTGGCGTGGCAAGCCGTGCTCGACTTCATCGTGCAGGGCGGCCGCGCGCTGGAGCACTACCCCGATTTCAGGCGCGTGGTGCGCGATGACGACGGCCTCTATCGCGTCGAGGACCGCCGCGTCGCGTTCCGGCACCGTCTGTCGATAGGCACCATCACCAGCGACGGCTCGGTCTCGGTGAAGTACCTCAAGGGGGGCGGCCTGGGGTCGGTGGAGGAAAGCTTCATCGCGCGATTGCGGCCGGGCGACCGTTTCCAGTTCGCGGGTCGCAGCCTGGTGCTGGTGCGGCTGGAAAACATGACCGCCTACGTGCGCCGCACCGCCGGCAATGACGGACGCGTGCCGAAGTGGGCGGGCGGGCGAATGCCGCTGTCATCGGAACTCGCCCACGAAGTGCAGGCCGTCCTCGCCGACCCGGACGCCAGTCCCGAGATGCGCGCGATGCGGCCGCTGCTCGGACTGCAGGCTGAGTTGTCGTCGTTGCCGGTGCCCGGGCGATTGCTGGTGGAAACCGCGCGTCGGCGTGACGGGCGCCACCTGTTCCTGTTTCCGTTCGCCGGCCGCCTGGTGCACGAGGGCCTGGCCGCGCTGCTGGCGCTGCGTTGGGGCCGGCTGCGCCGCAACACCTTCAGCCTGGCGTTCAACGACTACGGGCTGGCACTGTCGCCGGCCGGCGAGGACATGCTGGACGAGCTGGAGCTGCAGGCCATGCTCACCTCCGACGGGTTGGAAGACGACCTGCGCGAGAGCCTCAACCTGGGCGAGCTGGCGCGCCGGCAGTTCCGCGAGGTCGCGCGCATCGCCGGCCTGCTGCCCCCATCGCTGCCCGGACGCACGCCGAGGTCCATGCGGCAGCTGCAGGCCTCCAGCGGGTTGCTGTTCGACGTGCTGCGCCAGCACGACCCGGGTCACCTGCTGCTGGAACAGGCCGAACGAGAAGTCTTTTCCAGCCAGCTGGAAGTGCGCCGGTTGCGCGAGTCATTGGACGATTTGTCGGGCCTGGCGATCGACCTGCGCACGCCGCGCAGCCTGACGCCGCTGTCGTTCCCGCTGTGGGCCGAAAGCCTGCGCGGCCAGCTCAGCACCGAGGACTGGAGCACGCGGGTCGCCCGCGCCGCGCAGCAGCTGGAGCAGCGCCATGGCGCCTGATCCCGCCCCGCAGGCCACACTCGACCGGACCATCGCCGGCGAAGCGATGCGCCTGTACGGCGACCGCGCGCTGTATTGGCCCGCGCAATGGCGGCTGATGATCGCCGACCTGCACCTGGGCAAGGGCGACGTGTTCCGCCGGGCGGGCATCAGCCTGCCGGCGGGTGGGACGTCTCAGGATCTGTCGCGGCTGGACCGGCTGGTGGAGGCGAGTGGCGCACGCGAGCTGTGGATGCTCGGCGACGTGCTGCATGGCCCGGCGAACGACACCGCCTGGCAGCGCACGTGGCGTGAGTGGCGCGAGCGGCACGCCTGGTTGCGCGTGGCGGCCCTGGTCGGCAACCACGACCGCGCGCTGGCGCGCGTCGAGCTGGGGATCGAACTGCTGGGCGAGGCGATCGACGAAGGCCCGTTCGCGTTCCGCCATGCACCCGAGGACCACCCGGCGCTGCACGTGCTGTGCGGCCACCTGCACCCGTGCGTGTCGCTGCCGGGCATGCGCCGGCGGTGGCCGGTGTTCTGGCTGCGACCCGGGCTCACGATGTTGCCGGCGTTCTCCGCCTTCACTGGCGGTGCGGTGGTGTCGCCACGTCCCGACGAGGCAGTGGCGATCTGCGTGCAGGGGCAGCTGACGCTACTGCACGGGTAGGGCGGGACCACCGGCGCGTGTAGAATGCCGCGCGTCGCAGCGCCGTCGAAGCCTTCCGGCGCGCCGTCTCCAGCGAGTTCCCCAGCACGTGCCCACGCCGCCCTAGCGCCTGATGCCGTCCGCCTTTCGCTCCGCCACTCGCGGACGCTGGCCCGTGCCGCCGGTCCCGCCGGCGTCCTTGCATCACCTGTGGATACCGCACCTTGAATACGCTTACCCGCCTGCGCCAGGACTGGCTCGGCAACATCCGTGGCGACGTGCTCGCCGGCCTCGTCGTGGCGCTTGCGCTCATTCCAGAGGCCATCGCCTTTTCCATCATCGCCGGCGTCGACCCCAAGGTCGGCCTCTACGCCTCGTTTTGCATCGCGGTGGTCATCGCCTTCGCCGGTGGCCGACCCGGCATGATTTCCGCCGCCACCGGTGCCATGGCGCTGGTGATGGTCACGCTGGTGCGCGACCACGGCCTGCAGTACCTGCTGGCCGCCACGCTGCTGACGGGCGTGCTGCAGATCGCCGCGGGCTTCTTCAAGCTGGCCCAACTGATGCGGTTCGTCTCACGGTCGGTGATCACCGGCTTCGTCAACGCGCTGGCCATCCTGATCTTCATGGCCCAGTTGCCCGAGCTGATCGACGTGCCCTGGACGGTGTACGCGATGACCGCGGCCGGCCTGGCGATCATCTACCTGTTCCCGCGCCTGACCCGCGCCGTGCCGTCGCCGCTGGTGGCCATCGTGCTGCTGACGCTGGTGGCCATCGCATTGAAGCTGGACATCCGCACCGTCGGCGACATGGGCGAGCTGCCCGACAGCCTGCCGGTGTTCCTGCTGCCGCAGGTGCCGCTGACGCTGGAGACGCTGCAGATCATCCTGCCGGTGTCGATCACGCTGGCGATCGTGGGTCTGCTGGAGTCGCTGCTGACGGCGCAGATCGTCGATGACTTGACCGACACGCCCAGCGACAAGGACCGCGAGTCGACCGGGCAGGGCGTGGCCAACATCGCCGCGGGCCTGCTGGGCGGCATGGCGGGCTGCGCGATGATCGGGCAGTCGGTGATCAACGTGAAATCCGGGGGCCGCGGGCGGTTGTCGACGCTGGTCGCCGGCGTGGTGCTGTTGCTGCTGGTGGTGTTCGCCGGGCCATGGGTGAAGCAGATCCCCATGGCCGCGCTGGTGGCGGTGATGATCATGGTGTCGATCGGCACCTTCAGCTGGGCCTCGGTGCGCGACCTCAAGACCCACCCGAAGTCCTCCAGCGTGGTGATGATCGCGACCGTCGTCGTCACCGTGCTGACCCACGACCTGGCCAAGGGCGTGCTGACCGGCGTGCTGCTGTCGGCGCTGTTCTTCGCACGCAAGGTCGGCCGCGTGCTGCACGTGGGTTCGGTCGCCGCCGAGGACGGCGCGGCGCGCCACTACACGGTGACCGGCCAGGTGTTCTTCGTATCCGCGGAGAAATTCGTTGCCGGCTTCGACTTCAAGGAAGTGCTGCAGCGGGTGCGCATTGATGTCAGCCGCGCACATTTCTGGGACCTCAGCGCGGTCGGCGCGCTGGACAAGGTGGTGCTCAAGTTCCGCCGCGAGGGCACCGAGGTCGAGTTGATCGGCATGAACGATGCCAGCATGACGCTGGTGGACCGGCTGGGCGTGTACGACAAGCCCGATGCCGTCGCACGCCTGTCGGGCCATTGAGGAGCGCGTCATGACCACGCCACTGATCCACACCGAAGGCCGCGTACTGGCCGCCATCGACCGCTCGACCTATACCGAAAGCGTCGCCCGCCATGCGGGCTGGGCTGCCGCCCGGCTGGGGGCGCCGCTGGAACTGCTCCATGTCCTGGACCGCCACCCGGAAGTCGCGCCCGCCGCCGACTACAGCGGCAATCTCGAGCTGGGCGAGCAGGAGCGCCTGCTCGGCGAGCTGGCGCAGCTGGACGAACGCCGCAGCGCATTGGCGCAGGAGCAGGGTCGCCTGCTGCTGCAGGAGGCCAAGGGGTTCGCAGCCGACATGGGCGCCGCGGGTGCCGACACCCGGCAGCGTCACGGCGGCCTGGTCGACACGCTGACCGAACAGGAGCCAGGCGTGCGCCTGTTCGTACTGGGCAAGCGCGGCAGCCATGCCGACTTCGCCAGGGGCCACCTCGGCGGCAACCTGGAGCGCGTCGTGCGCGCCGTGCACCGGCCGCTGCTGGTGGCCTCGCGCGCGTTCCGGCCAATCAGGCGCGTGCTGGTGGCGTTCGACGGCAGCGCCACCACCCGCAAGGGCATCGAGATGATCGCCGCCAGCCCGCTGTTCCGCGGCTTGGAAGTTCGCATCCTCATGGCCGGCAAGGATGGCGAGACGCCGCGTTCGCAGCTGCACTGGGCGAAGGACGTGCTCGCGGTGGCCGGGTTCGAGGCGGCGGCCTCACTGCGCGATGGCCAGCCCGACAGCGCCATTGCCGATGCCGTCCGCGAGGAGGGCATCGACCTGCTGGTGATGGGTGCCTACGGGCATTCCCGCATCCGCCAGCTCATCGTGGGCAGCACCACGACCACGATGCTGCGGACCTGCCCGATACCCGTGCTGCTGTTGCGCTGAGCACGCCGGCAGGTCGGCGTCCGGTTGCGGGCGCCCGTACGGCCGCGTCCCGGTCGTGCGCACCCATGCGCGCAATCCCGCGCACATGCTTCCTAAAGTCGTGACGTCCCCGGCCGTTACAGACCGCAGGGGAATGTGCATGGACGTTGCGGTGGATGGGGCACGCGGTCGGTTCGCGCCCGTTTCACGCCAGCCAGTCCAGCGTCCCGGGGGTGTTCTCTCGACAGGCAGCGGGGTTCATGGGCAACGCGACGCGGGAAGCAGGCTTCGAACAGGCACTGGTCGGCCTGGCGCATGCCATCGGGCGGGCGCCGGACTGCCACGAGCACGTGTTGCGGGTGGTTTCGGAAACCGCTGCGTCCGCGCTGGACGTCGACCGGGTCAACGTGTGGCGCGTGGACGAGAGCGCCGGCGTGCTGCGCTGCATCCACGGCTTCGACCGGCGCCAGGCCCGGCACGAGCCCGCGCCCGGTGACCACCTCGACCTGGCCGCGCCGTACGTCGCGTCGCTGCTGGGCTCGCGCGTGGTGCATGCCGAGGATGTCGGCGATGCGCAACATGCGGACAACTGCCTCGGTCGCTACCTGCGCCGGTACGGCGTGGTCGCCACCATGGATGCGCCGATCCGGACGGCCGACGGCGTGGTCGGCGTCATCTGCCACGAGATGGTGGAAGGGTCGCGCGCATGGACACCGTCCGAGCGCGCATTCGCGGCCAGCATCGGCGACCACCTCGCCCTCATCCACGAACGCGAGCGACGCACCGCCGCCCAGGCCAACATCAAGGCCACCGCCGAGCAGGACGCGACCACGCGCCTCCCCAACCGGTACTGCGTGATCGACTGGCTGCAGACGCTGGGTTCGACCACGCCCGGGGCCCTGTCGACGCTGTCGGTCATCCACCTGCAACTAAACCTGGCCGCCTGCGCGGGCGACGTCGAGGGCATCCTGCGCACGGCCAGCGACCGCTTGCGCCGTGCCGTGGGCGCCAACGGCCAGCTGGGGCGCATCGGCAACGAGGCATTCCTGCTGATACCGCGGCCCGGTCTGGAAGAGGCGGCGCTCGCTCCTCTTGCCCGCACATGCCTGGCGGCGATCGAAGAAGGCGATGCGCTGGACGTCGGCATGCGTTGCGAAGCGTCGGCGGGCATCGCGTTCGCGCGGGACCTGCACGTCTGGTCGCCCGAAACGCTGCTGCACCACGCAGAGCTTGCGAGCCGCCGTGCCCAGCGCCGCGAGGGTGCGCGCCTGGCGGTGTTCGATACCGGCCATGTCGCTTCGCTGCGCCTGTCGGCCGAGCGCGAGAACACGTTGCGCCAGGCATTCGCGCGCCAGGATTTCGAAGTCCACTTCCAGCCGGAGGTGGACCTAGAGACCGGCCGCTGCGTGTCCGCCGAAGCGCTCCTGCGCTGGCACAACGACGGACGCTGGGTGCCGGCCGCCGAGTTCATCGACGTGATCGAGGCCAGCGACCTCGTCATCCCGGTCGGGCGTTGGGTACTGGAACGCGCCTGCCAGCTCGCCTCGCGCTGGCCCGACCCGTCGTTGCGGGTCCGGGTGAACGTGTCGGCCCGCCAGTTCGATGACGCCGGCCTGGTCGAACACGTGGCCGGCGCACTGCAGCGCAGTCGCATCGCCCCTCAGCGGTTGTGCCTGGAGATCACCGAAACCGCAGTCATGGACACGGTGGGTGGCGCGGCGGCACTGGCGCGGTTGCGTGCATTGGGCGTCGGCCTGGCGATCGACGACTTCGGCACCGGGCATTCGTCGCTGGCCTACCTCAAGGCGCTGCCGATCGACACGATCAAGATCGACCGTTCGTTCGTACGGGCGCTGCCCGACGATCCGTTCGACCAGGCGATCCTCGAGGCCGTGGTGCACATGGCGCGGCGGCTCGGGCTGGAAGTGGTGGCCGAGGGCGTGGAGGACGAGCGCCAGCGCGCCGCGTTGCTGGCGCTGGGGGTCACGCGGGCACAGGGGTTCCTGTATTCGGCCGCGCTGCCGCCGGAGTCCTTCCCGGCGTTCCTGGAGGGGCGCGGACCGGCACCCGGAGCGGCATCGTTCCATCGCGCGGCGCACGCGGCCTTGACGCCGCCACGCACATGATCGCGCTCTTTGCCCGGCCGTACGCCCTGCTGTTCCAACTCACGACTTCGAGACCATGAGTACCGACGACACTGTGGCCGGCCCCTTGCTGGGACGGGAAAGGCGTTCGCCGCTGCGGGCGATGCTGGCGCTGTTCCGCAGCTCGTGGTCGCGCCTGGAGCCGGCCGATCGCCAGAAGCTGGTGAACCTGCAGGTGTCGGTCACCCAGCCCGCGATGGCGACGGTGATGCTGGGCGGCGCGGTACTGCTGGTACTGCTGGGCTGCCTGGAAGCGTTGGGGTGGGTGGCCGGCATCGGCTATCCGCCGGCGCTGTCGGTGGTGGTGGGCCTGGTGTTGGCATTCACGCCGCTGCTGGTCTGGTACCAGACGCGCTGGTACGTGCGGCTTGCCGTGCTGCTGGCCTACACGGCGGTACTGGGGGTCTTCTTGTCCGTCCCGATGCCGGGTGCGATCCCGCAACTGGCGTTCCGTACCGGCCTGTTCAACATGCTGCCGATCGCGATGCTCGCGCTGCTGGTGCGGCGTCGGGCGATGGCACTGTTCGTAGGCGTCGTGCTGCTGCTGAGCCTGGTGCGTGTCGAACTGCATGGCGCGCCCGCCTCGGGCCAGACCATGTACTGGCTGTACGTGTTCGCGACGCTGGGCTTCGGCTGGATGCTGCGCCGCTACCGGTCGGAGTTCGCCGCCCGCGCCTACCTGCAGAGCATGAACCTGTGGTGGCAGGCGCGGACCGACCCGCTGACTGGCCTGCTCAACCGCAGCGGGTGGGAGGCGGTCGCCGCGCAATCGCTGGGACGTGGTACCGGTGGCCGCGTGCGCACGCGGCCGGGGTGCCTGGTGTTCCTTGACATCGACCACTTCAAGCAGGTCAACGACACCCACGGCCACCAGGCCGGCGACGATGCATTGGCGGAGTTGGGCCGGATCATCCGCAGCCGCGAGGGCAAGGACTACATCGCCGCGCGCCTGGGTGGCGAGGAGTTCGTGGTGCTGGCGCGCACGGCGTCGTTGCAGGAAGCATGGCGATTCGCCGAGCGCGTACGCGCGGACTTCGCGCTGGCACAGGAGGCGCTGGGTTGCACGCTCAGCGGCGGCCTGGCCGAACGGCAACAGGGCGAAGACCTCTCGTCGATGCTGCGCCGCGCCGACGAGGCGCTGTACCGCGCCAAGAGCACCGGGCGGGACCGCCTGCTGGTGGCCGCACGCAGCGATGGCGTGCCGCACGACGCCTCGGCCTGAGTCCGTAGCCCCCGCACCGGACGGGTCCGGCTACCACGCCCCGGGCAGCACCTGCGTGCAGTCGGCATCGATCTTCAGGGTGGCCAGCGCATCGGCCCGCGTGACGCCACGCGTAAGGATGGCCAACGGCTTGCCGGCCTCGCGTGCAGCGCGGGCGAAGCGGTAACCGGAGTACACCATCAGCGACGAGCCCACGACCAGCATCGCGTCGGCGTCCGCAAGCGCCGCGGCGGCGCGCGCAACGCGCTCGCGCGGGACGTTCTCGCCGAAGAAGACGACATCTGGCTTCAGCATGCCGTCGCAGTCGCCGCATGGCGCCACCCGGAAGCCGGCGACCTCGTCGTCGTCCAGGTCGGCATCGCCGTCGGGTGCATGCGCGGCCACGCGGTCGCCCCAGCCCGGGTTGAGCTGCACGAGTTCGTCCTGCAGCGCGGCGCGCGGCATGCGCCGGCTGCACTGGAGACACACGACCTCGCCGATCCGGCCGTGCAGGTCGATGACATCCCGGCTGCCGGCCCGCTGGTGCAGTCCGTCGACATTCTGCGTGACCAGCGCCATGATACGCCCGGCGTGGCCCGCGTCGGCGATGGCCAGGTGCGCGGCGTTCGGACGTGCGCGCTCCACCATCGGCCAGCCCACGACACTGCGTGCCCAGTGGCGCGTGCGCATGGCGGCGTCACCGGTGAATGACTGGTAGGTGATCGGCGCACGACGTTTCCATGCGCCATCGGCATCGCGGTAGTCGGGGATGCCCGATCCGGTGCTGCAGCCCGCACCCGTCAATACGAACACGCGCCGGTGCGCCGCGAGCCAGTCGCGCAGGCGCGCGGTGGCTTCGACGACGTCGACGGACACGGTCAACCGCGTGTGCGGCGGGTGGTCGCCGCGCGGGTGGGCTTGGCGGGATCGGGCGTGCGTGGTGAAGCGGCCTTGGTGGCCCGTTTGCCAGCGCCGGCCACCTTCTTCGCGGCGGCCTTCTTGATTGGCGAGCGGGACGCCGCCGTCCGCGTGGCCGGGCGCGTGCGTGCCTTTGGTACGGCCTCCACACCGTGCCGGCGCAGCTCGGCCGTCAGCGCATCGACCCGGCGGCTCAGGTCGGCCAGGTCGTTGCGGTCGGGCACGCCCAGGCGCACCAGGGTGCGGTGCACGCGGTCTTCGAACCCTTTCTCGAACCGGTCCCAGGTCTCGCTGGCGCGCTCACGCGCGGTATCGACCGTGCTCTCGACGTTGCGGCGCGCGGCTTCGGCCTGCACGCCTGCGACACGGCGCGCCTGCTGTTCCAGCCCGAGCCCGTCCCTGACCAGGCCCTCGAACAGACGCGTGCCTTCCGCCTGTGCGCGATTGAATGCGCCCAGGCCGGCCAGCCAGATCTGCTGCGCCGACTCGCTCAGCGAGCGCGAAAGTTGCTCGGCCTGCGAGGCCGGGCTGTCCGCGTCCGGCGTGGCGCCGGCGGCGGGACGACGTGCGGATGTCTTGCGGGTGCTTCGCGTGGCCATGGGACCTCCGGAATCGGGGTGGCACTGAACCTTCCGACCGCGGGCTAGAGCTTTCACACCAGCGCCGGCTTTCAAACCATCGCCCGACGACGCGCGAGGGGCGAAAGGCGCATCAGCCGAAGCGTTCGCCCAGCACGCGGTGGATCTCGCTCTCGATCGGACCCTTCATCGCGCTGAGCAGGAAGCCCAGCTGCGCGGTGACGTGCAACTCCTGCGGTGCCAGCGCGATGCGACCGTCGACGCCGCTGCGGCTGAAGTTGAGGATGTCGCCCTGCCAGGTGCACGTCACGCCGAAACGCTCGACGAGTTTGTCGGCCACTTCCTGCACCGCCACGCGGGCCTGTGCGGGAGGCAGTGAGTGGGCATGGCGGATGTCGATGCTGGACATGGGGCGGACCGCGAGGGGTGGGGGGCCATTGTGCGGCCGCGGGCGCAGCGCTCCAAGCCCGAACGAAGTCCGCGTGACGGCGCGCAGCCCCGTGCTAGATTGCGCCGGCGTGAACGACCTTCGACTGCGACGCCCCGACCGAGACCTGTCCGACCTGGTGCTGACACCGGGCGTGCATGCCGTGGGCCGCGATGGCCGCGGTGAGATGGCGCTGGTGGGCATCGGCCAACCGATGCTCGCGCAGTTCTGTATCGACCGTCGCGGCATCTGGATGCAGCTCGCCGAGGGCGTGCGTGGCGTCCACGTCAATGGCCGGCCCGTCCGTCGCATGGCCATGCTGCGGCCGGGCGATGCGGTGTTCGTGGAAGGCGTCGAACTGGTGCTGGTGGGCCCGGCTCCGGATGCCGCGCCTGCACAGGACGAGCCGGCGACGGAGGAGTCACGGCTGGTGCTTCGCGCCGTGGGCGGGCCATTGCACGGCCGCTGCCATCCGCTGGAGGACGTGGTCACCATCGGCCGCGCGCGTGACTGCGACGTGCGGATGGATGAGCCGGCGCTTGCCGAGCGCCATGCACGGCTGGTGCCGTGCGAGGGCGGTGCGGTGCTGCGCGACCTCGGTTCGGAGCAGGGCAGCCAAGTCAACGGCCATCCCGTGCGCCACGCGCTGCTACGGGCCGGCGACCAGCTGGCGATCGACGGGTACCGCTTCGTGCTGGAGGCCCCGCGTGCGCCGGGCCGGACGCAGGCGAGTGTCGATATCGCCGACGAGGCGGCAGGGCCGGAGCCCGATGCCGCGACGCCTGAGCGCCTGCTCGATTCGGCCCGCCGACTCCCGTGGTTGCTGCTGGCGGCGTTGCTGCTGTCGGGCGCTTTGAGCCTGCTGCTGCTCTACGGCACTCGCTGAGCGCGAGCCGCCGCCGGCGACGCGGCCGCCGTGCGTCGACGCTGCCACGCACGCATCGCACGCCAGCCCAGCAGGACGGCAAGGATCGCCGCATACAGCAGCGGTTCGCGGATGTCCGACTTCACGATCCACCAGAAGTGCAGCACCGCCAGCGCCGCGATGGCGTACACGAGCTTATGCAGTTGCCCCCAACGCCGACCCAGCCGGCGGATGGCCGCCTGGGTGGAGGTCACGGCCAGCGGCACCAGCAGCAGCCACGCGGCGAAACCGACGGTGATGTAGGGGCGCTTGACGATCTCCTCGAACACCAGCGCCCAGTAGCCGCGCAGGTCGAGCACCAGGTAGGCGGCCAGGTGCAGCGTCGCGTAGAAGAACGCGTACAGGCCCAGCATCCGCCTGAAGCGCAGCAGCTGCGGCTGGCCGGTCCACTGGCGCAGTGGCGAGACCGCCAATGTGATCAACAGGAGCCGGAGGGCCCAGGTGCCGAGCCGGTGTTCGATCTCCGCGACGGGGTCCGCACCCAACCCGCCGCTGCCGGTCAGCCATTCCTGCCGGATCTGCCACGCCAGGATCGCGGCGGGCGTCAGTGCCAGCGCATGCACCACCGCCTTCGCGGCGACCATCGCCGTGGAGGTCTTGCGCTTCGGTGCCCCCGCCATCAGCGCACCGCCCGCATCAGAACCATTGGCGCAGGTCCATGCCGGCATAGAGGCCCGCCACCTGGTCCGCGTACCCGTTGAACAGGCGCGTCGGAATGCGGTCGGCGAAGAGCTTGCTTCCGGTGCCGGCGATGCGCCGCTCGGTCTTCTGGCTCCAGCGCGGGTGGTCGACGTTGGGGTTCACGTTGGAGAAGAAGCCGTACTCGCTCGGCTGCAGGTCGTTCCAGGCCGTGCGTGGACGCTTCTCGACGAAATCGATGGCGACGATCGACTTGATGCTCTTGAACCCGTATTTCCACGGCACCACCAGGCGCAGCGGCGCGCCGTTCTGTTGCGGCAGCGGCTTGCCGTAGAGCCCGGTGGCGAGGAATGCCAGCGGATGCATCGCCTCGTCGATGCGCAGGCCCTCGCGGTACGGCCAGTTGATCGAGCGGTAGGCGATGCCGGGCATCTGCTTGCGGTCCGCCAGCGTGGTGAAGGCCACGAACTTCGCCTTGGACGTCGGCGCGAAGCGCTTGAGCACATCCGCCAGCGGCACGCCCAGCCACGGGATCACCATCGACCAGCCTTCCACGCAGCGCAGGCGGTAGATGCGCTCGGTCGGCGTGATGCCCTTGAGCAGGTCTGCCAGCGACACCGTGCCCGGCTTCTCGCATTCGCCACCCACCGCGACGGACCACGGTGAGGTCTGCAGGGTCTTGGCCGCGCGCGACGGGTCGGACTTGCCGGTGCCGAATTCGTAGAAGTTGTTGTAGGTGGTGACGTCCTGGTAGCTCGTCTTGACCTCGTCGGTCACGAAGCCGGCGCGCGCCTGCTCGGGGCTGATGCGGACATTGGACGCGGGCGGGGGTGGGGCGGACTCGGCGCATCCGGCCAACGAGAGGGCCGGCGCGGCGGCCATGGCGGCCAGCAGTCGCCGGCGGTCGCGGTACACGGCCTCGTCGGTGATCTCGGCGGCGGGGATGCGCAATGCATCGCGCAAGGACATGGGCGTCTCCCTGACTGCAGTGGCGATAGCGGTGGCGTCCTCCATTAGACGGACGCGGCGGTGAAAAGGATGCACGTGCCGACGCGCGATGCAGGGACGTGGCGTGCGTGCTGCGCTGCGGCATACTCTGGGACCCCAATCCAGCCGGAGCGTTCCATGTCGCGCGCCTTCAACTTCAGTGCCGGTCCCGCCACCCTGCCGCAGGCCGTCCTGGAACAGGCCCAGGCCGAGATGCTCGACTGGCACGGCGTCGGGGCCTCCATCGTCGAACTCAGCCACCGCGGCCCGGAGTTCATGCAGGTGGCCGCCGAAGCCGAGGCCGACCTGCGGACGCTGATGTCGATCCCGGACGACTACGCGGTGCTGTTCCTGCAGGGCGGGGCGACGATGCAGCAGGCGCTGCTGGCGCTCAACTTCGCCGAACCGGGGCAGGCTGCCGACTACGTCGTGACCGGCCACTGGGGCAAGACCGCGCTCAAGCAGGTGAATCACTATGTGCAGGCCCACGTCGCGGCCAGCGGCGAAGCCGGCGGCTTCCGCGACATCCCGCCGCGAGCGGACTGGACGCTGACGCCCGGCGCGGCCTACGTGCACGTCACCGCCAACGAGACCATCCACGGCGTGGAGTTCCGCGAACTCCCCGACGTCGGCGATGTTCCGCTGTTCGCCGACTTCAGTTCGTCCATCGTGTCCGAGCCGCTGGACGTCTCGCGCTTCGGCGTGATCTACGCCGGTGCGCAGAAGAACCTGGGCCCGGTGGGCGTGAGCGTCGTGATCGTGCGCCGCGACCTGCTCGAGCGCGCCGGCCAGCCGCGCGCCGACATCCTGGACTACCGCAGCCACGTCAAGGGCGAGTCCATGCTCAACACGCCGCCGACGTGGAACTGGTACCTGGCGGGCCTGGTCTTCAAGTGGATGCTGGCCGAGGGCGGCGTGGAGGAATTCGCCGCGCGCAATGCCCGCAAGTCCGCGCTGCTCTACCGCACGATCGACGGGTCGGACGGCTTCTACCGCAACGAGGTCGCACCGGCCGTGCGCTCGCGGATGAACGTGCCGTTCTTCCTGCGCGACGAGGCGCTGGACAAGCCGTTCCTGGCCGAGGCCAAGGACGCGGGGTTGATCTCGCTCAAGGGTCACCGCGCCTTGGGTGGCATGCGTGCGTCGATCTACAACGCGATGCCTGAGGCGGGCGTGGAGGCGTTGGCTGCGTTCATGCGCGACTTCCAGCAGCGCCATGGCTGAGCGGGACCCGTCACCCGCCATGTGCTGTCGTTCGACGCCGCCCCGGGCCGTGTCGTGAGCGCGGCCGACCAGCGCGCCTGGCGTGCCATGCCGGGTGGTCCGCTGCAGGGCGAGGTCCGTGTGCCCGGCGACAAGTCGGTCTCGCACCGGGCGGTGATGCTGGGTGCGCTGGCCGAGGGCACCACGCACATCCATGGCTTCCTGGAAGGCGAGGACACCCGTGCCACGGCGCGTGCGTTCGAGCGCATGGGCGTGCGCATCGAGGCGCCGGGTGATGCCGAGCGCGTCGTGCAAGGCGTTGGCCTGCACGGCCTGCAGGGTGCCGGCACGATCGACTGCGGCAACGCCGGCACGGGCATGCGGCTCCTGGCGGGTGTGCTCGCCGGCCAGGCATTCGACAGCGTGCTGACCGGCGATACGTCGCTGTCGGCGCGGCCGATGGCGCGAGTAATCGAGCCATTGCAGCGCATGGGTGCGCGCATCGAGAGCAGCGATGGCGGTCGTCCACCCCTGCACGTGCATGGCGGGCAGGCGCTGCGGGGGATCGACTATGCGCTCCCCGTCGCCAGCGCGCAGGTCAAGTCCGCGTTGCTGCTGGCGGGCCTCTATGCAAACGGCACGACCACCGTGCGCGAGCCGCACCCGACGCGCGACTACAGCGAGCGGATGCTGGAGGCCTTCGGCTATCCGGTCCGGTTCGAGCCGGGCTATGCGTCGCTCGACGGCGGCCACAGCCTGCGCGCGACCGAGGTGTATGTGCCGGCGGATTTTTCATCGGCGGCGTTCTTCATCGTCGCTGCGACGGTGGTGCCCGGCTCCGAACTTCGCCTGCCGGCGGTCGGGATGAACCCCCGCCGCATCGGCCTGCTGCACGTCCTGCGCGCGATGGGTGCCGACATCGTCGAACACGACCCGCGCACCTCCGGTGGCGAGCCCGTCGCCGATCTGCTCGTGCGCTACGCACCACTACGCGGCATCGAGGTGCCCGAGGCCTGGGTGCCGGACATGATCGACGAGTTCCCGGCGCTGTTCGTCGCCGCCGCTGCGGCGCGGGGGCGCACGGTGGTGCGGGGCGCGTCGGAACTGCGCGTCAAGGAGTCCGACCGCATCGCCGCCATGGCCCAGGGCCTGCGCGCGCTCGGTGTGTCGGTGGACGAGGCGCCCGACGGCGCAGCGATCGAGGGCGGCCGCATCCAGGGAGGACGCATCGACAGCCGCGGCGATCACCGCATCGCGATGAGCTTTGCCGTCGCGGCGCAGCTGGCCGACGGCGAGGTCGAGATCGATGACGTCGTGAACGTCGCGACGTCGTTTCCAGGATTCGTCGATCTCGCCGCTGGTGCCGGTTTCGGCCTGCGTGAGGTCAGCCCGGCGGCCTGAAGTCGATCGGGATTTCCAGCGTCGATGCGACATCGTCGCCATCGCGTCGTGCGGGCCGGAACCGCCAGCGTGACACGGCGTCCAACGCGGCGCGGTCGAGCAGTTCCGAGCCGCTGCTGCGCGCCACCGAGATGCCGCCCGGCGTGCCGTCCACGGCTACCGGCACCTTCAGCAGCACCTGGCCGCTTTCGCCACGCCGCACGGCCTCCAGGGGAAACTGGGGCGGGATGGCCGACGCAGGAATGGGTTCGGCCGGCGCGTTGGCCGGGCGACCGCTGGCCGGTGGTGTACCGGTCGACGTCGCGCTCTCGTCGATCACCACGGGTGCGGCCTCGGGCGCCGAACGGGTAACGGACTGATCGGTTTCCGGTCCGGCAGGCCTGATGCCGTCGTCCGTGGATCGCAGCGCCCACACTGCGGCGGCCACGATCAATGCCATCACCACCAGCCACAACAGGCTGCGGGGTGAACCCGTGTTTCGCGCGTTGCGATCAGGTGACACCATCGCTTGCTCCAATACGGACGGCCGGGCCGGTCGCCACTACCGTTGCGGCTTGAACTCGATCGGCACCAGCACGCTGCCCACCGTCGGGCGGCCCTCGAGTTGGGCGGGGCGGAACTGCCAGCGGTTGACCGCCGAGACCGCGGCGCGGTCGAGCGTGCGCGAGCCGCTGCTGCGGGCCACCGAGACCGACGTGGGCACGCCATCGGGCCCGACTTCGGCACGCACCACCACGGTGCCGCTTTCGCCGCGGCGTAGCGCGAGGGCAGGGTAGGACGGCGGTGGCATCCGGCCTTCGATGGGTTCGGGCCGCGAGCCCGATGCCAGGGGCACGCCGGCGGGCGTGGTCGGTGCGACCGGCGCAGGCGGCGGTTCGGGCGGTGGCGGCGGTGGCGTCTCGACCAACTGCGGCTGCTCATCGGGCTCGGGCGGCCGCCGGCGTTCGTCGTCCATGCCGCTGGCTTCGCGCTCGCCGGCCGGCAAGGGGGCAGGCAGAGGGTCGTAGTCGGCGCGCGATGCGGTGGGCGGCGTAGCGTCGTCCGGCAGCGCGGCATCGTCGCCGGGCCGGATCAGCAGGAACAGCAGCAGCCCGGCGACGAACGCGCCCGCCACCCACAGCCACGCGCGGCGTCCGGGCGTCCAGTCGGACAGTTGGAAGGAGCGGCGCGGCGGAGCGGATGGAACGCGGGGCATCGGACACCCTGGGCGGACGACGGGGCCCGCATTCTGGCACGGGTCGGCAAGGCGGGCGGTTGCGGGCGATAATCGCCGGCCCGACCACGCGATGCCCGGCCCCGACATGCTTGATCCCACCCTGCTGCGCCAGAACCCCGCCGAACTCGCCGCCCGCCTCAAGCAGTCGCGCGGCTTCGACCTGGACCCGGCGCGGCTGGAGTCGCTGGAGGTCGAGCGCAAGCAGATCCAGGTGCGCACTCAGGAGTTGCAGGCCACCCGCAACGCGCGCTCCAAGGCGATCGGGCAGGCCAAGGCCAAGGGCGAGGACGTGGCGCCGTTGCTGGCCGAAGTTGCCGGGCTGGGCGATGAACTCAAGGCCAGCGAGGCGCGGCTGGAAGCGATCAAGGCCGAACTCGATGCCATCGCGCTGGGCCTGCCCAACCTGCCGCAGGACGACGTGCCGCACGGCACGGACGAGAACGACAACGTCGAACAGCATCGCTGGGGCACGCCGCGCGAGTTCGACTTCCCGGTCAAGGACCACGTCGAGCTGGGCGCGCGCGACGGCATGCTGGACGGCGACACCGCTGCCAAATTGAGCGGCGCGCGCTTCACCGTGTTGCGCGGCGGCATCGCGCGTCTGCACCGTGCGCTGGCGCAGTTCATGCTGGACCTGCACACCGGCGAGCACGGCTACGAAGAGACGAGCGTCCCGGTCATCGTCAATGCCGACAGCATGCAGGGCACCGGCCAGCTGCCGAAGTTCGAGGACGACCTGTTCGCCACCGAGCTGGGCGAAAGCCGGCGCTACCTGATCCCGACCAGCGAAGTGCCACTGACCAACATCGTCCGCGACACCATCGTCGAGGACGCCGGGCTGCCGCTGCGCATGACCGCGCATTCGATGTGCTTCCGCGCCGAGGCCGGCAGCCACGGGCGCGACACCCGCGGCATGATCCGACAACACCAGTTCGAAAAGGTCGAGCTTGTGTCGATCGCGCGGCCCGGCGAAAGCAACGGCGAGCACGAGCGCATGACCCGGTGTGCCGAAGTCGTGCTGGAGAAGCTCGGCCTGCCGTACCGCCGCGTGCTGCTGTGCACCGGCGACATGGGCTTCGCCGCTGCCCGCACCTACGACCTGGAAGTCTGGCTGCCGTCGCAGGGCACGTACCGGGAGATCTCTTCGTGCTCGAACTGCGAGGCCTTCCAGGCCCGCCGCATGCAGGCGCGCTGGCGCAACCCGGAGACGGGCAAGCCCGAGCTGATGCACACGCTCAACGGCTCGGGCGTCGCCGTGGGCCGCGCGCTGATCGCGGTGATGGAGAACTACCAGAACGCTGACGGTTCGATCACCGTGCCGGACGCGCTGCGGCCGTACATGGGCGGGGTCGAGCGGGTCGGCTGATACACAGGCATTACGGGCGGTCGTTACGCCGCCTCTCAGACCGGCTCCGGGATCGACGCATGCGCCGCGGCCAGTGCCTCGGCACGATGCTCTGGCGAGTACGCCACGCCTTCGGCGCGGACGAACGTCACCTCGTCGATGCCGAGAAAGCCGAACACCTGCCGCAGGTACGGTTCCTGGAAGTCGCTTGGCGCGCCGGTGTGCAATCCGCCGCGGCCGCTGGCGATGATGACCTGCTTGCCGCCCGCCAGTCCCTGCGCACCGTCGGCGGTGTAGCGGAACGTCTTGCCCGCCACCGCGATGCGGTCGATCCAGGCCTTGAGCGTGGAGGGGACGGAGAAGTTGTACATGGGCGCGCCGATCACGATGACGTCGGCAGCGAGGAACTCCTCCAGCGTGCGCGCGGCCGCCGCGACCTCGTCCGCATCCGCGCCGGACAGGCCACGCCCGGTGACGTGCGGAACCGGGTCGAGGTCGAGGTCCCGATAGCTGATGCGCAGGTCGGGCAGGGCGTCGCGCCAGCGCGCGACGATTGCGGCCGACAGTTCACGGGTCACGGAGTTGCCGCCCAGGGCGCTGGAGTCGATGTGGAGGAGGTGCATGGCTGGGGTCCGTCAGGGGCGGTCGCGCCGCCGGTGCCCCCAATCTGGGCCGTTGCCTCAGTGGGATAAACCTGTTCAAATGTGATCCACTGTTCTGATAGTGGAACTTCGCCATGCACGACCTCAACGACCTCTACTACTTCGCCATGGTGGTCGAGCACTCCGGTTTCGCTGCCGCCGAGCGCGCGCTGGGCATCCCCAAGTCGCGCCTGAGCCGCCGCATCAGCCAGCTGGAAACCGACCTGGGCGTGCGCCTGCTGCAGCGGTCGACCCGCCGCTTCGCGGTGACCGAAGTCGGCAACAGCGTGTACCGGCATGCGCAGTCGATGCTGGCCGAGGCGCAGGCCGCGCGCGAGGTGGTCGACCGCCTCAGTGCCGAGCCGCGCGGCGTGATCCGCGTCAGCGTGCCGGTCGGGATGGCACAACAGCAGATGCCGCAGTTGCTGCCGGAGTTCCTGGCGCGTTACCCGCAGGTACGCGTGCAGTTGCAGGTCAGCAACCGCCGCGTCGACATCATCAACGAAGGCATCGATGTGGCGCTGCGCGTGCGCGCCAAGCTGGACGATGACGGCAGCCTGGTAATGCGCAGCTTCGGCCAGGTGCAGGAACTGCTGGTCGCCAGTCCCGATTACCTGCGCAAACAGGGCCGGCCGACCCGTCCGGACGACCTCGAAGACCACGTCACCCTCAGCATGAGCGAGGACGATGCGCGCCAGCGCTGGGAGTTGCATGGCCCGGCCGGCGAGGTGCGGCGCGTGGACCTGAAGCCGCGCGTGATGGGATTCGACTTTCCGATGCTGATGGCGCTGGCCAAGCAGGGCGTCGGCATCACGCTACTGCCGGAAACGGTGTGCTCCGACGCCGTGCGCGCGGGTGAACTGGAAGTGGTGCTGCCGCAATGGCGCCTGCCGCAGGGCATCTTCCATGCGGTATTCGCCTCCCGGCGCGGCATGTTGCCGGCGGTGCGGGTGTTCATCGACTTCCTCGCCGAGCGCGTGCCTGGCCTGGTGGAAACCGCGCGCCTGTCGTGCCGGGACATCAAGGGCGGGCCCTGCAGCGAGCATGAGCAGCAGGCCTTCGCGCAGGCAGCGATGCCCGCGCCGTCCCGTGCCGCACCAGCCGTGGCCGTGTCAAAATGACGCCCCGCGCGCCTCGCGCCGCGGGTTGAGCGCAGTGATCGGATTGAAAGCAGTGTTTCGGAGAGATGGCCGAGCGGTTTAAGGCACCGGTCTTGAAAACCGGCGAAGGGTCAAACCTTCCGTGGGTTCGAATCCCACTCTCTCCGCCATCCGGTACGCACGCACCCGGTACGCACGCGGCACGCCTGCGTTCGATCAGCGGGTCGACGCCTTCAGGAGGTTCGACGCCGCGGCCTGGATGCGTTGCATGGTGGACGTACCCGCCACGAGATGCGTCGACGCGACCGTGCGCATGACGTCCAGCCGGGCTCGCACGTAATCGCGGTGGCCGGCGGCGTCGATGAGGATGTTGTCGCTGTAGAGCTCGAATGCGGACCAGAACTCATCGGTGCCGACCGACCGGTGTGCCATGCCGGGTACGCGGTTTTCCAGAATGTCGAGTCGCGTACGCAACTGGTTGAGGGTGGCCATCGACGGAGTATGCGCCGCGATGCGTTCGCTGCCGATGAAGTGCTGTCGAGGCGCTCACGGCATCCGCCGGGTTGCGCCACGCGTCCCCGGCGTTTAGCCTGCAGCCCGCGCCAGGACGGCGCCAAGGGGAAAGGGATGACCATTCGCGTCTTCATCGTGGACGACCACGCGCTCGTGCGCGCCGGCATGTCCATGATCCTGTCGTCGACCGACGACATCGAGGTGATCGGCGAGGCCGACACCGGCGAGCAGGCACTGCCATTGATCCGCGCACTGGCGCCGGACGTGGTGCTGTGCGACTTGAACCTGCCCGGCATCAGCGGGTTGGAAGTGACCGAACGCATTACCGGCGGCAACCGCGCCACCCGCGTGGTGATCGTGTCGGTGCTGGAGGACGGCCCGATGCCGCGGCGCCTGCTGGAGGCCGGGGCGTCGGGCTACGTAGGCAAGGGCGGCGATGCGGAGGAGCTGCTGAACGCGGTGCGCGAAGTGCATCTCGGCCGCCGCTACCTGGCCAGCGCCGTGGCTCAGAACCTCGCCCTCCATAGTATCGACGGGCATGGCAATCCCTTCGATGCACTCTCGCCGCGGGAAACCGAGGTTGCGATGCTGCTGGTGCGCGGCTTGCGCCAGGAGGAAATCGCGCGTCGCCTGTGCCTGAGCGCGAAAACCGTAAACACGCACAAGGCGCGGCTGTTCGAGAAGCTGCGCATCCGGGACGCAATCACGCTGGCGCGCCTGGCAGGGCGCCACGGATTGGTCGAATCGGTCGACTCGATGTAGCGCGTGCCGCCGCCCTCGCGGCTACGGGCGCGAACCCTGCTAAAAGAGAGAGGGCCGCATTGCGCGGCCCTCTCTTTTCGTGCGCGGTGCGGACGCGGGTCAGGCGTGGCGCTCCTCCGGCTTACCGGTTTCGCCTTCGACCGCTGCGGTTTCTGCCTTTGGCTGCACCTGCGGGGCGGCAACGGTTTCTTCGCCATCCGCCGCCGGGTCCGTCGCGGTATTGGTGTCCGCGTGCGGGGCGTCGAACAGGCCGCCGGTACGCGGCAGCGCATCCGGAGCAGGCGTCGCACGCTCGGTCGGCGCTGCAGTGGCCGGCAAGCGGTCCTCGTGCGCTGCATCCGCACCCGAGGCAGCCGCGGCGGCTGCGGTGGCAGCACGCGGCGCGTCGGGCTTCGCCACGGACGCCGGCGCCGATTCCACCTCGGGCTCGTCCGCCGGTACCGATGTCGATTCCGGTGAAGTGGACAGTGCCTGTGCAGCGACGGCGGCCGGCTCCGACACGTCAGTTTTGACCGGTGCCTGCGGCTGCGTGTCCGTCACCGGCTGCCTGGCAGCAGACGGGGTCGGGGCCTCGGGCGTCGATGCGTCCTGCTTCATCGACGTGTCGACGTTGTCGCCGGCATCGGCATGGCCACCGACCGCGGCGGCCGCGGCAACGGCCGGCGCCACCGGGGCTGCAGCGTCAGCTGCGGCGGCCTGGGGTGCCTGCGGTGCCGGACGACGCGCAGGCGCCGGGGTGGGTGCCGCGTCGTCCTCGAAGTCGAACTCCGGCTGCGGCCGCTGGGCGTCACCCGTGGGGCGCTCTTCGATGGCGGCATGGTCGTCTTCGTCGCCCGACAGCACGTCATTGCCGGTGCCGTCCTGGCCGTTCTCACCGCTGGCGGCATCGCCTCCACGACGGCGACGACGACCACCACGACGGCCGCGACGGCGGCGTCCGGTGCCTTCGCCGGCGCCGGCGTCGGTGCCATCGCCCGGCTGGGCGGCGGCGTCCGCACTCGCTTGCGTCTTCTTTTCGTCAGCACTCGTGGGCGCGCTGTCCTGCGCGGAGGCCACGGCCACAGCGGCGGTCGCGGCTGCGGGCACGGAAACTGCCGGCTTTGGCGCCTCGCTGGGCGTCTCCTGCGCGTGCGCCGCGGTACGGCTCACTTCGGCCGGCGTCTCCTCGGACTTGCCGCGTCCGCCCTTGCGGCCCTGGCGCGGTTCCTGGCGGCCGTCCTGCTTGGCTTCGCGCTTGGGCTCGTTGCGCGGCTGCTTCGGCTCGTTCTTCGGCTGGGCCTTCTGCTTCTGGCGGTTGCCGCCGGCTTCGCCCTGCTTGTTGCCGCGACCTTCGCTGCGACGGCCATCGCGGCCATCGCGTGTGCCTGACTTGCCGCTGCGGCCGTCACGTCGCTGGCCGTTGCCGCGCTCATCGCGTTCTTCGCGGCGTGCTTCACGGGCCGGCTTTTCGCGGGTCTCGGTGGCGGCGGCCGGGCCGCGGAAGAAGCGCAGGATGCGCTCGACCACGCCGCCCGAATGCGTCGGCGCGACCACGACCGGTGCCGGCGCGGGGGCGACCGGCGCGGCCTGCACTTCGCGCGACTCGCGCAGCGGGGCAGGGTGGGCCGGCTTGACGTTGGTCACCGCCGGCGCGGCCGGGATGTTGAGGTGGGCCTTGGTCAGCGCATGCGTCGGCAGCTTGCGCGGCGTGCCGCGGTGGTAGCTGGGCTTGGTGGTTTCCTCGCCCAGTTCGTTCTCGCGGATGCGGGTGACCTCGAAGTGCGGCGTCTGCAGCTGGTCGTCGGCGACGATCACGATCGGCGCGTCGTGGCGCTGCTCGATCTCGCTCAGTGCGCGGCGCTTCTCGTTGAGCAGGTAGGTGGCGATCTCGATCGGCGCCTGCACCAGCACCTGGCCGGTGTTGTCCTTCATCGCGTGCTCTTCGGCCAGTCGCAGGATCGACAGCGACAACGACTCGACGCTGCGCATCCGGCCGTGGCCCTCGCAGCGCGGGCAGACGATCTGGCTGGACTCGCCCAAGCTCGGGCGCAGGCGCTGGCGGCTCATTTCCAGCAGGCCGAAGCGCGAGATGCGGCCGACCTGCACGCGCGCGCGGTCCTGCTTGAGGGCCTGCTGCAGCCGGTTCTCCACGTCGCGCTGGTGGCGGTTGGAGGACATGTCGATGAAGTCGATCACCACCAGTCCGCCCAGGTCGCGCAGGCGCATCTGGCGTGCGACCTCCTCGGCCGCTTCCAGGTTGGTGTTGAACGCGGTCTCCTCGATGTCGCTGCCCTTGGTGGCTCGCGCGGAGTTCACGTCGATCGCGGTCAGCGCCTCGGTCTGGTCGATCACCAGCGCGCCGCCCGATGGCAGGCGCACTTCGCGCTCGTACGCGCTCTCGATCTGCGACTCGATCTGGAAGCGGTTGAACAGCGGGGTGTCGTCCGTGTAGTGCTTGAGCTTGCGCATGTTGTGCGGCATGACCTGCTCGACGAACTCGCGCGCCTCGGCGTACATCTCGTCGGTGTCGACCAGGATCTCGCCGATGTCCGGGCGCATGTAGTCGCGCAGGGCGCGGATGATCAGGCGCGACTCCTGGTACAGCAGGAACGGCGCGGGCTTGCTGAGCGCGGCGTCGGTGATCGCCTTCCAGACGCTGACGAGGTAGTCCAGGTCCCACTGCAGCTCCTCGGCATCGCGGCCGACGCCGGCGGTGCGGATGATCACGCCCATGTCGTCGGGGATGGTAAGCGCGTCCATCGCCTTCTTCAGCTCGGCGCGGTCGTCCCCCTCGATGCGGCGCGAGACGCCGCCGGCGGTCGGGGAGTTGGGCATCAGCACCATGTAGCGGCCGGCCAGCGAGATGAACGTGGTCAGGGCCGCGCCCTTGTTGCCGCGCTCTTCCTTGTCGACCTGAACGACCACTTCCTGGCCTTCGCGCAGCAGTTCCTTCAGGCCGGCCTTGTTGTGGTCGACCCCGGCCTGGAAGTAATCGCGGGAGATTTCCTTCAGCGGCAGGAAGCCGTGGCGGTCGGCGCCGTACTCGACGAACGCGGCCTCGAGCGACGGCTCGAGGCGGGTGATCTTGCCCTTGTAGATGTTGGACTTCTTCTGTTCCTTCGACGGCTGTTCGATATCGATGTCGTACAGGTTCTGGCCGTCGACGATCGCGACGCGCAGCTCTTCGGCCTGCGTCGCATTGATCAACATACGCTTCATTGTTGCGTCCTCGCGCGCTCTACCGCGCGGAACGCCCTGGCGTTTCGCTCTCTGGGAACTCAAGTCCGGTCGGCTCGACCCCGTGGCCTGGGCCGCGGGTCTCAACCCGGGGCGTTCCACCCGCGGGGCGGTGCGGATTCAACTGCGTCCGCACGCGCCGACTGGACCTCAACTTCCAGCGCTACGACACCACGGCGGACCGCGGGAGCGCTTCTCTTGTTTGCTTGAAACCGGTTCGGGGGCCGGCGACGCACGCGTCGCTCGGGGTAATCCGCGGGCCACATCCGGCGCCAGAAGGCAGCCACCGGGGCGTCACGCGGGGGTGTTCATCGCAGGCGGGTTGGACCCGCCGGACGAGGGTCGGTTCCGCCGGACCGTCGCTGCTAACATGGCTGCCCCCGGGGCAGTGGTCAGGCACGGTACGGAAACGCAGGACGGGGCTTTCGGCCCCTTCCCGGAACGGGGGCGTGACATGCACGCGCCGTAGCCGGCAACTTCCTGCGAAATCAAAACCTTATCTCGCGTCGCGAGTGTATCAGATAACCCTTTGCGAATGACCGATTCAGCTTCCCCGGGTGCCCGTGGCGGCGCCCGCACCGTGCGGGTGCCCGACGACCGCGATGGCCAGCGCCTGGACAACTTCCTGCTCGGGCAGCTGAAAGGCGCGCCGCGGTCGCTCGTCTACAAGCTGGTGCGCTCGGGGCAGGTCCGTGTGAACGGGGGGCGCGCCAAGGCCGAGCGCAAGCTCGCCGGCGGCGACGAGGTCCGCATTCCGCCGGTGCGTCTCAGCGAGCCGGGCGACACGGTCGCGCCGCCGAAGGGGTTCTTGGACGCGATGGAGGCCTCCATCGTCTTCGAGGACGTGCGGCTGCTGGCCCTCAACAAGCCCTCCGGGGTGGCCAGCCACGGCGGCAGCGGGATCAGCTTCGGTGCGATCGAAACCCTGCGGGCGCTGCGGCCGAACCAGTCGCTGGAGCTGGTCCACCGCCTCGACCGTGATACCTCCGGCCTGCTGCTGGTCGCCAAGAAGCGCTCGGCGCTGACCGAACTGCAGGCGCTGATGCGCGAGGAGTCCGGCACCGGTGGCGCCATCCGCAAGCGGTACCTGGCGCTGCTGACAGGCCGCATGCCCGATGGCGTGATGAGCGTGGACGCGCCGCTGCACATCGGCCTGCGCCAGGGCGGGGAGCGCCACGTTCAGGTGGTCGACCCCTCCAGCCCGGCCGGCAAGGCCTCGCTGAGCCACTTCAAGCTGCTCGAGCGCAGGGGCGGGCAGTCCTGGTGCGAGGTGCGGATCGAAACCGGGCGCACTCACCAGATCCGCGTGCATGCCCAGCACGTCGGCCACCCGGTGGCCGGGGACGCGAAATACGGCGATGCCGAGGCGAACCGGCGGCTGCGCGAACAGGTCGGGCTGAAACGCCTGTTCCTGCATGCGTCCACGCTGGAGTTCGCACTGGACGATGGCCATACGCCGTACCTGCTCAATGCGCCCCTGGTGCCGGAGCTGGTCGACGTGCTCGACCGGCTCCAGGGCTGAGGTCAGAGCTCGCTGTCGCGACGCTCCTCGTCGAGCGCGAAGCAGCGGTCCGGCCGCATGGTCGGCGGCTTGAACGTAACCGGCACCTGCAGATCCGACGAGATCGGCTGTCCGGCGCGGGTGGCCGCGCGGAACTGCCACGCCTTGACGCCCTCGACCGCAGCGGCATCCAGCTCCGGCTGGCCGCTGCTCTGCTTGACGCGGACGTTGGTCGGCCGGCCTTCGGGGCCAACCGTCACGGCCAGCACGGTCTGGCCGCCCACGTCGTCGCAGGCCAGCGCTTCGGGGTAGGCGGGTGGCGGGGTGTCGACGGCCATCAGCTCGGTGGGCGGTTCCGCGGGCGGTGCGTCCGGCGCCGGGGTGCAGGCGGCGATCGCCATGCAGGCCAGCGCGGTGAGGGGGGCTCGAAGCTTCATGCGGCGCTCCTCCAGGAGATGGGACAGGTCAGTCGGCGAGGGCGGCGGCCTTCGCCGCGCAGATGAAGTCGTTTTCGCTCAGGCCGCCGACGTCGTGGGTCGAATAGCGCACGACGCAGCGGTCGTAGTGCACGCCGAGGTCGGGGTGGTGGTCCTCGCGATGGGCGACGTAGGCCAGCGCGTTCACGAAGGCCATGGTCCGGTGGTAGTCATCAAATGTGAAGGTGCGGCTCAGCGCGTGGCCGCCCTCGGTCACCTCCCAGCCCGGCACCTCCGGCATCAGTTCGCGGACGCGCGCTTCGGTCAGGCGGTGTTCGCTGCCGCGCCGCGGCACGCAGTGGGCCTGGGCCAAGGGGACGAGATCGGACATGGGGCACCTCGGTTGCGGAACGATGAACCGCGCGCATCCATGACGGTGGCGCGGTGCGGCCAACGCCAGAGCATGCCGCGGACCCCGTTAGAATAGCGGGATGATCCAGATTTCCGAATCCGCACAGACCCATTTCCGCCGCCTGCTGGACCGCGAGGCCCTGCCGGGCCTGGGCGTGAAGTTGTCCGCGGTCCATGCCGGCACCCCGCGCGCGGACGTGCGCCTGGAGTTCGCCGAGCCGGCCGAACTGGCCGGCGACGAGTGGGCCATCGACTGCGAAGGCTTCACACTGTGGCTGGAATCGGCCAGCGTGAAGTGGCTGGACGGCGCGGAGATCGACTACGAAACCCGCGACACCGGCGGCCAGCTGCAGATCCGCGCGCCGCGCATCAAGGGCCACGAGCCGGAAGCCGGCGCATCGCTGGTGGAACGCGTGCGGTGGGTGGTGGACAACGAGATCAACCCTCAGCTCGCCCAGCACCGCGGCCACGTCGCCGTGCAGGAAGTGACGGCCGATGGCGTGGTGCTGCTGCGCTTCGGCGGCGGTTGCCATGGATGTGGCATGGCCGATGTCACGCTGAAGCAGGGCATCGAAAAGACGCTGCTGGAGAAGGTGCCCGGCGTGACGGCGGTGCGCGACGCGACCGACCACGAAACGGGGACGGCGCCCTACATCAGCCGCGACAGCGCGGCCTGACCGGGGCGGATGTATTCCGCCACCGAACTGATCGAAGCGGTGCAGCGGCGGCTGCGCCTGGTGCAGCGTCGCGGCCACCCCCCGGGTGAGTTCCCGCCGGGCTGGAAGGCATGGCTGTCCGAGGCCGCGCTTCGCCCGGGGCGCGTGACGGGTGCAACGGCCGACGCGATGGTCGGCGTGCTGGTGGCGCGGCCGCTGGCGCAGCCGCCGCGGCGCGTGGCGGACCTCACGCGCTGGCAGGCCTTCTCGTCGGTATGGCGTCAGCAGTGGCAGGCCCCGGAACCCGAGCAGCGCGGCCTGCGATGGCTGGCGACGGGCGGATCCGCCGTCGTCCACATCGCGCTGGCGATCTTCATGCTGTGGCTGCTGTTCGCACCGCCGCGGTTCGACGCGCCTCCGGCCGCCGGCGAGCTGGTCGTGCAGGTCGACTACGTAGGCGAGGGCACGCCGGTCGAGGTCGGTGGCCCGGCGGGCGAAGTGGCGCCTGTGGTCGCGACCGAAGCTCCCGCGCCGTCTACCCAATCCCCGACGAATGCACTGGCCGAGGCCGAGCGCGATGCCGTCCCTGCAGACCCCACCGAACCGTCGCCGCCGCGCGCCCCGCGCATCGCCGACGTGGCGGCGCCGCCCGCGCCGCCGCTCGACGTGCCGGTGCCGGAGGTGGCGCAGCGTGATGTCCCGACGCCGTCACCGCCGGCCGACCAGCCGATTGCCGTCAGCGAGGTGGTGCCGGACACGCCGACCGTCGAATTCGTGCTGCCGCCCACCAGGCGCACGCCACAACCGCGCATCGAGTCGCCCGAGCTCGACACGCGGGTGCCGGAGATCGCGGTGCGCGAGGTGCCCGTGCCGCTGCAGGCGCGCATGCCGGCACCGCGCGAGTTGCCGGAGGGCGAGCTGGCGTCCCCCGACCTGCCGATGCGCACGCCCGATGTCGGCCAACGCAACGTGCCGACGCCCATCCGGCCACGCGCGCTGCCGCAGGTGGCCGTGCCGACGCCGGCGGCGCCCGGCCTGCGAACGGACACGCCAGACGTTCGCGAACGCAGTATTCCGATGCCTGCCGCGCGCCCCGTGCCTGCCGACACCGTTGCCGATACGGACGACGGCGAAGCGACGACACCGGCACCTTCGCCCTCGACATCACCGGCGACCGCGCGCCCGGCGACGGGTACGCCGTCGACCCTTGCAGGGCAGGGGCCGCGACCCGATCCCGCGCCCGGCGCCTGGCCGTCGCCTCGCCGTGGCGACGACCTGGGGGCTGCCAACCAGGCTCAGCCCGGCGGCCAGCGCGGGCGTCCGGGGCAGCCGCCCGGCCTCTACGACAGCGAAGGTCGCGTGCGTCTGGCCGAACCCTCCGGCTCGGCCTCGCCGAACCGGCCGCCCGGCGCCATCACCGAAGAGATCGCCGACCTCGACCGCGCGGGCACCTGGCTGCGGCGTCCGCCCACCGACTACGAACCGACCGTGTTCGACAAGTACTGGCGGCCGAGCGAAACGCTGCTGGAGGAGTGGGTGCGCAAGGGTTACAAGGAAGTGGCGATCCCGATCCCCGGCACCAACAAGCGGATCATCTGCGGCATCGCGTTCCTTGCGCTGGGCGGCGGCTGTGGCATCTCCGACCCCAACCTCAACGAGCAGCCCGCCACCGCGCGTCCGCCGCCGGACATCCCGTTCAAGCCGCACCTGCAGGAAGGCGACCCGGCGCGGCCGCCGGGCGGTTGAAGTGGCGCCCGCCCGCATGGCCGGGAATCGAAGCACCTGTCGTAAGCTGTCGCCGCCCGATCGGCCCGGATGGCGAAATCGGTAGACGCAGCGGACTTAAAATCCGCCACCCGCAAGGGTATGCCGGTTCGAGTCCGGCTCCGGGCACCACCGCGCAGCCGGCGAAACAGTCCGTACGTCTCGGTTTCTTGACGCCAGCGGGCGCAAGGTCGGCGCGACGGGTCCGGTTCTGCGGGCCCGGGAACCGGTGCCCCGCCTCCTCGCGGATCCATGGGCCGGAGTGTTCGACGCGATGCGTTGGACAGGCAGGGAGGACGCGCCATGCAGCGTCGAGCCATCCAGCTGTCCGTAGTGTTTGTGGCGGTGTTCGCCGTCGCGATGCCCTCGCGTGCCGAACAGGCCGACGCGACCATGGGTGTCGGCCTGCGCATCGTCGCGAGCGAAAGGACGACAGCGGATCCTGACGCGGCAGGGAACCGCAACCAGCCAGGCGCGGACAATGGCGTTGTGCTGGCGCATGGGCAGGTGGTCGCCCACGGCAAGCGTGCCCGGATCGAGCGCGTCCATGACCACGTGGGACGACCGATCGACGTGGTGACCTACTGAGCATCGATGCGATCGAGCTGGGCCGCCGCGTCGTGCAGCTTCGTTGATATGGCGTGAGCGGCGTGGCGTGACTCGCTCGATAAGGTGATGCGATGAATGCCTCCCCCGCACCCATCACCTGTCGACGCGACTCCCCCCCTTTCACGGGCGGTCGCCCCCTCCGATTCCAGCGCCTCGCCCTCGCACTGGCGGCGGCATTCGCGTGGCCGTCGGTGCACGCCGATCCCGCGTTCGATGGGTGCCTGGACGAGCTGGGCACCCGCGCCCGCGGCGAGGGCATTTCGTCCAGCGTGTTCGATGCCCACGTGCGCACCGTGACGCCCGATCCATCGCTGCTTGGACTGCTCAATGCACAACCCGAATTCACCACGCCGATCTGGGATTACCTGGCCGGGCTGGTCGACGATGAGCGCGTCGCCGACGGCCGCCGCATGCTGGCCGAGCATGCGGACGCGCTTGCGCGCGTCGAAGCCGAGTACGGCGTCGATCCTGAAACCGTCGTTGCGGTGTGGGGTGTGGAGAGCGACTACGGCAACACGTTCGGCAAGCGGCCGTTGCTGACCTCGCTCACCACGCTGTCGTGCATGGGGCGGCGGCAGTCGTTCTTCCGCGGCGAACTCATCGACACGCTGCGCATCATCCAGTCCGGCGATGTCGCCGCCGACCGGCTGGTGGGTTCGTGGGCGGGCGCGTTCGGCCACACCCAGTTCATGCCGTCGACCTACCGCCGCATTGCGGTGGATTTCGATGGCGACGGCCGGCGCGACCTAGTCGGAAGCATTCCGGACGCGCTGGCGTCAACGGCCAACTACCTCAAGCGGTCCGGCTGGCGAACCGGGCAGCCATGGGGCTTTGAAGTCCGCCTGCCGGCCGGGTTCGACGGCCCCTCGGGTCGCACCAACCGGCGTCCGTTGTCGGAGTGGCGGGGGCGTGGCATCACCCGTGTCGACGGTGGCGCGATCGGGTTGCCAGGCGACACCCGCGCGGCGCTGTTCCAGCCGGCCGGCGCATCCGGCCCCTCGTTCCTCGTGTTCAAGAATTTCGACGCGATCTACAGCTACAACGCCGCCGAGAGCTACGCGCTGGCGATCGCGCACCTGTCGGATCGGCTGAGGGGTGGCGGTGCGTTCGCGACGGCGTGGCCCACCGCGGACGCCGGGCTGTCGCGCGTCGAGCGCCGTGAGGTGCAAACGCTGTTGCTTGCGCGCGGCCACGACATCGGCGAGGTCGACGGCATGATCGGCAGCGCAACGCGCGCGGCGATCAAGCTGGAGCAGGCGAAGCTTGGCATCACCCCAATTGACGGGCGCGCCGGTCAGCGCATGCTCCGGGCCTTGCGCGCCGCGGCACCTGGGGCGGCCACCCCCTCGGAGTGACGCCGCACCAACCCCGCCCCGCGCGCCGCTATCCTGACCGCACTCTCGGAACCGGGTCCACCGACGCATGATGCGATATGCCGCCTATGCCGCCAGCGTGGTGCTGGCGATCCTGGCCATTGGCCTGGCGCTGTTCGACCCGCGATGGATGTGGGCCGTCGTCGTGTTTGGCGGACTGGCTGCGCTGGGCACGTGGGATCTGGTCCAGACGCGCAGCACGTTGCGACGGGTGTATCCATTGCTGGCGCATTTCCGCTACGGCCTGGAGTCGATCGGCCCGGAAATGCGGCAGTACTTCATCGAGTCCGATACCGCCGAAACCCCGTTTTCAAGGCAGCAGCGTGCGCTGGTCTACCAGCGAGCCAAGTCGGTCAACGACACCCGTCCGTTCGGCACGCTGCACGATGTGTACGGCGTGGACTACGAGTGGATCAACCACTCCATGGCGCCGACGCCGCACGACACCCACGACTTCCGCGTCACCATCGGCGAGCGCACCGCGCAGCCGTATTCGGCCAGCGTGTTCAACATCTCGGCGATGAGCTTCGGCTCGCTGTCGGCCAACGCCATCCGCGCCTTGAACAAGGGCGCGAAGCTGGGCGGCTTCTACCATGACACCGGCGAGGGCTCGATTTCGCCCTACCACCGCGAGCACGGTGGCGACCTGGTGTGGGAGATCGGCTCGGGCTACTTCGGTTGCCGCGCCGACGACGGCGGTTTCAGTGAGGAGCGCTTCGCGGCCAACGCCAACGATCCGCAAGTGAAGATGATCGAGATCAAGCTGTCGCAGGGCGCCAAGCCCGGCCACGGTGGTGTGTTGCCGGCGCCCAAGGTCACGCCGGAAATCGCGGTCACGCGCGGCGTACCGGAATGGGTGGAGTGCGTGTCGCCGGCGCGGCATTCGGAGTTCGACACGCCGCGCGGGCTGCTGGCGTTCGTATCCCGGCTGCGCGAGCTGTCAGGCGGCAAGCCCGTCGGATTCAAGCTCGCGATCGGGCACCCGTGGGAGTGGTTGGGCATCGCCAAGGCCATGCACGAGACCGGCGAGTTGCCGGACTTCATCGTGGTCGACGGTGCCGAGGGCGGCACCGGCGCGTCACCGGCCGAGTTCATCGACCATGTCGGCGTGCCGATGCACGAGGCGCTGATGCTGGTGCACAACACGCTGGTCGGGCTGGACCTGCGCGACCGCATCAAGCTGGGGGCGGCGGGACGCATCACCAGCGCGTTCGACATCGCCCGGACCATGGCGATGGGCGCGGACTGGTGCAACGCGGGGCGCGGCTACATGTTCGCGCTGGGCTGCATCCAGTCGCTCAGCTGCCACACCGATACCTGCCCGACAGGCGTTGCCACGCAGGACCCGAAGCGCTGGCGGGCGTTGGACGTACCCGACAAGGGGGCGCGCGTGCGCAACTACCACCACAACACCCTGCTGGCGCTGCGTGACCTGATCTGCGCGGCGGGGCTGGAGCACCCGAGCCAGATCGGGCCCGAGCACATCCTGCGACGCGTCAACCCGACCGAAGTGCGCTCGCTGGCCGCGCTCTACCGGTTCCTGCAGCCCGGCGACCTGCTGGGCGATGCGATGCCCGAACACGCGGTGTTCCGTTCGTTCTGGGCGAGTGCGCGCAGCGATTCGTTCGCGCCGCCCGATCAGGTGCGGCGGATGCGCGAGAGCAAGTCGATCTGACTTGCGGCGTTGTGGGGTGAATGGGGCAGGGTGCCCGGATTCAGTCCAGCAGCTCCAGCACACGCTCGGGCGGACGCCCGACCACGGCGCGTCCGTCACTGCGCAACAGCACCGGTCGTTCGATCAGGCGGGGATGTGCGTGCATCGCCGCGATGATGGCGGCGTCGTCCAGCGAAGGGTCGTCCAGGCCCAGTTCGGCGTATTCGGCTTCGCCCGTTCGCAGCAAGTCGCGGGGCGTGATGCCCAGGGCTGCGACGGCCGCGTGCAAATCATCCGACGAAGGCGGCGCGTCCAAGTAGTGGACAACGCGTGGCGCGATGCCACGCGCGGTCAGCAGCTCGAGAGCCGCGCGCGACTTGGAGCAGCGCGGGTTGTGCCACAGGCACAGGTCGGGGCGGTCGACGGGCATGGCGGGCTCCCTGAAACGACGAAGGCCGGCTTGCGCCGGCCTGGTCTGGAACGTGGTGGGCGGTGCAGGGATCGAACCTGCGACCCTTGCCGTGTGAAGGCAATGCTCTACCGCTGAGCTAACCGCCCGGTGATTCGGGGCGCGCAGTATAGCCACGGGTCCCGGGTTTTCCAATAGCAATAGCGGGGTCCTCCCATCGCGCGGCGGTGTCAGGCCGGTGGAGGCGCGCCGCCGTTCGCTGGGGGAGCCACCACGCGCTTGACCGCCGCCACCAGCGCCTCGTGCGTGGCGGGTTTGGCGACGTGCCCGTCATAGCCGGCGTCCATGGCCTTCTGCCGGTCCGCGTCCGTGGCGAATGCGGTGAGGGCGATGGCCGGCAGCGCGCGGATCGCAGGATTGCCGTGGGCGCGGACCTGCTGCATCAGCCAGTACCCGTCGCGGCCCGGCATGCCGATATCGCTGACCAGGACATCGGGCCGCACGCGGTCGAGCGCCGCAAGCGCCTCGTCGGCGCTGGCCGCGCTCACCACCTCGGCACCGTGGCTGGCGAAGACATGGCGCAGGTACTCACGCGCATCATCGTTGTCTTCCACCGACAGCACGCGCACGTCGGTGAGCGGGACATCGGCGATACCCAGCGGCTCCTGCGGAAGCGCACTGGACCTGGGCGCCGACGGTGCACTGGACGCGGCATCGACGTGGCGCGGCAGCGTGATCGTGAAGCAGGCGCCGTGGCCCAAGCCCGCGCTCTGCGCCTCGATCTCGCCACCGTGCAGTTCGACCAGCTGGCGCACGATCGCCAGCCCCAACCCCAGGCCGCCATGCGGGCGGGTGACGCTGCTGTCGGCCTGACGGAAGCGGTCGAAGACGTAGGGCAGGAAGTCCGGTGCGATGCCCGGGCCGGTGTCGGACACGCGCAACTCGACGTGGTCGGCGTGGGCGTGGGCTTCGATGCGGACCACACCGCCGGCGGGCGTGAACTTCACCGCGTTCGACAGCAGGTTCCACAGCACCTGCTGCAGGCGGTGCGGGTCGGCGCTCAGCGTCAGGCCCTTGGGTACGGCATTGGAAACGATGATCCGCTTGGCATCGGCGGCGACCTGCACGGCGGCGATCGCGTCATCGACCACGCCATCCAGCGCGACCTGCTCCGGATGCAGGCGGATCTTGCCGGAGATGATCCGGCTCATGTCCAGCAGGTCGTCGATGATGCGGGTCATCGCCGCCGCGCTGCGCTCGATCACGCGCGCGGCGTCGGTGACCTGCGGGTTGTCGGGCGCGATGCGTTGCAGCACCTGCGCCCAGCCCGTGATGGGTGTCATCGGCGTACGCAGTTCGTGCGAGACGGTGGCCAGGAACTCGTCCTTCAGGCGGCTGGCGGTCAGCGCCTGCTGGCGCGATTCGCGCAGGTCGCGGTCCTGGCGCTGGATCTCGCCGAGCATTTCGTTGAACGTCTCGGTGAAGCGCGCCACCTCGTCGTTGCCCTTGACCTGCGCACGTAGCGAGTAGTCGCGCGTCTGCGAAACCTGTCGCGCGGTCTGGTCGAGCAGTTCCAGCCGCCGCACCAGCAGTCGCGCACCCTTGCGGGCCGCCAGCGCGCTCAACAGCAGCGCCACCACGCACGTCCCGGCCGCCCACAGCAGGTTGCGCAGCAGCAGCTGGCGCAGGCCGGACAGGTCGTACACCACCTGCAGCGTGCCCAACTGGTCCTGGCGCTCGCCCACGGGCAGGCTGACCACAAATACGCCCAACGCGCTGTGCTCGCCGGCGCGCGTGTCCAGCGGCATCCGCTCGACGAACCCTTCGCGCGCGAACCGCGCGAACACCGTGCCGGCGTTGTCAAACAGCGTGGCCGACGACACGTCCGGCAACGTGCTGAAGCCGTTCACCACCTCGTCGGCGGTGTCCGGGTCGCCGAAGGCGAGCGGCGCGGCGGCATCGATCGCGGCCAGGCGCGCCTGCGTGCGAAGCGACTGGAACGTGGTCTCGCGCACCTGCACGTGGTTGGACGCGGCCAGCGCCGCCGACACCAGCAGGATCACCGTCGCGCTGGTCAGCAACACCAGCAATGTGATGCGGTCGGCCAGGGACGATTCGCGGACCGGGGCGGCGGTGTGCATCAGCGCCGGCGTCCCTGTGGCTGTGCCAGCTTCAGGACCTTCGCGCTGACGGTCAGTCCGCTGTGCTGGATCGCCGCGACATTGGCGGTGAACTCCATCCGCCGGCCGGCCCGGGCCAGGCCGAGCATGCCGCCATCGCGGGTGAAGTCCTGGCCCTGGCCGACGGTCAGCACGCTGGCGCCGTCGATGCGCGGCAGCAACTGCTGCGGGGTGACCTTCGCCGAGCCGTGGACGAACACGACGTGGCTGCGACGCAGGTCGTCAGTGGCGTTGGCCTGGCGCAGGCTGGACACCTGCTGCACGCGGATGCGCCGTCCCTGGATCTCGCCGGCGGCGCTGGCCACCTCGCGCACGGCGTCCACCACGTCGTTGTCGCCCAGCACGGTCAGCACATAGGGCGAGGCGGGCGAGGGGAACCGCGGCGGCGGCCATTGGGTGAAGCGCACGAAGTTCACCAGGAACGCGGCCTCCAGCTGGACCTCGGCGTCAGGTGCCGGCTGCGCGTCCGCGCGACCGGCGAACGCCAGGCCCAACAGAAGCGATGCCGCGCCCAGGCGCAGGCGCAGGGGAACAAGGCCGGGGAGGGCGATCATTCGAAGCCCACCGTGACCTGTGCAAACACGCCACGCGGCACCTGCGCGCCAGAGGCCTCGGAGTGGCCCGATTCAAGCAGGTTCTGCCCCCAGACCGCCAACGACGTGTGGTCCCACGGGCGCCAGGTCAGGCCCAGGTCGAGCCGCGTGTAGTCCTCCACGCCCAGGAACGGCACCTCGTCGACGTAGTAGGCGGCCGCGTTGAATTCCACGGTGTCGGCCAGGTCCAGGTAGGAGCGCAACTGCGCCTGCTGCTCCGGCGTGCCGGTTTCGTCGAACGCCAGCACCGGCCCTTCGATGTCGGTCTCCAGCCGGCTGTAGGACGCTTCCATCCGCCAGTTGTCGGTCCAGCGCGCCGAGACACTGATGTCGCCGCCCCAGGTCGCGCCGCGCGCCTGGTCGGAGAACGTACCGATGATGGTCGGCGGCACGCCCACCAGCTGGCGGTAGTCGTTGTAGAAGACGGTGGTGTCCACTGCGATGCGCGGCGACAGCTGGATGCGGTGGCCCAGCTCGTAGGCGAGCAGTTCCTCGGCCGGCAAGTCGTCGTTGCCGCCCAGTCCAAGCGGCACGATCACGCCGTTGGCCTGGCCGGTGGTCAGCAGGCCTACGTCGGCGTAGGAGAAGACCAGCAGGCCGTCCTCCTCGAAGCGGGACGGCACGCGCACCGGGCGCGACACCGCGGCCCAGAACGTCTGCTCCGGCGAAGGCGTCCACCACGCGCGTACGCTCGGCTGGAACTGCACGCCGACGAAGTCATGGTCGGTCACCTTGGAGCCGACCATCAGGAACAGCGTGTCCTCGACCAGCTCGGAGGTGTTCTGCGCGAACACGTTCAGCGTCGACCACGAGCGCGAGCGCGGCTCGAACAGCAGCGACGTGCCCGGCGTGGTGTCGTCGCTGGTCCAGTTCCAGTTCGCGCCCCAGATCAGCTGCTGGCGCTCGCCCCATGTCTTCCAGTTGCGGTACTCGATGTTGGTGTTGATGCGTTCCACGCCGAAGCGCAGGTTGCTGCGCTCGGTCTGGTCGGCGTAGGCCAGCAGGGACCAGCCGGCCTCGGCCGACGGCGCATGGCCGACGCGTGCCATCAGGTGCGCGCCGTTGACCGTGTCCTCGCCGCTGACGACCTCGAACTGGTTGTGCACGCCCGGCACCGGCACGCGCACGGTGAAATCGGCGGTGGGGTGGGTGTATGCCTCGGCCTGGACGGAGGCATCCATCGCCTCGTCGACCAGTCCGTCCCAGCGCACGCCGGCGCGCACGGTGGACCAGTCGTCGTTGATGCCGGCGCCGGCCGCGTTCTCGAATTCCTCGTGGGCGGCGTAGCTGGCCCACATCCGCAGCGCCGAGTCCTCGCCGGTGCTCACGCCGTGGCGCAGCAGGGCGCGCTGTTCGCCGTGCGTGCCGGCCCCGGCCTGCACCAGCGTGCCCAGGGTGGTGCGCGCGTCCTTGGTGATGACGTTGACCACGCCGTTCATGGCATTGACGCCCCACAGGGTGGCGCCCGGGCCGCGGATGACTTCGATCCGGTCCACGTCGGCCAGCGGGATGTCGACGGCGTCCCAGAACGTCGCCGAGATCAGCGGGTCGTACACCAGTCGGCCGTCGATCAGCACCAGGTAGCGGTTGGCTGTGAGCGAGGAGCCGGTCAGGCCGCGCGAACCCACCGTCCAGCTGCTGGCGTTGACGCGCGCCACGAACATCCCCGGCACCAGCCGCAAGGCCTCCGGCAGCGTGCGGTGGCCGGAGCGGCGAATGTCGTCGCCGGTCAGCACCGTCATCGCCGCGGCCGTCGTGAACTGCGACGCGCTCGTGCCGGCCAGGCTGGTGACCTCGGTCTGCAGCAGCTCTTCCAGGCTCATGTTGGCCAGCCGCACCACGTCCTGGCTGGCCACGCCGCTGGCCACGGCCGGGCCGGACAGGGTCAATGCGATGGCAGCAGCGATCACGGTGCGATTGAAGCGGGTCGGCATGCGGCGGGCCTTGCGTGGATGGCCGGGAAGTATGGCGCGGCGCATCGCGGGCAGCCAGACATAACGATGTGGGTCAGCCCGGACTGCGACATAGGCCTGGTGCGGGCGGTTCAGGCGACGCCACCGTGTTCAGGCCCGGGTTACCCGCTGCGAGTGCGTGTGGCAGCGTGCCGAGGCACCGCATGGCACCATGGCCGCCATGTCCGCGCCCGATTCAATCGACCTGGCCCGCCTCAGGCGCAGTTGCGCCAAGTGCTCTCTCCAGCAGCTGTGCCTGCCGGCCGGCGTCAGCGCCCGCGAGCTGGAGCAGCTTGAACGCATCGTCCAGCGCAACCGGCACGTCGGCCGCGGCGAGCGCCTGTTCTGGCCGGGCGCGCCGCTTACGGGTGTCTTCGTTGCCCGTGAGGGCGCCTTCAAGACCACCGTGCTGGACGAGTCCGGCGAGGAGCAGGTGCTGGGTTTCCACCTGCCCGGCGAGGTCATCGGCCTGGATGCGATGGGCACCGGCGTGCACCGCTGCGAGGCCGTGGCACTGGGCGAGGCGCAGGTCTGCGAGATCCCGTTCGACCAGCTGACGACGGTGGCCGCGCAGTTGCCGTCGCTGCAGCAGCAGTTGATGCGCGTGATCGGCCAGGGCGTTGACCGTGACCAGGACCACCTGGGCGTGCTGGTCCGGCGACAGGCCAACGAGCGCGTCGCGCTGTTCCTGCACGGCCTGGGCGAGCGCCTTCGCACGGTGGGGCTTTCGTCCTCGCGCTTCCGCCTGCCGATGAGCCGCGAGGACATCGCGCGCTATCTCGGACTCGCGCTGGAAACGGTCAGCCGCGGGTTTACCCGGCTGCAGGACGACGGTGTCATCGAGGTGACCGGCCGCCAGGTCGAGGTGCTGGATCCGGAGCGGCTCACGCGCATGGCGCACGGGGCCGAAGAAGAACGCAACGCGCGACGCGGCCGCGCCTGACGCCGCTTACCGCGGCGGCGCGCATCCCAGCGCGTGCAGCACCGGTCCGATATGGGGCAGGGCGACCAGCCAGGGTGCTGCCATCGTCAGCACCCCCATTCCGATGATGGCGACGCCGCCCCAGCGCCGCGTCGCGGCGGCGTGGCGACCCTGCAGGGCGCGGGCGCCGGTCCAGGCCAAGGGGACCATCAGCGGCAGCGTCCCCAGCCCGAACGCCGCCATCGTCAGCGCGCCATTGCGGGCATCGGCCTGCAGCCATGCCGCGACCAGCAACGTGCCGCTCAGGCCGCACGGCAGCCAGCCCCACAAGGCGCCCAGCCCGATTCTCTTCCATGCCCGGTCCGCAGGCAGCAGGCCACGCTGCAGGGGCCGCAGCCTGTTCCAGAGCGCGGCGCCCGATTGTGCCCCCGGCAGCGGCACGCGGCGCTTCGACCACAGGCTCCAGCCGATCGCGACCATGACCGCGCCCAGCAGCAATCGCAGGGCCGGCCCCAGCCACTCCATCCGCGCGATGTCGACGATGCCGTGGCCCACGCCACCTGCAACCGCGCCGGCGACGGCATAACCGGTGACGCGGCCCAGATTGGCCTGCACCGCGGCTGCAAGACTTCCGCCGCCCATGCTCGACAGCCCGGTGGCGATGCCGCCGCACATCGCGGCGCAGTGCAGCCCGCCGAGCATGCCGGCGCCGGCAGCGGCCAACAGGGTCAGCCAGTCAATCGGCATCGGTGTCACGTGCCGGTGGCAATGGGGCCTCGCGCGGGTCATCGCACAGGATGTCCAGCGAAGGCGTATCCAGGTCGTCGAACTGGCCGCGTCGTACCGCCCACACGAACGCCCACACCGCCACCCCCAGCAGCACCAGGCTGATCGGGACCAGCATCAGCAGGATGCTCACGCGGCCACCCCCGGTACGCGCCCCGGCCGCGACAGTCGCAACGCGTTGCCCACGACCAGAAGAGATGACGCCGCCATGCCGAGCGCGGCCAGCCACGGCGTGACCAGGCCGGCGGCGGCAAGCGGAATGGCGATGACGTTGTAGGCCAGCGCCCATGCCAGGTTCTGTCGGATCACCGTGCGTGTCCGCCGCGCGACCTCGATGGCCTGCGGAATGCGGACCAGCGAATCGCCCTGGAGGACCAGGTCGGCCGCGCGCTGCGCCAGTGGAGCGCCCCGACCCATGGCAATCGACACATCCGCGCCGCCCAGCACCGGCGCGTCGTTGAGCCCGTCACCCACCATGGCCACGACACGGCCACCGGCCTGCAGTGCACGGACCATCGCGAGCTTGGCTTCCGGCGACTGTCGCGAGGCGGGCGAGGCAATGGCCAACGCCCGCGCGAGCGCGTCCACCGGCCCTTCCGCATCACCGCTGGCCATCCGCACCGTCAGATCGAGCGCGCCCAGTGACTCGACCGCGGCCAAGGCGTCGGGTCGCGCGGCGTCGTGCACCTCGAAGCGCGCCAGCGCGTGGTGGCCGTCCCCGAGCCAGATGGCGCCGTCATCGACCCGGTTAGCCGCGAACGGCGCCTGGCCAATGCGCAGCGGCTGACCATCGACACGTCCCGCTATGCCCTGGCCAGGCACGCGGACCAGCTCGGAGGCGATGACGCATGGCCGCGGGCTGGGGAACGCGGTAGCCAGCGGGTGGCCGCTGGCGTGCTCGAGCGCGCCAGCGAGCTCGAGCGCACGCGCAGGCGTGACGCCGTCGGCAAGGTCCGTGCGTACCAGCGACGGGCGCCCCATCGTGAGCGTCCCTGTCTTGTCGAAGACGATGTCGGTCGCCGCGGCCAGCCGGTCGAGGGCGCGATCGGTCAGCGTGAGCACGCCAAGGCGCGAGAGCTGGCCTTGCGCGGTCGCCAGTGCGGCAGGCACGGCCAATGCCAACGCGCACGGGCAGCTGATCACCAGCAGCGCGAGGGTGACCTCCAATGCACGTTCGGGCGCATGCCACTGCCAGCCCAGGTACACAACGACCGCAGTCACCAGCAGCGCGGCAACGAAGCGGTGCGCGATGCGTTCGCCGGTCACCGCCAGGGCCGGACGCATCGCCTGGGCGTGCTCCACCAGCCGCGCCAGCTCCGACAGGCGCGTGGCTGCGCCGGTTCCGGTCACACGCATGCGCAGTGGCTGGTGGCGCGCGCTGCTGCCGGCGTACACCAGTTGTCCCGCTTCACGCGTCACCGGCGCCGACTCGCCTGTGAGCAGGGATTCCTCGACTAGCGCATCGGCCAGCAGCACGCCGTCGGCGGGGACAACCGCACCAACGCTGACGCCGATGATGTCGCCGGGCACCAGCGCGTGTGTCGGCACGTTTTCGACCGAACCATCCGCGCGCTCGCGCAGTGCGAACGCCGGCCGCGCACGGGCCAGCGTGTCGACCTGGGCGCTCGCCATTCGCCGCGCACGCTGCTCCAGCATGCGTGCACCCAGCAGCAGGAAGACGAACATCACGGCGGCGTCGTACCAGACGTGCGGGCCACCGCGCACCGTCTCGACCACGCTGGCGCCCCACGCCAACAGGGTCGAGCCGGCCACCAGAGTGTCCATGCCCAGCCGGCGCAGGCGCCACTCGCGCCACGCACCGAAAATGAAGGGCCAGCCTGCATAGAAGACCACCGGCGTCGACACCAGCAGCGTGATCCAGCGGAAGAAGTCGCGCGTGGCCAGCGGCATCGACGCGTTGAAATCCAGGTACAGCGCCTCGGCCAGCATCATCGCCTGCATCGCGCCCAGCCCCGCGATGCCCAGGCGCAGCAGGTCGCGGTTGCGGGTGCGGCGGCGTGCATCCTCGGCGGCCGTTCCGGTGGCCAGTGAGGGCGCGTATCCCAGCGCCGCCATGCGTTGCACGACGTGCGACAGGCGGGTTCGCGCGGGATCCCACGCCACGCGCACGCGGCCGGTCACCGCATTGGCCGACACCGATGCCACGCCCGCCTCGCGGTGCAGGGCCCGGTCGATCAGCCATGCGCATGCCGCGCAGCGCATACCGTCGGTCAGCAGCGTCGTTTCCAGGTTGTCGTCGCGACTGACGACGTGTTCGGCGTGGATCTCGGGGCGGTCCCACAGGTCGAACTGCGCCGGGTCCAACTCCGGGGAGACGCGTCCGGCCGGTGCATCGCGCAGGCGGTAGTAATCGTCCAGCCCGGCTTCGCGGATCCAGGCCGAGGCGGCCGCGCAGCCTTCGCAGCAGAAGCTGTCGGTGGCGCGGGGCAGGGCGTCGCCGCAATGCGCGCACATGCCTGTAGCGGCAGTGGTCGCCGATGCCAGCGCGCCGCTCACTGCCGCGTTCACCGTCCGGCCGGGCCCTTCAACGCCGGTTGCACGACCGCGGCCAGCGTCCCTTCGTCGAGCCGTCCCTGCAGCCGCCATGTCGCCGCGTCGTCCTGCAGGACAAGGTTCCACGCGCCCGCGGTGATCGCATCGGTGTCGATCGCGTCCGAACGCCAACCCGCATCGCTGCGCTGCAACTCAAGGCGCCGGTCGGAGGCCTGCGCGGCCGGATGCACCAGCGTGAGCACCAGCGCGGCCTCCTCCGGGAAATCGCCGGCCGCCGGGATCACGTCCACGAATCCGAGCTCGCGGTCCACGCGCACAACGGCGCGCAGCTGGAGTTGCGCCGCGCGGGCATCGGGGCCGAGGTCGGCCATTTGCACCTGCGCGGTGCGCCGGACCTCCTCGGGTACGGCGTCGCTACCGCCGCTTCGCACGCTGACCACGATCAGGCCCACGCCCGCGACGATGGCCACCAGCGGCAGGCCAATGACCAGCCAGATGACGGGATTGCGCCAGTGGGAGAAGAACGAGCTCATTGCATGGGTCCAAACCAGGTGGTGTCGACATCTGCACGTGCTTCGCCATCGCGGGACTGCACGACGATTTCGACATCGTGCCTCCCGCGCAACGTGCCTTGCCCGGTGACGGTGAGCGGGATCTCGGCGACCTGCTGGGCGGGCACGCTGACCGGTTGGACCGGCTGCAGTTCAAGGCCGGTGGCCGTGCTCGCCATCGAAATCACGTAGACCTCGTCTCCATCGGTCTTGTTGACCAGCTTCAAGGTATAGCCGTTCTCGATGCCGCCCACCGTCTCGCGGAACAGGGCATTACGGTCTCGCAGCACTTCGGCGATCAGCGGTTCGCGGTGGGTCACGCCCCACGTCCAGGCAACGATGAGCGCAAGCAGCGCCGCGCCGTACACCAGGATGCGGGGACGCAGGACCCGCGTGGGCTTGCCGTCGATCGCATTCTGGGTCGAGTAGCGGATCAGGCCGCGGGGGTAGCCCATGCGATCCATGACGTCGTTGCAGGCATCGATGCAGGCACCGCACGCAATGCATTCGTACTGGAGGCCATTGCGGATGTCGATGCCGGTCGGGCAGACCTGCACGCACAGCGTGCAGTCGATGCAGTCGCCCAGCTCCTCGGGGGGGAACTTCGGCAGCGGCTGGGCGGCAGCAACGACCGACTCGTAATCCACGTCCAGTCCCGCCTTGCCCTCGGCTTGCGCACGATTGTCCGCGGCGGTGGGATGGCGACCGGCCCGGAAGACGTAGTCGTAGGCGGTGAACTTGTCGAGCAGTCCGCGGGCTCGCTCCTGCACCCCCGACAGCAGCCCGCGCTTGCGCGGACCGCGCGGCTCACCGCGCATCGGGTCGTAGGCGATCAGCAGCGTGTTGCGGTCGAACATCGCGCTCTGGAAGCGTGCGTACGGGCACATGTACTTGCAGACCTGCTCGCGCAGGAAACCGGCATTGCCCCACGTGGCCAGCGCGTAGAACAGCACCCAGAACGTCTCCCAGCCGCCCCACTGGAACGGCCAGGCGCGCGCGCCGAGCTCGGTGATCGGGGTGAAGAAGCCCACGAACGTGAAGCCGGTCCAAAGCGCGAACACCAGCCACAGCACGTGCTTGGCCCCCTTGCGCGCAAGTTTCCCGGCTGACCACGGCGCCGCGTCCAGCTTCATGCGCTTGTTGCGGTCGCCTTCCGTCCAGCGCTCCATCCACAGGAACACTTCCGTCCAGACCGTCTGCGGGCAGGCGTAGCCGCACCACAGCCGCCCGGCCAGCGCGGTGAAGAAGAACAGCGCCAGTGCCGCGATGATCAGCAGCATCGCCAGGAACAGGAAGTCCTGCGGCCAGAAGGTCAGCCCGAAGACGTGGAACTTGCGTGCCGGCAGGTCGAACAGGACCGCCTGGCGGCCGTCCCACTGCAACCATGGGAAGACGTAGAACATGCCCAGCAGCCAGACCACCGCCAGCGTGCGCAGCTTGTCCAGCGGGCCCTTGACCTCGCGTGGATAGATCTTGCGCTCGCTGACGTAGAGGCTGTTGCTGCCGTCGTCGACGACCGAGAGGGGGATGGACCTGCTCACTGCTCAGCTTTCCGGCGGCAGTGCGCGGTTGAACCGTCGCGCCGGCCGCAGCAGCCACCAGGTGAACAGGCTGGAGGCGGATGTCGCCCCCCAGAACATGAAGAACCCGACCGTGTAGCCCAGCTCACGCGTCACCGCCCAGCCCGGCAGGGTGATGTCGCGCAGCGCCAGCGGGTCGACGAAGGCGAAGAACACCATCGTGCAGACGCCGGCGGCAAAAAAGCTCGGCCACAGGATCGCGCCCAGCCGCTGCGCGAGCGGGCGGGGCGGGTGGTCGATCTCCGTGCCGGGGCGCGGTGTGCTCATTCGGCGGTGTCTCCCGTGCCGGCCGCCTGCGTGTTGGACAGGGACCACACGTACGCCGCGACCAGTCGCGAGCGCGTCTCGCCCAGCCACTCGCCGTGTGCCGGCATCACCCCGTGGCGGCCATTGGAAATCGTCTCACGCAGGCTCGCCATCGACTTGCCGTACATCCAGTAGTCGTCGGTGAGGTCGGGCGCGCCGAGCGATGCATTGCCTTTGCCGTCGGCACCGTGGCAGGCGACGCACACACCGTCGAAGTACTTCTTGCCACGCACCGCGTCGAAGTCGCGCAGGGCGGCCGGGTCCGGGCTGGCCATCGCCAGCACGTAGCGCGCGGTCTGGTCGATCGCCTGCTCGCCGCCCATGCCGCGCAGCACGACGCCCCACGGCGGCATCACGCCTTCGCGGCCGTCCATGACGGTGGCCAGCACGTCTTCGGGCTGGCCGCCCCAGTGCCAGATGTCGTCGGCCAGGTTGGGGTAGCCGATGGCGCCCTGCGCGGACGAGCCGTGGCAGGTGGCGCAGGTGTTGGCGAAGATGCCGCGCCCCAGTGCGACCGCGCCGGGATCACGGGCCAGTTCCGGCAACGGCTTGCCGCGGTAGATCGCGAACGTCTCCTCCAGGCGCGCGTCCTGCCTGGACTTCTCCAGGTCGTGCTCGGCCTGCGAGGTCCAGCCGCCGTAACCGGCGAACGCACCCAGCCCCGGGTACCAGAGCAGGTAGCCGATGCTGAAGATGATCGTCAGGTAGAAGAGGTTGATCCACCAGCGGGGCAGCGGCTTGTTGTACTCGGTGATGTCGCCGTCCCAGACATGGCTGGTCTCGGTGGGCGCCGGGTCGCCGGGGCGGCGGCGCGCCGTCCACCACAGCAGCCACACGCAGCCCAGGATGTTGAACGCCACAAGGGCGATGACGTACCACGACCAACCCGCGCTCATCGCCGCGTCTCCTCGTCATCCAGCGGCAGGCGCGCCGCCTCGTCGAAGTCGCGCTTGCGGCGCGGACTCCAGGCCCAGATCCAGCCCACCACGAACGCCACCAGCAACACGGTGGTCACGATGCCCGACCACATATCAGCCACCCCCCGGTACGTTGCGACCCAGGTTCTGCAGGTAGGCGACCACCGCATCGAGCTCGGTCTTGCCGCGCACGTCGGCGGCGGCCTGCTCGATGTCGGCTTCCGAATACGGGTCGCCCAGCGTCTTGAGCGCACGCATCCGGCGGGTCACGTCCTCGCCGTCCACGTACGTCTCGGCCAGCCAGGGAAACGACGGCATGTTGGACTCGGGCACGACCGCGCGCGGGTCGACCAGGTGCACGCGGTGCCAGTCATCCGAGTACCGGCCGCCCACGCGCGCCAAGTCCGGACCGGTGCGCTTGGAACCCCACTGGAAGGGCCGGTCGTACACCGACTCGCCAGCCAGCGAATAGTGGCCGTAGCGCTCGGTCTCGAAGCGCAGCGTGCGCACCATCTGCGAGTGGCAGTTGTAGCAACCCTCGCGCACGTAGACGTCGCGACCGGCCAGCTGCAGGGCCGGGTAGGGCTCGACCCCAGGCAGCGGTTCGACGGCCTCGGCCTGGTACATCAGCGGCACGATCTCGGCCAGGCCGCCGAAGGACACGACCACCGCGATCAGCACCGCCATCAGGCCGACGTTCTTCTCGACCTTCTCGTGGCCGTGGCTGTTGTTGTTATCGCTCATACGATGCTCCGGCGCTCAGGCGCGCGCCTGGCTGGGTTCGGGGGGCAGCACGGGCTGGTCGACGGTGCGCGCCATGGCGAAGGTCTTCCACATGTTCACCGCCATCAGCGCCATGCCCGTCAGCACCAGCAGTCCGCCGCCCAGGCGCACCAGGTAGTAGGGGTAGGTGACGTTGAGCGCCTCCACGAAGCTGTAGGTCAGCGTCCCGTCGTCGTTGGTGGCGCGCCACATCAGCCCCTGCATGACGCCGGCGATCCACATCGAGACGATGTAGAGCACCACGCCCAGGGTGTGGATCCAGAAGTGCAGGTCGATCCAGCGCGTGGAGTACATCGCGCTCTGGCCCACCAGGCGCGGCACCAGCGCGTAGATCGAGCCGATCGAGATCATCGCCACCCAGCCCAGCGCGCCGGCGTGCACGTGGCCGACGGTCCAGTCGGTGTAGTGGCTCAGCGAGTTGACCGTCTTGATCGACATCATCGGACCCTCGAAGGTCGCGATCATGTAGAAGCTCAGCGAGACGATCAGGAACTTGAGGATCGGGTCGGTGCGCAGCTTGTGCCACACGCCCGACAGCGTGAGGATGCCGTTGATGGCGCCGCCCCAGCTCGGCGCCAGCAGGATCAGCGAGAACACCATGCCCACCGACTGCGCCCAGTCGGGCAGGGCGGTGTACTGAAGGTGGTGCGGGCCGGCCCACATGTACACGGCGATCAGCGCCCAGAAGTGCACGATCGACAGACGGTAGGAGTACACCGGCCGCCCGGCCTGCTTGGGAACGAAGTAGTACATCATCCCCAGGAACCCGGCGGTCAGGAAGAAGCCGACCGCGTTGTGGCCGTACCACCACTGCACCATGGCATCCACGGCGCCGGTGTAGACCTGGTACGACTTGCCCATGTCCACTGGCAGCGCCAAGTTGTTGACCACGTGCAGCAGCGCGATGGTGATGATGTAGGCGCCGTAGAACCAGTTGGCCACGTAGATGTGCTTGACCCGGCGCTTGGCGATGGTGCCGAAGAACAGCCACGCGTAGGCCAGCCAGACGATGGTGATCAGGATGTCGATCGGCCACTCGAGCTCGGCATATTCCTTGCTCTGGGTGATGCCCAGCGGCAGCGTGATGGCCGCGGCCACGATCACCGCCTGCCAACCCCAGAACACGAACGACGCGAGCTTGTCGGAGATCAGCCGCACGTGGCAGGTGCGCTGCACGACATGCAGGCTGGTGGCGAACAGCGCGCTGCCGCCGAAGGCGAAGATCACCGCGTTGGTGTGCAGCGGGCGCAGGCGGCCGTAGCTGAGCCACGGGATGCCCTCGCCCAGCGTCGGCCAGTACAGCTGGGCGGCGATGAACGCGCCGACCGCCATGCCGACGATGCCCCAGACCACGGTGGCCACGGCGAACTGCCGGACCACCTTGTCGTTGTAGAAACCGTCGAGCGCGCCGGATGCAGGCACGCCGCGGGCTTCGGCCACGGTGGCCGATTGTTGGAGGGTCATGGAGTTGCCCCGAATGAGCTTGCGGTATTGTCGGTGGAGGGAGTGCAGTTTTCTTTGACTTGGGTCAAGTCACTTCTCCGGGTTTCGTGAGCGGGAGGCCGGATTGCCTTGCAGGAAGCCGGTCTGGCGCGAGGCGCCGGGTAGGCCCGTCATGGGGCCGGGATGGCTCCCGTATACCTATTCAGGTCCGACCGCCTTGCGTACTGCCGCCAGAAACTCGGGGTCGGGCTGGCTGCCCATCTGCTCGGTCCGTGCCAGCACCCGCCCGTCCTTGTCCAGCAGCACTAGGGCGCTGGTGTGGTTGAACTCGCCGTCGGCCAGTTCACGGTAGCGGATGCCCAACACGCCGGCCACGGCGCGCACCTGGGCGCGCTGCGGGCTGGCAAGGGTCCAGCGGGTGCCGTCGAGGCGCCGCTTCTCCACCACCGAGCGCAGCGCGGCAGGCGTGTCGGTCTCCGGGTCCATGCTGATCAGCAAGATGCCCAGGCGCTGGCGCTGTTTGGGCCCGAGCTCGCGCTCCACGGCCTTGCCCGCGTCCACGATCAAGGGGCAGATGTACTGGCACGAGGTGTAGAACATTGACACCAGCTGGGGCTTGCCCCGGTGTGCCGACCACGGCTCGCGCCGACCTTCATGCGTGGTCAGCGCGAGGTCCAATTGGTAGACCGAGTCGCGCGGCAGGGCAGTGGCGGCCGCGGGCTGGGCCGATACAAGACCCGGGTGGCCCGATACGAGCCACGCGCACATCAGGAGCAGGGAAAGGCGACGTGTCATGGCAGGGTCCGGGCGCAGCGAAAGCCGAGGTTGGCCGTGGTGTCGGCGGCGTTGAGCGAGGACAGCATCGCCACGCGCATCAACACCGCGTAGTTGTCCCGGTCGTCCATCGACAGCGCACCCGCGCCGCAGAAGCGGGCGTTGTCCGGGTCGCCCTGGTTGCGGTTGTCGGCATCGACCAGCAGCGAGGAGAAGTCGTCCGTCCATTCCCAGACCAGGCCGTGCAGGTCCTGCACGCCATAGGCGTTGGGGGTTTGCAGGCCTGCCCTGGGCAAGGCGGTGTTGGACGGCCGCGAGTACCAGGCCAGGATGCGCTCGCGCCAGACCGGGTCCTTACGTGCGTCGCGCCGGGTCTCGTCTGCCGCGGCGGCGTACTCCCATTCGTTCCACGTCGGCAGTCGCGCGCCTTGCGCCTCGCAATAGGCCGAGGCCGCGAACCAGCTGACCTGCACCACCGGTTGGGCGGGCGCTGCATCTGCGCCCAGCTCGGTGGGGCCTGCCCAGTGCGACAGGTAGCGCGGCTCGGCCATGACCGTTGGCGCGCGGTCGCGCCGCCACTGCGGATTGGACTTCACGAACGCGAGGAACTGCGCGTTGGTCACCGGCTGCTTCATCAGCGCGAAGGGCGCCACGCGCACGTTGCCGGCGACGTCCTCGTAGTCCAGCGCGCTGCGGAAGCTGCCACCGGGCAGCTTCACGTAGCCGCCGCCCGCCGCACCCTGGCCTGCCGCGGGCAGGACCAGGGCCAGGCTCAGGGCCAGCGCGATGACGTGCAGTCCGCGCACATCAGTGTCCGGCGGAGGCGTTGGCCGGTTTGGCCTTGCGGATTTCGGCCGCCTCGGCCTTGGTCACCCGGCCACCCGGATTGCCCCAGCTGTTGAGCACGTAGGTCGAGATGTTGGCGACCTCGTCGTCGGTCAGCTGGCTCATCGGCGGCATGATCGAGTTGTAGTCCACGCCGTTGACCGTCACCGGCCCCTGCAGGCCGTGCAGGATCACGCGCGGCAGCGACTTCGGGTCGGCGGCGATGTAGTCGGACTTGGCCAGCGGCGGGAACACGCCTTCCATGCCCTCGCCATTGGGCTGGTGGCAGGTGGAGCACGTGCCCAGGAACAGGGCCTCGCCGGCCTTGACCTGCTGCTCCACGGTGAGATCACCGGTGCTGGCCGACTCGGCCGCCTTGGCGACGGCTTCCATGTTGGGCTGCGCGCGATCGCCGATGTAGACCGCGTCGACCTCCAGGCCGGAGTAGATCTCCTTGTTCTCCGGGCCGCTGGCCTGGAGGATGCCCAGCGCACCCTTGTTGAAGGCGCGGAACAGGCTGTGGTCGACCAGCACGTAGCTGCCGGGCACTTCCATGTGGAACTCCATCATGGCCGCGCCGCCGGACGGGATCAGGGTGGTCTGCACGTTTTCCTGGTACTTGGTGCCGCCCTCGTACCAGACCTTGTCGAAGATCTCGCCGATCACGTGGAAGCTGGAGACGAGGTTGGGTCCGCCGTTGCCCACGTACAGGCGCACGTTCTCGCCGGTATTGGCCGTCAGCACCTTGTCGCCGGTCAGCGAGCCTTCGGCGCCGTTGAACAGCACGTACGTCGGGTTCTCGTCGATGGCCTTTTCCATGTCGAAGCCCTGCAGGCCCTTCTCGCGGTACTTGCCCGTCGTATAGAAATCGCCCTGCATGACGTAGTACTCGCGGTCGACGGGAGGCAGGCCCTCCGGCGGCTCGACCAGGATCAGGCCGTACATGCCGTTGGCCACGTGCATGCCCACCGGCGCGGTGGCGCAGTGGTAAACGTACAGGCCGGCGTTGAGGGCCTTGAAACTGAAACGCGTGACATGGCCGGGCGCGGTGAAGCTCGACGTCGCGCCGCCACCGGGACCGGTTACGCCATGCAGGTCGATGTTGTGGGGCATCTTGCTGTCGGGCATGTTGCGCAGGTGGAACTCGACCGTGTCGCCCTGGCGCACGCGGATGAAGCTGCCTGGCACGGTGCCGCCGAAGGTCCAGAAGGTGTAGTCCACACCTTCGGAGATCGGCATGACCTTCTCGACCACGTCCAGCTCGACGATGACCTTGGCCGGGTAGTCGCGCCCGGTGGGCGGCGGCACCAGCGGCGGGCTGGTCAGGACGGCCTCGACCGGTTGGCCTTGAGGTGGGCCGAAGTCGCCCTTGCGCGAACCGCCGGTTTCGCCGTCGGTAGCCTCGGCACGCGGCGTGTCAGCGGAATCGGCATTGTTGTCACGGTCGCAGGCCGAAAGCAGCAGCGCGGCCATGGCGGCAAAAGCCATGAGTCGGGTGGCACGGAACATGTGAATCCCCTTTGTGATCCCGGATACGTGAATGCGCAGGCGGGCGCAGGCCCAACCATACTCCCGGCGGCCACTGGCGCAATGATCCGAATCAAATTATCCAAGCCTGGCTGCAAGCTGGTCCCTGGCGGACGTGGACTTCGGAAGCGCTCGGGGGCGGCAAGCGGATCGGGGAACCAGCACCCCTGCACGAGGGTTGGGCGAGATCGCACGGTTGCCAGCTGACGGTTCGATCAGCGGGGCCCCGGTCCACTAATAACCGTGATCGGCCCAGGATTCACCAGCGTCTATATACGCACCGGTATGGAGGCGCCGGTTGACCCTCGTCATGTGCGAACGCCTCGCGTTGGGTAAATTTGTCGCTTTCGACTTGCAGGGTGATGCGTGATGGGTGAAGTGGATCGACCTAATTCGTTCGATTACGAACAACTGCTGGCATGCGGCCGTGGCGAGATGTTCGGCCCCGGCAATGCGCGGCTGCCGTTGCCGCCGATGCTGATGTTCGATCGCATCACCGAGATTTCGACCCAGGGCGGTGCGCACGGCAAGGGCGTGGTCCGCGCCGAGCTCGATATCCGCCCGGACCTCTGGTTCTTTGACTGCCACTTCCAGGGCGACCCGGTAATGCCTGGCTGCCTGGGCGTGGATGCGATGTGGCAGTTGTGTGGCTTCTACCTGCCGTGGCTGGGTGCGCCGGGGCGCGGCCGGGCGCTGGGCGTGGGGCAGGTGAAGTTCACCGGGCAGGTGCTGCCCGACGCGAAGCTGGTCAGTTACGAGATCGATATTCGCCGCGTGATGCGCGGCAAGCTGGAACTGGTGATCGCCGACGGGCGCACGCTCGTGGACGGTCGCGAGATCTACACCGCAAGCGACCTTCGAGTGGGACTGTTCACCTCTACGGAGGGCTTCTGAGATGGGCGTTCAAGCAGGCCGGCGAGTCGTCGTAACCGGCATGGGCCTGGTCTCGTGCCTGGGCAATGACCGCGGGAGCGTTACCGAATCACTGCGCGCAGGCCGCTCGGGGATCACCTTCGTTCCCGAATACGCCGAGCTGGGCCTGCGCAGCCACGTGGCGGGTGCGCCGAAGATCGACCTGGCCGAGCAGATCGACCGCAAGCTCAAGCGCTTCATGGGCGATGCCGCCGGCTACGCTTATGTCGCCATGCGCGATGCCATCGCCGATGCCGGCCTGGACGAAGAGCAGGTGCGGAGCACCCGCACCGGACTGATCGCCGGGTCCGGCGGCGGTTCGCCGCAGTGGCAGACCGAGACCGCCGACCTGCTGCGCAACAAAGGTGTGCGCAAGGTCGGCCCGTACATGGTGCCGCGCACGATGGGGTCCACGGTGTCGGCGGCGTTGTCCACCGCGTTCGGCATCCGCGGCCTGAGCTATTCGATCTCGGCCGCGTGCGCCACCTCGGCGCACTGCATCGGCGCGGCGGCCGACCTGATCCGACTGGGCCGCAAGGATGTGATGTTCGCAGGCGGGGGCGAGGAGCTGCACTGGGCCATGACCGCCCAGTTCGATGCGATGGGCGCGCTGTCGAGCAAGCACAACGACACGCCGGCAACGGCCTCGCGTCCCTACGACGTGGACCGCGACGGGTTCGTCATCGCAGGAGGCGGCGGCATGCTGGTGCTGGAGGACTACGAGCGCGCGAAGGCCCGTGGCGCCGACATCATTGCCGAGCTGGTCGGCTATGGCGTGACGTCCGATGGCGTCGACATGGTCGCGCCGTCCGGCGAAGGCGCGGTGCGCTGCATGAAGATGGCGCTCGAGGGGCTTGACGGTAACCGCGTCGGAGCCATCGACTACCTCAACACCCACGGCACCTCGACGCCGGTGGGCGATGTGGTCGAACTGGCGGCGGTGCGCGAGGTCTTCGGGCAGGAGGTGCCGCCGCTCTCGTCGACCAAGGCGCTGTCGGGCCATTCGCTCGGCGCGGCCAGCGTGCACGAGGCGATCTACTGCCTGTTGATGATGCAGGGCGGCTTCGCGGCCGGCTCGGCCAACATCGAGGTGCTGGACCCGAAGGCCGAGGGCTTCCCGATCCTTCGCGAGAGCCGCGAGATGCAACTGGGGACGGTCATGTCCAACAGCTTCGGCTTCGGCGGCACCAACGCAACGCTGGTGTTCTCGGCAGTCTGAGCCCGGGAACGGGTGCGGCGGGTGGCATTGGATCGCCCGCCGTGCCGTTGACCTGGATCAGGGGCCGGCGCCCGGTGGGCGGCTAGCATCGTGTCCACGCCACGCCACGCCACGTCGACCGACCCGGAGCAGCCATGCAAGCATCCACCCGAACCTGCCTGTGGCTACTGGTGCTTTGCCCGGCCCTTGCGATGGCCGCGCCCGAGCAGGACAAGCAACCGCAGACGGGGCGGGGCGCGCACCCGCATGCCGCCCATGTTGCCCCGTTGGCGCATGGGTCAGCGTCTCATTCCAACGTGGCAGGCCGCCGCTTCGAAGTCGACGCGCCACTGAAACAGGGGATGCGCCGCATGGCAGCGATCGTGGACGCCCTCGACCACGGGCGCCATAGCCACCTTGGTCCTGCGCAGGTAAAAAAACTGGCGCAAAGCGTTAACGACGCTGCTGCCTCGATGTTCGCCCAGTGCGAGCTCGCGCCCGAGCCCGATGCGGCCCTGCACCAACTGCTTGCCCGGTTGATGGCCGGGGCGAACGCGCTGGATGCCAACCCCTCCGACCTCGCGCCACTGGATGCGATGGAGATGGCGGTCGCGGACTACACGCGGCTCTTCGACGATCCCGACTTCCCGCGTTGAAGGCGGCTCCTGCGTGCGCCCTGCGCAATCACGACGTTCGAGCGCGAACCGGGGTCAGGGCTCGTGCCATTCGCCGCTGCCGAGCGTCGCTCGCAACGCCGCCTCGGCGCCGGACGCATCCAGTCCCCGCTGTGCCAGCCACGCCTGGTCGTAGAGCGTGCGGTCGTAGCGCTCGCCCGGGTCGCAGAGCAGGCTGACGATGCTGCCGGTCTTGCCCTGCGCACGCATGCGCGTAGCCAGCCGCAGGCAACCGACGAGGTTCGTGCCCGATGAGCCGCCATAGCGCCTGCCGAGGTGTTCCTCCAGCAGCCGCATGCCGGCGATGGACGCTTTGTCCGGGACGTCGACGACCTCGTCCACCACGTCGAAGAGGAAGCCCGGTTCCACCCGCGGACGGCCGATACCTTCAATCACCGTCGACGAGCTGCAGGTGGCCGCACGGTCACGTTCTCGCCAGCCGTGAATGAACGCGCTGCCCTGAGGATCGGCGACACACAGGCCGGTCCGCAGGCTGCGGTAGCGCAGGTAGCGACCGATCGTGGCCGAGGTGCCGCCAGTGCCCGCGCCGCAGACGATCCATGTGGGCTCGGGGTGCGGTTCACCGGCAAGCTGGCCGATGATGGACTCGGCGATGTTGTTGTTGCCGCGCCAGTCGGTGGCGCGCTCGGCCAGGCCGAACTGGTCCAGGTGGCAGGCCCCCTGTGCGGCATGCCAGGCGGCGCGCTCGTACACCTGTGCGGGATCCTCCACCAGATCACAATGGCCCCCGAGTGCCTGCACGTCCGCGATCTTGCGCGGGGCGGTACAGGCCGGCATCACCGCGGTGAACTGCAGCCCCAGCAGGCGCGCGAACCAGGCCTCGGAGATCGCGGTGCTGCCGGAGGACGCGTCGACCACTGGCTGGCCCGGCCGCAGTCGGCCGTTGCACAACGCGTACAGGTACAGGGAACGCGCGAGCCGGTGCTTGAGGCTGCCGGTCGGGTGGGCGGCCTCGTCCTTGAAGTAGAAATCGATCCCCGGGAAACCCGGGAACGTCAGTTTCAACAGGTGGGTGTCGGCCGATCGCGCGGCCTCCTGCCGCAGGTGCGCGAGCGACTGCGCGATCCACCCGCGCAGGTCCTGCGCCGCGGCGGCAGGGGGCGGGGTCACGTTCGGTTCGCCAGCAGGCCGCGGATGCGCCTGCCCAGGTACGCCAGGTACCGGTCGATGTAGCTGATGCCGTTGGCGTGGTCGACCAGGTAGGGGTTCATCAGCGTGTGGCGCAGGATGACGAGCCGGTCGTTGTCGTTGGCCCCGTCCGGATCCAGCGTCGCGGGATCGATCCCGATCGAGCCCAGGATGCGCCGCATTTCCACGTCGCCCACCGCATCGGGTCGGAGGGTGGTCATGGAGCCGAAGAACTGCTTGAGCTGGAGGGGCTGGCCGGGATCGCAGCGCAGGTCGTCGTGGATGCGGCGCACGAAGGCATTCGCGGTGGCCAGATCGGTGTTGCCGCACGGATTGATCGCCAGGCACACGAGGTTGCTGTCGGGCGCGAAGGGCACCACCACGCGTGCCACCCCGTCCAGTTCGCGGGCCAGTCGCCAGGCGGCCTCGTGCAGCGCTTCGGCCGCCAGCACCGTCTGCGCGGGCAGCCGCCCGAAGTTGAGGTGGTCCAGCGGCAACACCTGGTGGGTGACGTACACGGCTGCTGCGGCCGCGCCGGATTTGGATCCCTCCGGTACGAACTGGCCCAGCTGCCGGTAGCGCGACAGGTAGTTGGCAGCCACATCCGGCCCGGCAGCGCCCTCGCGGAACACGTAGTCGGCGGCTTCCGCCAGCAGCGCCGTCGCACGATGGTCCCGGCAGATGAAAGCGCCGGCGCCGTAGGGCAGGTAGCCCAGCTTGTGCGGGTCGACGGTGACCGAGTCGGTGCGGCCCAGCGCGGCGAAGGCGGCGTGGACCTCCGGCAGCGGGAAGCGCGCGAACCCGCCGCGCACCTCGTCCAGGGCACGCAGGCTGCCGTCGGGATTGCGGAACAGCGTGGCCAGGTATCCGCCCCATGCGCCGTCGACGTGCACGCTGAAGCCCAGCCCGCGTTGCTGCGCCCGGTCGCGGGCATCGACCACGGCATCGACCGGATCGATCGTGCCGTACTCGGTCGTGCCCAGTACCGCCACGGCCATGAGCACGGGTTGGCGCTCGCGCTCGCAGCATTGGAGCGTCGCCTCCAGTGCGTCGGCATCCAGCCGCATGCCGCGCTCGGGCAGCAGCTCCAGCTGGGCCCGGCCCAGGCCCATCAGCTTCAGGCCCTTGCTCCACGAATAATGGGCGGTGATGGGCGCCAGCACCTTGGGGACCTTCAGGTCCGCATGCCGGGCGAAGAAGCCGGCCATGCCCAGGTGCTCGATGCGCTGCACCTGCACGGCTTCGCGCCAGCGGCGCCGCTCGCGCGGCGACTGCTGCGCCAGCCAGTCCTGCCATTGCACGAGCAGTGCGGTGGCCGCATCGGGTCCGGTGTTGAACGCGGCCCAGTCGTCGGCAGGCAGTTCCAGGTCGGGCACGGCGGCGCTGCGCAGCGCGACGGGAAAGGCCTTCAGCGCCAGCGCCAGGCGCAACGCCTGGTAGTTGGCCACGGTGCCGCCGGAAGTCAGGTGCCCGAAGGCGCAGTGCGGCTGCGCGGGGTCGCTGGGGTAGCCCAGCATCCGTGCCAGCTGCAGCCCCACCTTGACCTCCAGGTCGATGGTGACGGGGGCGGCGTCCTCGCTGACGTTGTTGGGGTTGTAGGGCAGGGTGAGCATCTGCGCCGCCAACCCGGGCAGCAGCAGGTCCGAAGCCATGTGCCCGATGTAGCGTGGGCTGTGGAAGGGCACCGATCGCTTCAGCGATGCCGACAGCTGGTGGAGCTCGCGGCGCAGCCGTGCCTCGAAGGCTTGGTAGCCGGGTTGCTGGGCGGCGTTGGTGGGGATCGCCGGTGGATCCTCGGGGTGGAAGTTGCGGCGCCAGTAGACGTGGTCGCGCAGGAACTCCACCACCAGCTTCTCAAGCAGGGTGTCGTTCTCCCCGTAGGGGCCCAGGAACAGGGCATCGAGGAAGCCGCGGTCCGCGTCCGTCGCGACGTGGGGCAGCGCTGCCGACGGGGTGCCGGCTGCGGTGGGTTCAGCCGAGAAGGCCATTGAAGATTCCCAGTGGATGGTGCGCGCGGGCGATGGTGTAGACCATGGCGAAGGTGGCCAGGGCGGCGGCGTAGAAGCCGGCGCGCGTGCGCGTGGTACGGCCGCGACGCAGCGCGAACACGCCCAGTACGACGTACAGCACGATCAGCGCGATCTTCGTCGCCAGCCACCCGTTGGCGAACATGCCGCCCGGGAGGATCGTCAGCAGCATTAGGGCCGCCGTAAGCAGCGTGGTGTCGATGCCGTAGCTGGTCCAGCGCACCACGCTCCACTGCGGCCAGCGCATGCCCGCCAGCGACGCCGCGCCGCGCAGGGCGAACAGCAGGCCGCTGGCGACGGCGGTCATGATGTGTACGTGCTTGATCTGCGGATAGAACTCGATCACGGGCCGGTTCCTTTGCGGGCGCTGTGCGGTGGACGTCGATCAGCCGGGGCGGCCATCGATGCGGGGTGTCAGGTAGATGCGGCCGATGCGCGCGACCCAGGGCGCGAACGCCAGCAGCCAGCCGATCGCGGCCACCGCCTGCCACGCCGCGCCGTCGGGTGCGATTTCCACGGCCACGCGGGTGACGGCCACCAGCTGGATGGCGACGAACGCGAACCATGCCGCCGGCGACATCACGAGGGCGCGGCCCGAGTGTCCCTGGGTCACGCGCGTCACCATCGCCACCAGCACGCTGCCGAAGAAGCCGATGAACAGCGCGTGCGCCGGTCCCCGGCCCAGCCAATACACGCCGGTCAGCTCGTAGGCAAAGCTTTGGCCGACGTACAGCGCGAGCGCGATGGGCAGCCACGCCATGCCGATGAAAAGCACGGCCAGGATCCCCGGCTTGGGCCCGCGCGGCCACCAGCGCCACAGCATGAGCGTGGTCAGGGCCAGCAGCGGCACGTCAACCAGCCATAGCCAGCCATAGGCGTGGAAGAGTTCCAGCACCAGATGCGCCAGGCTCAGTGGCCAGAAGGCCGCCAGCAGCCAGAGCGGCCGCCATTGCGGGTAGTGGGTCACCACGCGGCTGGCGAAGAAGGGGAACATGCGGTGGGCGACCGTCACGTAGACGGGAAGCAGCAGGCCGAAGGTGCCGATCTTGATGCTGGCGAACGCCCACAGCGGGTTGGCACCCAGCACGAACGCGGACCAGGCCAGCACGCCGAGCAGTCCCAGGCTCAAGGCAAGGAAGCACGAGCGCGCGTGCCACGTCGCACCCTCTTCGCGCCACAGCAGCGGGGCGAGCGTCAGCAGGCCGGCCAGCCAGCCGCCGATCGTCATCAACAGGCCCACCGTGATGCCCGCATCCCAGCCCATCGCGCCCAGCAGCGTGGCCAGCTGGCCACCGAACAGCCCCAGACCCACGGGCACATAGCGCCAGCGCTCGAACTCGGGCTGCCCCATCCACTTGGGAAAGGTGGTGAGCAGGAAGCCGAAGAAGAAGCTCGGCAGCATCTGGTACTGCATGACGAAGGCGTGCAGCCACCCGGCGAACTGCGTCGGCTGCGGCATCGCGAAAATCGCCCAGCGCGTCGACGCCAGCCACGCCGCCCACCAGGCCATGGCCAGCAGCAGGTTGGTGGCGCCGATGAAGAACATCAGGCGGTGCGGCGCGCGGCCCAGCGCAGCTGGAGACAAGCCCGGGGTGGAGTTTCGGCGTGTGGTGTCCATGGCTGCAGGATGCCCAATCCATCCTGGCGCGGCATTGATCCAGATCACGCGGGGCCGGCCGGTGGAGCACGCCGCACACCACACCGCACACCAGACAACAAAAAAAGGGGCGGCCCGTGGGCCGCCCCTTGTCGTCCTTCGGTCTCCCCGTTAGCCGGCTTCCACTTCGGCCCCGTGCAACGACGGCTCTTCCAGCTTCGGCCGCACCCACAGTCGCACCATGAAGTAGATCAGTGCGAGCGCGCCCACGCTGAAGATCGTGTCGCCCGGTACACGCATCCACACCAGCAGGTCGACGATCGGCTTCTGCATGAACTCGGCCGAGCGGGCATACCAGTAGCCGTGTTCGATGGCCGCCAGCAGCTGCATCGTGCCCAGTGGCAACAGCGTCAGCACCGCCATGAGGGCCAGGCCGACGTTGAGCGACCAGAAGCTCAGGCGCAGCGCCTTCTCGTTCCAGACCTGGTTGGGCCGGATGCCGCGTACGCAGAACAGCACCAGCGCGATGCCGAGCATGCCGTACACGCCGAACAGCGCGGTGTGGCCATGCAGCGGCGTGAGGTTCAGGCCCTGCATGTAGTACAGCGACAGCGGCGGGTTGATGAGGAAGCCGAACAGGCCTGCACCCACCAGGTTCCAGAACGACACGGCCAGGAAGAAGAAGATCGGCCAGCGGTAGCGTTGCATCCACGGCGTGGCCTTGCCCAGCCGGTACGTGTGGTAGGCCTCAAAGCCGATGTAGGCCAGCGGCACCACCTCCAGCGCGCTGAAGCTCGCGCCCAGGGCGATGACGGCGGTCGGGCTGCCGACGAAGTACAGGTGATGCAGGGTGCCCAGCACGCCACCGGTCATGAACACGATCGTGGCGAACAGCACCGCGACCGAGGCCGTGGAGGCGCGCAGCAGGCCCAGGCGGGTGAAGATCAGCGCCATCACCGCGGTGGCGAACACCTCGAAGAAGCCTTCCACCCACAGGTGCACCAGCCACCAGCGCCAGTACTCGACGATGGAAATGTGGGTGTGCTCGCGCCACATGAGACCTGCGGCGAAGAACACGCCGATGGCAACGGTGGAAAGGAACAGCAGTCCAACGATCGCCTTGGTGTCGGTCTTCGGACCCGTCAGTACGGGCCACAACGAACGGCCCACCATCGTCAGCCACAGCAGCAGGCCGATGAAGAGGAACCACTGCCAGAACCGGCCGATGTCGGCGTACTCCCAGCCCTGGTGTCCGAACCAGAAGTTGTTGGGGATGCCCAGCTTCTGCATCACCGCGAACCACTGGCCGGCGAACGCACCGACAACGATGACGACAAGGCACGCGAACAGGACGTTGACACCCAGGCGCTGGAAACGTGGCTCATGGCCCGAGATGGCGGGGCCGATGTACAGACCCGTTCCCAGCCATGCCACCGCGATCCACAGAACCGCAAGCTGGGTGTGCCAAGAGCGTGTGATCGAATAGGGCAGCACATCCGAAAGCGCGTACCCGTAGGCTTCCTGGCCCTCAACCTGGTAGTGCGCCGTCATCGCGCCGAACAGGATCTGCACCAGGAACAGCGCCAGTACGAGCCAGAAATACTTGGCCGTGGCGCGCATGGAGGGCGTCACCTTCAACGCGGCCAGGGGGTCGCGGTCGGGAATGCGATGGCCGTCGTCGTGGCCGTGCGTCACCGCGTGGTGCCAGCCCAGCAGGGCGATACCGGCGATGAGGAACAGCACGCTGAAGGCCGACCACACCCAGGTGCTGGGCGGCGGCGTGTTGCCCACCAGCGGCTCGCCCGGCCAGTTGTTGGTGTAGGTGACGCGCTTTTCCTGTACGCCCGGCCGGTCGGGCGCGAGGGTCTCATCGGCGCCCATGTGGCGTTCGGTGGTGGCGGCCCATGCCGTCCACCAGAAGAACGACGCCAGCGTGCGGCGATGCTCGGCATCGGGCACGGTGTTGTTCTTCATCGCATACGCTTCGCGCAGCTCGGCGGTCGCCGGGTCGTTGCCGAACAGGCTCTGGTAATGCGCCGAGACGTTGGAGATCGCCACCACCCGGTCCATGTCCAGCGTGATCGTGCCGGTGGCCGGGTCGTAGGTGTTCTCCCGCATCATCTCCTGCAGGCGGCCCTGCAAGGCTGCGCGTTCGCCCGCCGGGAGCTGGTCGTAGGTCGCCATGCCGCCATCGGCCCGCGCCCACATATTGAGGATCTCGACCGCCTCGCGATGGAGCCAGTCCGCACTCCAGTCAGGGGCGACGTACGCGCCGTGTCCCCAGATCGATCCGAGCTGCATGCCGCCGATCGATTGCCAGACCTGGCGACCGCGCTCCATGTCCGCGCGCGTGTAGATGACCGTACCGTCCTCGGCCACCACTCGTTCGGGCATCGGCGGTTTGTTCTGGTTGATCTTGCTGCCGGACCACAGCAGCACGCTGAACGATGCGATGAGCAGGGCCGCCAGGCCCCACCAAAGCCGTCTTGTGTTCCCCATTGGGTCTTCTCCTCAGATGACTGATGCATGCTCGCGGATGAAGCCTCCGACCGCGTTGACTCAGGTCAAGCGGTGCCGGCCGAGTATGCCAACGCATCTCGTTCAGTCCACCCAAGGGAAGTCGCAGTGCCGTGATGCGCGTCGCAGCCGCACGCATCGACCGTACGTTCGGCGATCAGGCGCGCAGCACCGGCTCAGCCAGTTCTTCGAGCTTCGCCCGCTCGAGCAGTTCCAGCTCGCGCCTGTCCACGGCCAGCAACCCGTCCTTCTGGAACCGGCGCAGCACGCGGCTTACGGTTTCAGGGGCCAGGCGTAGGTAGTTGGCGATGTCGGTGCGCGCCATCGTCAGCTGGAAACGGTTGGGCGAGAAGCCGCGCGCGGCCAGGCGACGCGCCAGCCCGATGAGGAAGGCGGCCATGCGCTGGTCGGCGGTCCAATCTCCGGCCAGTAGCGCTGCCCGGCCAATGTCACGGCTGAGCAGTCGGAACAGGTGCCTCTGCAGCCCCGGCAGCCGGGTCGCCAGCACGGCGATCTTGGGGAACGAGAATCGGCACAGCATGGCCGTATCCAGTGCCACCGCATTGCAGGGGTAGGTCTCGCCATCGATCGCGTCCAGGCCGATCACTTCGCCGGGCAGGTAGAACCCCAGCACGTGTTCGCGGCCATCGCGGTCGATGATGTAGGTCTTGACCGTGCCGGCCCGCACCGCGGCAATGGCCTCGAACGGATCGCCTACGCGGAAGATGTGGTCGCCCGCATGGAACGGACCGATGTGCTCGACCAGTACGTGCAGGTCCATCAGCGAGCGCTTGTCCATCCCCTCGGCCATGCAGGCCTGGGAGAACGCGCACGTCGAGCAGAACGAAAATGCGTCGCCATCGTCCGACAGCGTGCGTGCGTCCTGCCGCGGAAACGCGGTCGGGTTCATGCAGGCCTCCACGACGCGATCAGATCGCGCGGGAGAAGCGGGACGCCATGGGGACGGGGGCGGGGTCGAGGTATCGGTCGAAGCACATCGCTATGTTACGCAGCAACAGCCGTCCGCGCGACGTCGCCACGATCCGCCTCTCCTCCACCCGCACCAGGCCGTCTTCCACCAGCGGGAACAGGCGGTCCAGCGCGTCGGAGAAGTACTCCGCGAAATCGATCGCGTAGCGGCGTTCCAGCGCATCGATCGGGATCACGCCCTGGCACATCAGGCTCTGGATCAGGTCGGCGCGCAGTTGGTCGTCCTCGCTGAGCGCCATCCCGCGGAACACCGGCAGCCGCCCCTCGTCCAGCGCGATCTGCCAGCTGGGCAGGTCGCGGGGGTTCTGGCTGAAGGTATCGCCGATGTGGCTGATCGCGCTCACCCCCAGGCCCACCAGGTCGGTGTCGGCGTGGGTGGTGTAGCCCATGAAGTTGCGGTGCAGCCCGCCGCGCGCCTGGGCGGTGGCGAGGTCGTCATCGGGCAGCGCGAAGTGGTCCATGCCGATGTAGACGTAACCGGCAGCGGTGAGTTTCTCGATGGCCATCTGCAGCAACGCCACCTTGGTTTCCGGCGCCGGCAGGTCGGCCTCTTCGATCTGCCGCTGCGGCTTGAACATGGCCGGTAGGTGCGCGTAGCTGTAGACGGCCAGGCGGTCCGGCCGCGCCTGGACCACGGTGTCCAGCGTCTTGGAGAACCCGTCCAGGTTCTGCTTGGGCAGGCCGTAGATCAGGTCGACGTTGACCGAGCGGAAGCCGTGCTGGCGGCATGCCTCGATGATCGCGACCGTCTCTTCGACGCTCTGGATGCGGTTCACGGCCTGCTGCACCACCGGGTCGAAATCCTGCACCCCGAGGCTGGCCCGGTTGAAGCCGATCGCGGCCAGCTCGCCCACGTCCGCCGGCGTGATGAAGCGCGGGTCGAGCTCGATGGACAGGTCGCGTTCGCGCGATTCGGAGAAATGGAAGTGGCTGCGCAGGGTTTCCACGACCTCGGCCAGCTGCGCCGGGGACAGGAAGTTGGGCGTTCCGCCACCGAAATGCAGCTGGATCACTTCCCGGTCGCGGTCGAACAGCTCGGCCATCATGGCGATCTCGCGGTACAGGCGGACCAGGTAGGTCTCGCCGCGGGCGAGGTCGCGCGTGATGATGCGGTTGCAGCCGCAGTAGAAGCATGGGCTCATGCAGAACGGCACGTGCACGTACAGCGAGAGCCGTCGCGGGATGGGGTCGCCGTTGCTCGCCGCGACGGTCTCACGCAGCTCGTGCTCGCCGAACCCGGAGTGGAACTGGGGGGCCGTCGGGTACGAGGTGTAGCGCGGACCGGGGCGGTCGTAGCGTCGCAACAGGCCCGGATCGAATTGTGCGGTGGCGATCATGGGACGCAGGCTAGGCGGCCGCTGACCGCGGTGCCTTGATCTCGGTCAAAGCCGGCCGTGGCACGCAGGACCCGCGACACCCGTAGAAGGGCAGGAACGCGGAAAGGCAGGAACGCGGCTTGACCTGTGTCAGGGACGCATCGCCCGCATGAATGGAGGATGCCGCGACTCCGCATGGAACATGGCAATGAGCGTCCTGCCCGCACTGTTGATACTGGCCACCGCCGCCCTGCCGGCCGCCCGGGCGCAACCCGGTACCGCGACGGATACGCAGCCCGTCACGTGGGACGCGGCGCTGCGCCTGCGGCATGAGCACGTGGATGACGATGCATTTAGCCAGCCCGCCGATGCCACGACGTTGCGACTGAGGGTGGGGCTGGGTGCGCGCTTCGCGCCGGGGTGGGAGGCCTACGCACAGGGGGAGGCCACCGCTGCGCTGCACGACGCCTACAACAGCACAGCCAACGGCAAGGGCACGTTGCCCGTCGTGGCCGATCCGCAATCGGCGGAGCTTAACCAGGCGTGGCTCGCGTGGACCGGCAATCGCGGCCACATGAGGGCGGGGCGCCAACGGGTGGTGCTCGACAACCAGCGCTGGGTCGGCCCCAGTGCATGGCGCCAGAACGAGCAGACGTTCGACGCGGTCGCGGGACGTTGGCAGGCCACGCCGGCCATGAGCGTGGCCTACGCATGGCTGGACCGCGTGCATCGGGTGAATACCCGGCAGGCGCTGGATCCGCTCGCGCGCGACCGTGCGCTCGACAGCCACGTCGCGGAAATCGAGCACAAGCGCGGCGATCGGCGTGCCGGCGCATACCTCGTGCTGCACCGGGACCTCGACCAGCCCGGCGCGTCGACGCGTACGTACGGTGCGCGCTGGGCAGTGGACCGCATCCGCGAAGGCGCCGGCTGGAAGATGGCCCTTGATGTAGCGCGGCAGGACGAGCACGGCGACAACCCCGGCGACTTCTCACACGCGTACTGGAGGATCGAGCCTGCGATCGCGAGCCGGGGCCTGACGGTCGGCGCGGGATGGGAGCACCTGGGCGGCGACGGGCGGCACGCGCTGCAGGCACCGCTGGGGACGCTGCACGCGTTCAATGGCTGGGCCGACATGTTCCTGGTCACCCCCGCGGGTGGCCTGGACGACCGGTTCGCATCGGTGGGCGGCCGGTTCCCGCAGCAGCTTGGCGCGCACGCGCCCACGTGGGTCCTGGCCTACCACGACTACCGCGCAGACACCGGTGGCGGCTACGGCCGCGAAGTCGATGCCTCCGTTTCGGTGCCCGTGTCGCCCTTCACGTCGGTCCTGCTGAAGCTTGCCGATTACCAGAGCCGCGGTTTCCGGAGCGACACGTGGAAAATGTGGCTGCAATTGGAATGGAGCCGATGAGAATCGTTCGCAATTGACCTGGATCAGGGGACGGGGTGGAAGCGCGTGGTCCACTGGCCATCAACCTTCAGGAGCGACCCGATGAACGACTGCGATTGCATGGAACTGATGCTGGACAACGCGACCGGCGTGCTCGAAGCGATGGACGCGGCCGGCGTCGGCTGCGCCTGCCCCGACGCGGGGCAGTCGTGCGACGAAGGCTGCGCCTGCCAGTAAATGGGAGCCTTTCCCGTGACCGCCCTTCCGTCCACCCGCTCGTTGGATCTTCGCGAGCTTTCGGCGCCTGAACCCCTCATCCGCGCGCTGGATGCGGCGCGCCGCTTGCAGCCGGGAGAGGCACTCGAGGTGTACACCCCGCTCGTGCCCGGACCGTTGCTGGAACTGCTGGGCGAGGAGGGGGTGCACGCGAGCGTGACGCGGCTGGACGAGGGCGGCGCATGCGTGCGGGTGCACCGTCCTCCTCTCACGCCCTGCGATTAGTGGCGAGGATCAGCATCGAACAGGCGCCGTCCCCACACGTGCCCCTGCGCTTCATCGTGACCGCCCCCGCATGGGGCGTGCTGGCCGGTGTCCTGCTGGCATGGGCGGGAGACTCGCTGCTGCTGACCCGCTGGGCGCCCGGCACGCTTGTGCTGGTGCACGCCCTTGCGCTCGGGGTCCTAGGCAACGTCATGCTCGGCAGCCTCATGCAGTTCCTGCCAGCCGCAGCCGGGGTCACGCCCTGGGGCGGAAACCGGGCCGCGTTCGTCCTGCATGCGGTGTTCAACGTCGGCACGGCGATGCTGCTGGCGGGATTCTGGTGGAGCGCGCCACGGCTGCTGGGCGCGGCCGCAGGCCTGCTCGTCGGCGCGTTCCTCCTGCTCGCCGCGATGACGCTGCCGGGCCTGCTGCGCGTGGCCACGCAACGCCTGCTGACGCGCGGAATCGCGCTGGCGGTCGCGTGCGGGGTCGTGGCGTCGGCCCTGGGTGCGCGCATGGCGCTGGGCCTGGCCGGGTACGCGGACTGGGGCCTGCCGCAGCAGCCATGGGCCGACGTCCACGCCGCCTGGGCGTTGCTGGGTTGGGTGGGCATCCTCCTGGCCAGCGTCTCGCAGGTGGTCATGCCGATGTTCCAGGGCACGCGACCGATTCGCTCGGGGTGGCTGGTCGCGTGGCTGCTCATGGTGGTCCTTGCGTTGCTGGGGGCGACGCTGCAGGCCGCGCGCGACGCAGGTGAGGAGCTGCGCTGGACGGTCGCGCTGGCTGCCCTTGCTTTCACGCTGGAGGCGATGTGGCGGCAGCGCGGTCGTTCCCGGCGGACCGATGCGCCGCTGGTGATGGCGTGGCGGGTAGGCCTCGCGGCAGTGGCCAGCGGGGCAGTGGCGCTGCTGTGGGGCGCACCTGCAACGGTGTCGGGTGCACTCGTGCTGGGGCTTGGGCTGCCCATGCTGCTCGTCGGCATGCTGCTCGAGATCGTCGCGTTCCTGGGCTGGATCACGCTGCGCCGGACGGTGCCGCGGGGCACGCGCGTGCCCGGCGTCAATCGGTTGCTTGGCGACGGCGGGAAGAAGGTCGCGATCGCCGGCGTCTGCCTCTCGGGCGTGCTGGTGGTGGCGGCCTCGGCATGGCCCACGCCACTGCTGGCGCATGCGGCAGGCGTGGCGACGGCGGCAGCCTATTGCGTCCTTTTACTGGTGCTGGCCCGGGTGGCCCGGCGCAGCAGTACCGGCGTCTGAAATTGCCCGGGCGCGGCGGCGCTGCGGTGGCATCGGGAAACGATCACGCAGGCGATCCGCACGGCGCGTCATCGGTGTCAGCGCACGCCACTTCGCAGCGGTCGCGTCCCAGTGCCTTGGCGCGATAGAGGGCGGCATCGGCGCGCGCGAGCAGTTCGCCCACGGTCTCGGGTGGGCGCAGGCAGGCCAGCCCGACGCTGGCGGTGACCCGCAGGGTGTCGCCCGGCGCGGGAATCGCGAGAGCACCGATGTGCTCGCGTATCCGCTCCATTACCGCAACCGCCTGCTCCGGTTCCGTCCCCGGCAGGATGACCAGGAACTCCTCGCCCCCGAACCGTGCCGCCAGGTCGATGGCCCGCACCTGTTCCTGGAGTGCGCCGGCCACCATTACCAGCGTCAGGTCCCCCACTGCGTGGCCCCAAGTGTCGTTCACGCGCTTGAAGTGGTCCAGGTCGATCATGGCCACGGTGAGCGGCTCCCGGCGGCGGATCGCGCGGGCCCGCTCGGACTGCAGGCGATCCTCGGCAAAACGCCGGTTGGCCAGGCCGGTGAGGCCATCGGTAGAGGCATCGCGCTGGGCACCCAGCAGATCCACCAGCAGGCGGACCTGCATGTGGCCGCCCCACGCCGCAAGGCCGAGGATGAGCACGAACAGCCAGGCATCGTTTGCGAAGGCGTGGTCGAGCGTCCGGGTACCCGCCAGAAGGGGGGCACACAGGAGCGCCGCCGGTGCCAGGCCAAGCAGCAGGCTGCGTCCCCAGGTCAGCGGGAATATCGCCAGCTGCGCGGCAATGACGAACGGGAACAGGCCATACCCCAGGCTGAGCCCGGCCTTACCCGGGGCGAGCAGGTATTGGAGCAGCCCGAATCCGAGCGTTTGCAACCCGATGAAGCCCGCCATGGCCGCTTGCATCGAAGGTCGCTCGCGCAGCTTCGAGATTGCCAGCAGTGCAGCGGCGAGCGCGACGCGCACCGGGGCTGCGCGCGCGGCGGTCGCGGCGTCGAGGCCGGCCACGTCCACGCCTATCCAGGCCACGCACAGGACGGCGACGATCCGTGCCAGCTGCGCCAGGCGCGAGCGGACCACGGCGGCCTGTTGGAGCTGGCACGCGGCCGGCACTGCGTGCGCGCGGGCCAGGACGACGCCGAGCTGCTTCCAGCGCGTGGTCACGCGGGTTTCCGTCGGAACATTGATGGCGATACGCCCACCCAGCCCACGTGGCGGCTCTCGACACGGCGTGATGCCGGCCGTCGCTGGCCTGCGCTCCCGAGGGTTGCGTGCAGTGGCTGGGTCACCGGAGTTTTCCAGCCGACGTCGGCCGTCAGCCCGAGCAGCCGCCGCAGCAGATCGAGGGCACGCGCTCTATGTGGTCGGCGACGAGCGGCAAGCCCAGGCCATGCATCAGCGATACGAGTTCGTGCGGCTCGACGGTGGCCGAGACCCGGATGATCGAAGTGCCAGGCTGGATGTCGGCGACGGCGGCCGGGTCCAACGCGCGCAGCGCGTCCTCGATTGAGTCGATGCCGGGCAGTGGACCGTTGGCGTTGATGCGGAATTCCATGCCTCGCTCCGCGGGTTGACGGCGTGCCGCCGGCCGCTGTCCCGCGGCTGTCGTCCAGGAAGGGACGCGGGGGCGGGGCACGCACATTGTTCACCAGCGGACGCCCCGGCTCCCTGATCTGGATCAGTTTGTGTGCACGGGGCGCGGTATGTGCGGGGATGCCTTCCGCATGGCGCCGCGTTCGCGGTGCCATGCGCGGTCGTCGTCCGGGAAGGCATCAGAAGCGGAAGTCGGCCTTCATCCACAGGTTGCGGCCGGGCTCCTTGATGCGGGTCGCATCGGCCGGGAACCCGAAATCGGCGCTGCCGGCCAGGTTGAGGTGTTCGCTGTAGGTCCGGTCCAGCAGGTTGTCCACGCCGACGGTGACCTGGGCATGTTCGTTGAACCGGTAGGCGGCATTGAGCGCCAGTACGGCGAAGCCTGCGCTGGGTCCGATGTCGCGGCCGGTGACATTGCCCTGTCCGATCGAAACGCGGTCCTGGTGCGCCGCGGCCCTGACCAGCCCGCCGAACGTCCATTGGTCGCGTGCGTAGCTCGCCGACAGCCGGGCTTCCAGCGGAGGCATCTGCGGCAGCGGCCTATCGTCGGTGCGGTTCTGGCCCCACGACCATGCCAGCGAGCCTTCCAGCTTGAGCGCCGGCGTCGCCTCAACCTCGATACCGGCTTCCGCACCATGGATGCGCGCGTCCACGTTGCGCGCCCGCGTCGTGGGGGCCATGCCCGAGGCCATCGGATAATCGAGGAGGACATAGTCGGCGATGCGCCCGGCATAGGCCGACACCCAGGTCTTGGCGCGGTCGCCACGGTGCTCAAGGCCGATATCGAGCTGGGTAGTGCGCTCGGGCTGGATGCCCGCGAAGGCGTTGGGCGCGCCGGCCGGTCCCATGGTGGGCGAGAACAGCTCCCAGTAGTCGGGCATGCGCTGGACATGGCCGAGGCCTGCGAACCACTGGACCTGGCCGGCGGTGTCTTCCCACCGCACGAATCCGGCCGGCAGCGTTTCACGGCGTGCCTGCCGGAAGGTGGGGTTGGGCATCGGCATCATGCCGCGCGACATCGGTCGCTGGTCCACCGCCGTTGCGCGGTCGAGGCGTGCACCAGCAATGAGCCGTGCGTCGTCATCGTGGTGCCACGTCACCTCCGCGAATCCGCCAATGCTGCGCAGGCGTGCATCCTCCAGCCATGGCCGGGCCAGGTACGCGCCGCGGCCGGCGGCCGAGCGCTGGCGGTGGGTGCTGTCCTGCCCGTCGACGCCGACCGTCCACTGGAACGATCCGGTGTCGGCGTCCATCACGATGCGGCCGCCCTGGCTGGTGCGCGATACGTTTGACGCCATCGGCATGGGCATCGGGCCTGCGGGGTTGGGCGCGCGAAGGGTGTAGTTGTCCATCACGTGGTCGACGGTATTGCGGTAGAGGCGCGCCTCCACGGTGCCCAGGTCGCCCGGCAGATCGCGGTGCTCGACACGCAGGTGCGTGCTCTCGCGGTCGAACTGGCTGCCATCCATGGCACGACCCGCGTAACGGGCCTGGCCGTCGCCGCGGCCTACGCCGGCCTGCACCAGCAATGCATCAGTCGGTGTCCAGCCCACTGCTGCATCTGCATTCCACTTGTCCCATGCAGATGGGACCCGGCGGCCGTCACCGTCGCGGTAGTCGTCCGCGCGGGACTGGTTGGCGCTGATGCGGGCAAACCCCCGCGACGCACCCGCGCTCACGTCCAGCGCCTGGTCGCGGCGGCCGAAGGAGCCGACGAGTGCGCTCCCGCTACCTTCCATCCCGGGCTCGGGAAAGTAGGGCGCTTCGCGCTCGAACCGCACGGTGCCCGCCGAGGCGCCCGGGCCCCACAGGACGGTTTGCGGTCCCTTGACCACGACCAGGCGGTCGAAGGTTTCGGGCGCGACGTAGGACATCGCGTTGTCCATGCGCGAGGGGCACGCGCCATGCGTGGCGCCTTCCCCCGCGAGCAGGTTGAGGCGCGAGCCGAACATGCCGCGCAGCACGGGGTCGGAATTGGTGCCGCCATTGCGCACCGCGTTGAAGCCCGGGATCGTCCGCAGGTAGTCGCTGCCGTCGCTGGCCGGGACCGGTTGGCGGGGCAGGCGGGGGTCGGTCTCGAAGGTCAGCGCGCTCGAGGGTGCGACGCCATACACGACGACGGTTTGGATCTGGACGGGGTCGGCCGTCGGGGCCTCGGCGGCAGTCGCGGCGAGGGCGCCGGGCGCCGCCAGCAGCGCGCCGATCATGGCGGCAAGCGGGGCGACCCGTGGAAGCTGTACGACAGAAGGGGACATGGTGGTGCTCCGGATTCCGGCACGAACGGGGCTATCCCGCCGTTCGGCGGTGTGCAGATAGGGGGTTCAGGGCGATGCGGCGCGGGGCGTCATGCCCGGCGAGGCGGCCCGCGTGATCCCAGTCCACACGGGTAGCCGCGCGTTGGCAGTACCCCGGGTTTCCATGCCGGCGCGACCGGCAGCACCAGCACCGCGTCATGCAACGATGCGCCACGCGAATGCACCAGATCGGGCGAAGACAACGCCAGGCACGCCTGGCACTCGCATTCCTGTGCGGCGCTGTCGACCGCACCGTCCTCGCCTGCATGGCGGTCGACGGATGCGACGTGCGCATGGCCCGGCGGCATGGCGTTTGCCGCGGATGCATGGGTCGGTGCGGGGGTGTCCAGGCCGCCATGGGCCGCGCATTGCAGGGCGTGCCGATATGAGGCGGCTGCCAGCGCCGGTTGCAGGACCGCTGCCCAGACCACCAGCCAGGTGACCAGCTTGAATCGGCGGTGGCGCATCCCATGGAGCATAGGTCGACATTATTCATGCGCTTGCTTGAAACGCCTTGCTTCAAGTCAAGCCGCCGTCGACTTGCGTGCGTCAATCCAATGCACACGGGTTCGGGCGACACGCCACCGACGTCGGTGCGTCGGGGGCGCTGGATACGCGTACAGGGGGAAGCGTCCAGGCCGACCGCAACGGCGGCGCGTCCTTGGCTAATCGCAAAACCATGCGGTCCGGGTAACGATCTGCGTGGTGTTCGATTGCCGGTCTCTGCGCACTGCAGGTGCGCGCGTCACTCGACAGGCAATTGCAGGATCCGTCCCGTGGCGTCGGTCAACACCCGAAGGCGGGCCTTGCCGTAGTAGAAGGTGAAGCGGTAGGTGCCCGAGTCCTCGCCGGTGCCGCGCTCGCAGAGCGTGGTGATCCGGCGGGTTTCCATCAGCTCGCGGAAACGCTCGAGCGGCAGGTCCAGGCCCTGTGCAATGGGAGCGGCACTGACTTCAATCGGTGACGTGGGCATCGGACTGTCGGGCTGGCTGCACGCCGCAGCCAGCCGGGTTCATCGCCTTGCAGCCAGGCTCAGGAGCAGCCGCCGCAGCAATCGCTGCCGGCGCCGCTGTGCGGCGCGGCCGCGCTGGCCGCGTAGCCTGCCGCGCTCAACGCGTCGATGGCTTGCTGTTGCGTGATACCGCCCTCGATGCGCACGCGGCTCTCGGCGATATCCACGGTCACGTCGGCGTCGCCATCCACGGCGTGGATCGCCTTCTCGATGGCAGGGGGGCACTTGTCGCAGGTGATGTTTTCCACGTCGAGCAACATGGCGGGACTTCCTCTTGTTCAACCCGGGATCGGGAGCCGCAGCATCGCCCAGGCACGGCGCGCGGCCCTTGATGTGGGTCAGGTGCAACGCGGATGCAGCAGGACGTAACGTTGCGTGCCACGTACCACTTCGCAGGTGCGCGCATGGCACGCGGGCTGCGGAACGGAAACGGGCGGCCATGGGGCCGCCCGTAGGTGATGCCGTCCGGCGCGGGGCCGGTAGCGGTATTACTTCAGCACGAGCGTGCCGCGCATGATCGATGCGTGGCCGGGGAAGGAGCAGATGTAGGTGTAGGACTCGCCTGCCTTGAGCTTGCCGACCGGGATGGTGACAGTGGTCGACTCGCCACCGCCGATGACCTTGCTGGAGGCGATCACGCGTGCATCGCCGGGCTTGACGAAGTTCTGCGCCACGCCGGCCTTCATGCCGTCGGTATTGATGCCGTTGATGTCGGCGGTCTTGCCCAGCACGAAGTTGTGGCCCATCACCGTCTTGGGCAGCTTGCCCGCGTGCTTGAGGGTGACGGTGAACTGCTTGCAAGCCGCCGGCACGGTCAGCGCCTTGGTGGTGAACTGCATCGCGTCGGTGGATTCGACCGTGGCCTTGCACTCGGCGGCGGCAGCGGGCGCGGACACCAGGGCGCCCGCGATGGCGAGCGAACCGAGGATGGCGAGGGACGTGTTGCGGGTCATGGAAGTACTCCGGGAGGGGTTGGAAGTTGGTAGGTGCAGTGTCCGCGGTGGCTGCCATTGGTGCCTTGATCCAGATCAGGCCACGCCCGTTGGCATTGCATTCGCACGCGGTATTCAGCTGCGGGACATTCCGTGAAAAGCGCAGGCCCGCACGTGGCGGGCCTGCGGTTGTTGCGCCTGGCGAGGCCAGGTGCGGCTGCATCAATGGCCCGAGTTCGGGTCGTGTGCTTCGTCCGTCTGGAAGATGGCCGGGTCGGCCTCGCCGTTGACGTGCAGGAAGCCGGCAAGCCCCTTCTCCAGTCGCGACAGTGCGTGGTCGACCAGGATGTACTTGCCCGGGTAATCGACCTTGAACTCCACCACCGTGGCGCCACCGGGCGGCACGAGCGTGGTCTGCACGTCCTTGAGCGGCGGGCTGGTCAACGAGGCCAGGTCGTAGACGCGGTCGAAGATCTCGCCGATCACGTGGAAGCTGGAGGTGAGGTTGGGGCCACCCACGCCGAAGAAGATGCGCACGGTGTCGCCGACGTCGGCCTCCATCTTGAAGGTCTTGGTCAACGCGTCCATCGAGCCATTGAACATCAGGTGCTCGGGCTTTTCGTCCAGCAGCTTGTCCAGCGAGAACTCCTGCAGGCCGCTGGAGCCGTGCTTCTGCGCGGTGTAGAGCTCGCCCTGCATCACGTAGAACTCCTTGTCGACCTTCGGCAGGCCGCCTTCGGGTTCGACCAGGATCAGGCCGTACATGCCGTTGGAGATGTGGTGGGCCACCATCGGCGTGGCGCAGTGGTAGACGAAGACACCGGGGTTGAGCGCCTTGAACGTGAAGCTCTTGGTCTGCCCCGGGGCGACCTGGGTGACCGCCGCGCCGCCGCCGGGGCCGGTGACGGAGTGGAAGTCGATGGAGTGGATGTTGACGCTGTCTTCCCGGTTCTTCAGGTTGACCGTGACGGTGTCGCCCACCCGGATTCGCAGGAACGGACCGGGCACCTTGTTGTCGAACGTCCAGTAGCGGTAGCTGCTGCCGTCGGAGAGCTTGCCTTCCACCTCGGTGGTCAGCAGGTCGTAGGTGATGTGATGCGGCGCGCGCTCGCCCACCGAGTCGCCGCCCACGTCGCTGGGATCCATTGCGATGTCCACTGCGGTGCTCTGCGTCTTTTGCACGTCGCCGACGACCAGCTTGCCGACCATGCCCGCGGCCTTGTGGCCGGGCAGGGTGCAGATGTACTCGAAGGTGCCGGACTTGGTGGCGCGGAACACGATGGTGGTGGCCGAGCCCTTGCCCACCAGCTGGTCGGACTGGGCCTGGAACTCGGGCACGGCGATGTCGTGGAGGGCGCCGTCACCGTTTACCAGCGTGATCTGCACGACCTTGCCCTCGGGGACGCGCAGGTCGGGGTTGACCTGGCCCTTGATGGCGCCGGCTTCGCCGACGAACACGAGCGCGCCGTCGGCGATCTCGGTGCGAAGGGTGAAAGTCACGTCCGCGACCGGCGCGACATTCGTGGCCGGGTGGCCGGAATGCTGCGCGATCGCGTGGGGGGCGAAGCCCAGGGCGGTCGCTACCGCCAAGACGATGGCGAGTCGTTTCATTGCAGGTGTCCCCTTTGGGGTTAGGAAAATCCGATGCGACAAAACTAGGGATCGGACCCTTCAGGCGCCCTGACGCAGGTCAACCGTGCCCCAGATGGAAAGCCGGGCAGCGGCCACGATCACGATGCGTCCACCGCCATTGGAGAAGATGCTGCGGCCCGGGGACCCCACTGTTGCCCCGGTCGCACATCTGGAGAGCGCTCGTGGAACCCGAACTGAAACAGCTGCAGGAAGAGGGGCGCATGGCCCGGCGTCGTGGCGCCAGTCTGGTGGACAACCCCATGCTGGCAGCGGAAGCCATGCCGGCGGTGACAGGTCAGGACATGCAGGAGTGGCAAGCGGCGATCGAAGCGTGGGAAGCAGGTTTCCGCCAAGCGGCAGCGTGATCCGCTTCGGCCGCCTGCCGGATCCAGCGGCGATATCCGCCCAGCCTGCTTGCGTGGACACTGAAGGGAGGGCGCCATGCCTCGCCGCACGTTGATGAAGCTCGCGACCTTCAACATCAACGGCATCGGCACGCGCCTGCCGCACCTGCTTGCATGGCTGGAAAAGGAAGCGCCGGACATCGTCGCGCTGCAGGAGCTGAAGGCGGTCGACGAGGCGTTCCCGGCCGCCGAGCTGGAGGCCGCCGGCTACGGCGCCATCTGGCACGGCCAGCGTTCTTGGAATGGCGTGGCGCTGCTGGCGCGCGATTCAATGCCGGTCGAAAGCCGGCGCGGGCTGCCCGGTGATCCCGACGACACCCAGAGCCGCTACATAGAGGCGGCTATCCACGGCATCGTCGTCGCCAGCATCTACCTGCCCAACGGCAACCCGCAGCCGGGGCCGAAGTTCGACTACAAGCTCAAGTGGATGCAGCGCCTCGCCAGGCACGCCCGGACGCTGGTCGACCTGCCGCACCCTGTCGCGTTGCTGGGCGACTTCAACGTCATCCCCACCGACCTCGATGTGTACGACCCCAAGGCCTGGCGCAAGGACGCGCTGATGCAGCCGGAGGTTCGGGAGGCCTATGTCGACCTGTTGGGGCAGGGCTGGACCGACGCGTTGCGCGAAACGGTCGGCGAGGACGATGTGATCTATACCTTCTGGGACTACTTCAGGCAGCACGCGGAGCGCGACCGCGGCCTGCGCATTGATCACCTGCTGCTCAACCCGGTGCTGGCCAAGGGGCTGAAGGAGGCCGGCGTGGACCGCTGGGTGCGCCTGCAGGACAAGGCCAGCGACCACGCGCCGACGTGGGTGACGGTCAAGGCACCGGGCCGGTAGCACCTCCGGCTTCGGCATGCGCGCGGCCGGATGCCTGAACCGGCTGAACGACCTTTGCAAAAAGAGTCGCAACCCACTGTCGTAGTCTAGGCGCCCTTTTCGTCCGCCACGCCATGAAACCCAGCGACCTGCACCAGGTGTTCGAGAGCTTGCCGGGCAATTTCGCGGTGCTCGCGGCTGAGCCCGGCTTCCCTGTCGTGGCGATGAGCCGTGAGCTGCGCAACTTCTCCGCCGACCCCGACAATGCGCTGGGGCGTCCGCTATTTGAGCTCTTCCCGGAGGCGCCCGACGCGCCGGGCAGCGAGGCAACGTTGAGGGCCGCGTTCGAACGCGTCATCCGGGAGCGTGCGCCCCATCGCCATGAACAGCGTTACGACGTGTTCGACCCCGTCAGCGGCGCCTTCCGCGAGATCTACTGGACCGCCACCAATACGCCGATCCTGGATGAGGCAGGGGAGGTGCAATACATCCTGCACCAGTCCGAGGATGCCGCCACGGAGCGGCGCCACGGCTCTATGGCCATCTTGGATGCGATGACCGAAGGCGTGTTCACCCTGGACCGCCAATGGCGCTTCAGCTACGTCAACCCCGAGGCCCATCGGATATTGCGGCAGGAGCCGGGCACGCTGATCGGCGCCGTCATCTGGGAGCGCTTCCCGGGTTCGGACGAATCGGAGTTCGGCGAGCACTACCGCCGCACCATGGCCGAGCGCGTGACCAGCCAGTTCACTGCCTTCTACCCGGGCCTGGAGGGCTGGTACGAAGTCACCTCCTACCCGGCGCCCGAGGGGATCTCGGTCTACTTCCGCGACGTCACCGCGCGCGAGCTCGCGCAGCACGACCGCGAACGGATGGCGCTGGAATCGGCCCAGCAGCGGCGCCTGTACGAGACCGCACTCAACAACACGCCCGACTTCGTCTACATCTTCGGCACCGACCATCGCGCCATCTACGCGAACGAGGCGCTGCTGAAGGTGTGGGGCGTCGAGGACGTGCGCGGCAAGACGTGGATGGACCTGGGCTACGAGCAGTGGCACGCGGACATGCACGACCGCGAGCTGGCGCAGGTCATCGAGACCCGGGCGCCGATCCGCGGCGAGATCCCGTTCACGGGTACGAACGGCCGGCGCGTCTACGACTACATCTTCGCGCCCGTGCTGGACGCCGACGGCGAGGTGGTGGCCGTGGCGGGCACGACGCGCGACGTCACCGCCCGCCAGGCGGCCGAGCAGATCATCCGCGAGCATGCCGAGCGCCTGGCCGATGCCGACCGGGCCAAGGACGAGTTCCTGGCCACCCTGTCGCACGAACTGCGCAACCCGCTGGCGCCCCTCAAGAACGGGGTGGAGATCCTGCGACGCACCACCGACGGCAATTCGATCCACGCCGAGATCCATTCGATGATGGAGCGCCAGGTCGACCACCTGGTGCGGCTGGTCGACGACCTGATGGAGGTCTCGCGCATTACCCGCGGCAAGATTTCCCTGCAGCTGCAACCCGCCGACCTGGGCGCGATCGTGTCCAACGCGCTGGATGCCGCACGGCCGGTGTTGGAGGCGGGCCGCCACGCGCTCCACGTCGACCAGCCCGAGGCGCCGGTGCACCTGCTGGCCGATCCCGTCCGGCTCACGCAGATCCTCGCGAACCTGCTCAACAACGCGGCCAAGTACTCGCCGCCCGGCAGCGATATCCGGCTGGCGGTCCGCAAGCGCGACGACGCGTTGACGGTGTCGGTCAGCGACACCGGCATGGGCATGGAGCCCGCCGAGATCCCGCACCTGTTCGAGATGTTCACGCGAGGAGACCGGGTCCGCACCTCCCACCAGGGCGGGCTCGGTATTGGCCTGGCGCTGTCGAGGCGGCTGGCGATGCTGCATGGCGGGTCGCTAGACGCCCACAGCGAAGGCCCCGGGCGAGGCAGTACTTTCACCCTCGAGCTACCGGGGCCGTTCGTCGATCCGACCGAGCGGACGCCGACTGCCATTCCGGACGAGTTGCGGCTGTCGCTGCGGGTGCTCGTGGCGGACGACAACCGCGACGCGGGCAGCAGCCTCGCCGATGCGCTCCAACTGTTCGGCGCGCAGGTGCACGTGGTGGACGATGGCGCCGACGCGCTGGAGCAGTTCGAATCCTTGGCCCCGGATGTCGCCATCCTCGACATCGGCATGCCGCGGGTCACCGGCTACGACGTGGCGCAGGCCCTGCGTGGGCGCGACGTGCGGGTGCCCCTGATCGCACTGACGGGATGGGGGCAGGCCAGCGACCGCGACCGGGCCATCGCGGCTGGTTTCGACCACCACTTGGTCAAGCCCGTCGCGATCCCCGCACTGGTCAGGCTGCTCGCGTCGCTGGAGCGGGGCGGACAACCCGTGGACGCGTAGCGCCGGGGTCCGCCCCGACCAATGCGAACCCAAGGCATCGCGGCGCGGCCCGAGTGCCGGTCAGGCCGAGTCCAGGGCGCTGGCGCGGCTGGTCTCGACCCGGTTGCGACCGGCCAGCTTGGCCTGGTACAGCGCCCCGTCCGCACGCGAGAGCGTCTGGGCAACAGTGTCGCCGCGGCGGTACGCCGTCACCCCGATGGATACGGTGATGTTGAATGCGGCGTTGCCGGAGGTGAGGGCGACGCCTGCGACGCTGGCGCGAACGCGGTCGGCAGCGGCCAGCGCCGCCGGCGCGTCGACGTCGCGGAACAGCAGCACGAACTCCTCCCCGCCCCAGCGCGAGACCGCATCGCAATCGCGCACCAGCGATTCGCAGACCCGCGCCACTTTCCGGAGTGCCTCGTCACCGGCGGCGTGTCCATGGACGTCGTTGGTCTGCTTGAAATGGTCCACGTCCATGATCGCGACGCTCCAGCCCTGTGCCGAGCGTTGCGATCGCTGCCGCTCGCGTTCCAGCAGCTCGGTCATTGCGCGGCGGTTGAGCAGCCCGGTGAGTTCGTCGCGCGTTGCCAGCAGGCTGATGCGGTCCAGTGCCTCGGCCAGCTCGCTCTTCTGCACGCGCAGGCGCTGGCGCATCGCCGCCACCCGGCCGCTGACCGCCATCAGCCCGCACACGAACAGGATCAGGCTGACGAAGTACGCCGCCTGGACGACCGGGTCGTAGATGTCTGGCCGATCGACGGCGCCGGTGTACATCGCGATTCCAAACGCGGCGATCGTGTAGCTGCCCACCAGCCAGGCCTGGGCACGCCGGAGTCCGAACGTGCCGAACATCAGGACCAGCGCGACCATCAGGAGGGGGGTGCCATGGCCGGCACCGGCGATCCGGTAGGCCACGGCGGTGCAGCCCACGGCATACATCAGCTGCAGGACCGTCAGCGACGGGTCGCGCAGGCGGGCCGACCAGCCCAGGCGGATGGTGATGAACATAGACACCAGCCCGATGGCCGACACCGCCGTCCATGCCCACAAGCCCGTGCCGTCGTTGACGCCGAGCCAGGTCATGACATGCATCAGGACGACGGCCACGACCATCAGGGCCGAGGCCAGCCCGGAATGGGCCAGGCGGATGCGCTGCTTCGCGTCGCGCGTGAGCACGACGTCGGCGAGTGATCTCAGCATGCAGCCATCGTCCGTGCGTGACGCGTCCCAGGTCCTTGTTCCAGATTAACGTCAGATGCGCAGCGAGCTTGAGAGCTCCGCCCCCCGGTGCCTGGCGCGTTGCGCCCGGGTCCGCCGCGTCAGGCCTGCGGCTTGAACTGCAGGACCGCCGTCGTGCCACGATCGGGATTGGAGCGCAGGTCAAGTTGCCAGCCGAAGTGCTCGCACAGGCGGCCGATCAGCTCAAGCCCCATGCCCGAATCGCCGCCAGGAGCGGTCGTGCGCGCCATGCGCGTGTAGATCGCGCTGATCTGTTCGGGGCTCATGCCTTGGCCGGGGTCGGCGATGACGACGGTCGCATCCTCTTGGAGGCGGATGTCGATGCGGCCGTTGTCGCTGTTCTCGATGGCGTTGCGCAGGAGGTTTCCGATCGCGACGCGGACGATGCCCGAGGGCGCCTGGATATGGCAGCGGGGCGGCGGTGCAAGTTCCAGCCGTAGCGATTTGCCGACCGTCAGGTGCTGGTGGTCTTCCACGATCTGCGGTAGCAGCGCGTCCAGCGACACCCGCTCCCCGGAGCGGGCCAGCCGCGCGGGGTCCTTGGCCAAGGCCAGCAGCACGGTGATGAGCTGCTCCATGTCGCGCGCAGTGCGCTGTATGCGCTGCAACTGGAACCGCATCGCATCGGGCTGGGCGCCCGGCGCAAGGGCCAGCTCAGCCGCGCCGTTGAGGACGGCGACCGGGGTGCGCAGTTCGTGGCTGGCCGTGTTGATGAACGTGCGTTCGCGTTCGACGAACTGCGCATTACGCGTCTGGTAGTCGTTGAACGCGTCGGCAATCACCACAAGCTCCGATCCGGCGCCCGGCTCGAGCTCGATCCGCTCAAGTCCCTGTCCGGGTCGCATTGCGCCGATCCGTTCGGCCAGCCGGCTCAGGGGTGACAACAGACGCCCCACCCCCAGGGCCACGGCGACGCCGATGGCCAGCAGCAACAACACGGAAGCAGCCAGCGTCAGCCATTCGTAGCCGGTTTCGTCCTGCTCGAACTCCTCGATGTCCATCGCCATCGTGTAGCGGGTCCCGGCGTCGTCGCGTACCAGCACGACCGTGTTCCTGTTGCCGACGTCGATGTCGTCGTGCAGGCCTGCATCCAGGCCACGCAACTCCGGCGGAAGGTCAGGGTCGGTCGCCCCGACGTACACGACGAACCCATGGGTATCGTCCCAGCGGTATCCCGGCAGGTCGCGGCTGCGATCGATGAAGTGGTCAAGCTCCACCGTCAGCCATGACTTCCACACCACGCGTTCCACGTATTCGATGACCACGGTGCCCTGGGCGACGATGGCCACGGTCAACGCGGTGGCCATCAGCAACAGCCACAGCACGATCCGATGGCGAAGGCTGCGCTGATTCCGAAGCGCCATCACGACGCGTCTGAAGAGGTGACACGGGCAAGCCGGTATCCCACCCGGGGCAGGGTGTGGATCAACTTCTCGGGGAACGGCCCATCGACGGCGCGGCGCAGCTCGTAGATGTGGGAACGCAGCATGTCGCCGTCCGGCGGTTGATCGCCCCACAGGGCGCGCTCGAGTTCCTCACGGGTCACGACCGCGGGGCTGGCGCGCATCAGGGTCTCCAGCAGCTTCCTTCCGGCGGGGAACAGATGGACCGGCGTGCCTCCTCGGGCGGCCTCCAGCGTCGACAGGTCCAGGCGAAGGTCATGGACGTGCAGCACCCGGCTGCGCGCGCGGCCGTGCAGGCGGGTCTTCAGGTTCTCCAGGCGCACTTCAAGCTCGGGCAGGTCGAATGGCTTGGTCAGATAGTCGTCCGCACCCGCCCGGAAGCCGGCGAGCTTGTCGGGCAGCTCGTCCCGGGCCGTCAGCATGATGACCGGCAGGTCCGTGTGACCGTTCTCGCGCAGCTTGCGCAGCAGCTCCGGGCCGTCCATGCGCGGCAGCATCCAGTCGAGGATCACCGCGTCGTAGGGCTGCGTCAGCGCCAGGTGCAGGCCGGTGATGCCGTCGGGCGCCGCGTCCAGCTCATGGCCCCGGGCCTCGAAATAGGCAAAGAGGTTGGCAACCAGGTTGCGGTTGTCTTCAACGATCAGCAGGCGCATGGGTGTCCCGTCTGTAGGGCGGGCGGCTATCCGGCGAAGGTGCCGCACCGCGTGTCGGAAGCGTGTCGGCGCAGGTTAACTGAAACCTCATGACCCTCCGACGCCGCCCCGACGCCCGTCCCACCCGCTTCCGACGCCCACCTCGCGACCCTGAGCTTCAGGTTTCCCGGTGGACGCACGTAATGGGTTCAAGGTTCACGACTTGCTGGTGGCTGTCACGGGCAGCCTGGCCGTGATGGCCCCTGCATTCATTGCGATGGGGGCCACGACGGGAATGCGGGGGGCACGCGATCCAGGAGTCCCCGCATGAGCAGCGTTGCAGGGCGCGCGCCGTTCCTGCTGGGGCTGGCGGACACTGTGCGGCGCATTTCGCACCGGCTCTGGCAGTGGCGGCCCCGCGCGTCGGTGGAGCTGTTGGCGTTGCTTGCCGGCCTGTTCTTCGCCCTGGGGTCCAACAGTCCGTTCTGGCATGCGGCGCTTATCCAGAGCAGCCACCCTTTGCGGTTGGCCGGTTCGCTGTTCGCGATGCTGGTGGGCCTGCACGGCCTGCTGCTCGGCCTGGTGCTGCCACGGCGCTGGGCCAAGCCCGTGCTGATGGTGCTGCTGCTCACCACCGCGTGCGCGACGTACTTCATGCAGTCCTATGGCGTCTACGTGGATGCGGACATGTTGCAGAACGTCCTGCAGACGGACTGGGCCGAGTCGCGCGAGCTGATGACCCCCGCCATCGCGATACACGTCCTGCTGTATGCCGGAGTTCCGTGCGCCGTCCTCTCGCGGGTGACCGTGACGCGGCGGCCGTTCCGGCAGGCGATTGCGGTGCGCGCAGGGTTCCTGCTGTCCATGTGGATACTGGTGATGCTGGGCACGGCGGTGTCGTTCAAGGACCTGTCCTCGCTGCTGCGCAACCAGCATGAGGCGCGTTATCTGGTTACGCCGGCGAACGTCCTTTACGGGCTGGGTAACCTCGTCGTATCGCGCCCCGAAGAGGCCATCGGGCCGCGGCTCCCCGTAGCCACGGATGCACGCCAGGTACTGGCAGCCGGCAGGCGGAACCCGCGGCTTCTCGTCCTGGTGGTGGGCGAGACGGTGCGCGCGCAGAACTGGGGGCTCAATGGTTACCGGCGCCAGACGACCCCCGGGCTTGCGCGGCAGGACGTGATCAACTTCGGCGATATGCACGCCTGCGGAAGCAACACGGAGGTCTCGCTGCCGTGCATGTTCTCGCTCAATGGCCGCGAGGGGTACGACCGCGGAAAGATCCTTTCGCACCAGTCGCTGCTGCACGTGCTCGAGCGCGTCGGGGTCGAAGTGTGGTGGCGCGACAACCAGAGTGGATGCAAGAGCGTGTGCGAAGGCCTGAGATTCGAACCGGTCACGACTTCGCGCACGGGCGCTTGCAATGGGCCGCGCTGCCTGGACGAAGCGCTGCTGGAGAACCTGCCCGTCGACGCACGCAGCAGCTCTGGCCGCTTGCCCGGCGACCGGCTGCTCGTGCTGCACATGCTGGGCAACCACGGCCCGGACTACTCGCAGCGCTATCCGTCCGGGTTCCGGCGGTTTCTTCCCGCCTGCGAAACGCCCGAGCTGGGGGAGTGCTCACAAGCTGAAATCGTCAACGCCTATGACAACGCGCTGCTCTACACCGACCACGTGCTTTCGGAGACGATCGCGCGTCTGCGCGAGGTGGATGGCTACGACACCGCGATGCTGTACGTCTCCGACCACGGCGAGTCGCTGGGCGAGCAGGGGCTGTACCTGCACGGCATGCCGTACGCCATTGCGCCCCAGGAGCAGCTTCGGGTCCCCATGGTGATGTGGTTCTCGCCGCGGTTCGCGGCAGGCGCGGGTCTGGACATCGCCTGCCTGCAGCACCGGGCGCGGCTGCCCGCGAGTCATGACGACCTCTTCTCCACGGTGCTGGGGCTTTTCGACGTACAGACCGCAGCGCGCACTGCCGAGCGCGACCTGCTGTCGGGTTGCCGCGCCGATGCTTCGCTTACACATCGGGGCGCGGCCTGATGGCGCGGCTGATGAAGCCCCGGCGCGCCGGCGTGGCGCGCATCGTCGCTGCCACCGGTCATTCCTGGCGGGGGCTGCAAGCCTGCTGGAGAAATGAAGCCGCGTTCCGGCTGGAAGTCGTGCTATTCGCGCCGCTCGCGATGGTCGCCTGCGCGGTCCAAGCCAGCGGCGTGGAGCGGGCGCTGTTGCTCGCGTCGCTGATGCTGGTGCTGATCGTCGAGCTGCTCAACAGCGGCATCGAAGCGGCCATCGACCGGATCGGCACCGAATACCATCCGCTCAGCGGGCTGGCCAAGGACCTGGGCTCCGCGGCTGTCACCCTGAGCCTGCTGCTCGGCGCGATTGTGTGGGGCTGCATCCTCCTTTAGCCGCCCCTGCGAAGCGCTGTTCCGACGCCTTTCCGACACCACACCCACCGGCTTCCGACCCGACGCTGTCGACCATGAGGTCGCAAAGTCGATTCTCGGCGTGGGTGGCTGTATGGGTTTGAGAATGTTCGCGGCAGCGAGGCCTGTGCTGGGCTTCTTCCTTGCAGGACTGGTGTTGCTGGGCCTGTCTCGCTTGGGGCTGGCGCTCTGGCATTTCGATGCTGTGACTCAGGCCGGGGGCTGGGCGCCCGTACTGCTGCAGGGGCTGCGTGTGGACGTGGCGACGTTGTGCCTGCTGTACGGGCCCGTTGCCGCGGCGCTGTTGCTGGCGCCCTCGCAGCGCATCGCAGGCATCGTGGGCGCGCTTTGGCTTGCCACCTCAATTGCAGTCATGGCCATCCTGGAGCTGGCGACGCCTGGCTTTATGGCCGAGTACGGCCTGCGACCGAACCGGCTGTTCCTCGAATACCTGATCTATCCACGCGAGGTCTTCTCCACGCTCTGGACGGGTCGGCCGCTGCAGCTGTTGCTGGTGCCGGCGGCCGCAGCCGGGATCTTTGCGCTCGCGTGGCGGGGCACCCGCGCGGTGCGCCAGCCGCGCGTGACGGTCGCGCCACTCTGGCAACGCGCGACGGTTGCGCTACTGGTCGTGCTGGTGGCCGCACTCGGGGCGCGGTCGACCCTTGGGCACCGCCCACTGAACCCCGCGATGGTGGCCTTCAGCGCCGACCCAAGGGTCAACCAGTTGCCGCTCAACTCCTTCTATTCCCTGGCCCACGCCGCTCGCCAGTGGCTGAAGCAGGAGGACAGCGCGATGGACCTGTATGGCCCGCTGCCCGAAGCCGAGGTCATCGCCAACGTCCGCAAGGCCAGCGGCTTGCCGAACGACGCGTTTATCAGTCCCTCCATCCCCACGCTTGCCGTCCGCTCGCCAACCCACACCGGGCGGCCCTTGAACGTGGTCATCGTCCTGGAGGAAAGCCTCGGGGCGCAGTTCGTGGGACACCTGGGCGGGTTACCCCTGTCGCCCAATATCGATCGCCTGAGCCGGGATGCGTGGACATTCACCCGCATGTACGCTACCGGCACACGCAGCGTGCGTGGCATCGAGGCAGTTGTCGCAGGCTTCTCGCCGACGCCCGCGCAGGCCGTCGTGAAACAACCCAAGTCGCAGCAGAACTTCTACACGCTCGCGCAAACGCTCAAGGCACGTGGCTACGACACGACGTTCTACTACGGCGGCGAGAGCCACTTCGACAACATGCGCGGCTTCCTGCTGGGCAACGGCTTCCAGCGTGTGATCGAGCAGCGCGACTATCCCGATCCGACATTTGCAGGCTCCTGGGGCGTCAGCGACGAGGACCTTCTCAACCGTGCACATGAGGAGTTCGCGCGGCTGCATGCGGCCGGCAAGCCCTTCTTCGGCTTCGTGTTCTCATCCAGCAACCATGATCCATTCGAGTTCCCAGAGGGACGCATCGAGCTGTACGAAGAGCCCATGCAAACGCGCAACAACGCGGCCAAATATGCGGACTTCGCTGTCGGGCAGTTCTTCCGACAGGCGATGGCATCGGACTACTGGAACGACACGGTGTTCCTGGTGGTGGCGGACCATGACTCGCGCGTCTTCGGGCAGGACCTGGTACCGATAGACGGGTTCCACATTCCAGCGATGATCCTGGGCGCGGGCATCGTGCCGCGCCGAGACACGCGGATTGCCAGCCAGATCGACCTGGGTCCGACGCTGTTGTCGTTGATCGGCATTAGCGAGCCCACACCGATGAACGGCATCGACCTCAGCAAGCCGGAATCCGGCCGGCCGGGGCGCGCCCTGATGCAGTACGCCGGCAACTTCGCTTGGATGCAGGGCGAGGACGTGGTCGTCCTGCAGCCGCAGAAGCCGCCCCGGCAGTTCCGCTATGACCGGGACTCGAAGCGGCTCATTCCCGGTGTGCTGGAGCCGGGACTGGTGCGGTCGGCCCATGCACAGGCGCTGTGGGGGTCCATGGCGTACGACAAGCAGTGGTACCGGCTGGAGCCGGGACGACAGCCCGGGCCCAAGCAGCGCGCATCGCAGTCCAGCCCGACTGCTGGTGTGGCGGCGTCCGTCACTCCCCCACGAAGCTGACCCGCATGGCATCAGCCAGAGTGGGCCAACGCTGGCGCTTGGCTGCACGATAGCGGCTGTTGCCGGCAGCGCGGCTTCAATAGGGCTTTCGGGGCGAAGCGGTCGCCCGGCAGCGGCCGCTCCATCGCTCAACGCATCCGCGAGCGGATCGTTTCCCACAGCCGTCGGCGCGCCTGGTAGGCGCTCACGCCCAGCAGCAGCGCGGCCAGCCAGATCGTGCCCTCGGTGGTGACCGCGGCCAACGTGGCGAGTACGAACATCGCCGTGGTGCCCGCGTCCATTACGATGCCCGCCCCAAGCGCGACCCACGACAGCAGGGCGGCGGTGGCGGCCAGCTTGATCCAGAGCCACTTGCGGCGATGCGTGCGCTGCGACTCGCTGGCTGCGGCATTCGAAGCCGCGCTCACTTCGCACCTCCCGTGTTCGGCAGCAGTGCCTGGGGCAACGGCGCGGTGGGTGTCTCGATCGTCCCCACGTTGGACACGATCCACCAGCGCTCACCGTCATTGAGCAGCTGGAAGTGGTTGAGGCCGCGCATCAGCGGTGCCTCGTCGGTGCGGCGCAGGCGGATCTCGAACGTGCTCATGACCGACGCCAGCAAGCCGTGCTGCTCGACCTTCGTCACCAGCGGGATCTCGTGGAAGCCCGTACTGGCGTAGGCGCTTTCGGTCTGGGCGATGAGTTCCTCGCTGTCCATGGCCATGATGCCGCTGCCGATGCTGGAGTCCATGGCGACGGAGAGGCGGGCGCCATCCAGGAACAGTGCACGGTAGCGGTCCCAGTCGCGGGTCGCGCCCGCGTCGCCGGAGATCGTGTCGTAGAGGGCATGGACGATGGCCTCGGGGGTCTCCCAGTCTTCGGGGCCGGCGTGGGCGGTGCCGGCCAGGCCCAGGCCCAGGCCCGTGGCCAGCAGGCTGCGGATTGCGATGTGCTTGAACGCGTGCGTCATGGTCATTCTCCCTTGAACTGGTTGAGTGCGTCGGTGGTGAGCAGGCGGCCGTCGAGCACGACGGCATGGATGTCGCGGGTATGTGCGATGTCGTCGAGCGGGTTGCCGTCCAGCACCACCAGGTCGGCCTCGAAGCCCGGCGCGACCCGTCCGATGCGGTCGCCCGCGCCCAGCGCGTCGGCGGCATTGCGGGTGGCGGCCAGCAGCAGTTGCGCGGTGGGTACGCCGGCCTCGGCCAGCAACTCCATTTCGCGATGCAGGCTGATCCCGGGGGCGATCCACGGGTTGCTCATGTCGGTGCCGAGCGTCATGCGCGCATCGGTGGCGTACAGGCGCGCGGCCATGCGCTGCACCTTTGGCCAGACGGCGCGGGCACGCTCGAAGTCCTCGGGCTGCCAGCCGATGGCGAAGGTGAACCACTCGTTCCAATGCGACAGCAGCCGGGGGTGGGCGTATCGACGTGCGTCGTCCTTGTACGGGTTGTCCTGGTCCTGCACGAAGGCGGCATGGAAGGCCACCAGCGTGGCGTCGAACACGGGGCGGTACTGCCGGTACGCGGCCACCAGCCGGTCGGCCTGGGGGCCGTCGGGGTCGAAGTGCTCCCACCACTCGAAGAACGAGTACGTGCCGCCGCGCGCGGTGGACTGCCAGGCCGCGCGTTGCCCAGGCGTCAGCAGGTCGGGGCTCAACGGCATGAGATGGACGATGCCGTCCAACCCCATCGCCAGTGCGTCGGGCCACGCGATGCTTTCAAGGTGCGCGACAGCGGGACGACCCTGCGCGTGCGCAGCGTCGATGCCGGCTCTCAGCAGCTCCGGCGACAGGCCGGTGTAGAGCTTGATCCAGTCCGCGCCCGCCTCGACCTGCGCGCGCACCACCGCCTGCATGTCCTCGGGCGTGCGTGCTGCGGCGGCCAGGCCCGGAAGCTCCGCGTTGTTGATGACCGGACCGGCGTTGAACGCTTCCGGGCCCACCAGCTCGCCGGCGGCCAGCCGTGATTCGTAGCGGCCGGCCGCCTCCAGGTCGCCGCCCGGGTTGCGCAGCGTGGTGACGCCGAAGGCCACCAGCCGGTTCGCGTTGTGCTCGGCGATCGCGTCATCGGGCAGGGCCTGCAGCACGGCGCGACCGCGCTCGCGTTTCATCTCCATCGGGCCCAGCGTGAGGTGGGCGTGCATGTCGATCAGGCCGGGTGTCAGGTAGCGGCCCTCCAGGTCGAGCACGTGCGCGCCACGCCGGCAGGCGGCATCGCCTGCCGCAGCAATGAGGCTGATGCGCCGGTCCTGCACGCGGACGCAGCTGCGCTCGCCGACGCGGTTGTGTTCGGCGTCGACGACGTGGACATTGTCGAGCGCCAACGCACCGTTGGCGGCCGGCGGGCTGGCGAGTGCAGGGGTGAGTGCGCAGGCCAGGGCCGAGGGGAGCATCAGTTTGGCAAGGGGGCGTCGCATCGTCGGTGCGTCCTTATCGAGTGGGTTTGCCTCCTGAGTCGCTACCGACGCTGGATTTCTTACGCGACAATTATTTTTTTTCGCGGTGTAAGAAACGAGCCCCATGCCCCGACTGAAGAGTGCTGGGTCCCCTCATTGACGACAAAAGCCGCGCACTCGAACCGCATGCATCCACTCTGGCCGCAGGTACAAAACTTCCATCCCCACCTGTGGCGCGCCGTGTGCGGGTACGAGCTCAATCCCGCGATGCGCGAGGAGCTGTTGCAGGAGGTGTTGCTCGCCGTATGGGAAAGCCTTCCCCGGCTGCGCGACCCTGACATGCTGCTGCCGTTCGTGCTGCGCATCGCACACAACCTGGGCGCCAGCCACGTGCGCGCTGAAGCCCGGATGCCGTCACCCGTTTCGTTCGACGCTGCACAACACGACGTGCCGGACCCGGCCACGACCACCGCGTGCGCCCGCACGCAGTGGCTGTTCGAGGCGCTGGCCACGTTGCCACTCAACCTGAGGCAGGTGCTGATGCTGCAGCTGGAAGGATTCGACTACCAGGAGATCGCGGACATGCTGGGTGTCACCCTGGAAAACGTGGGCGTGCGCCTGCATCGCGCGCGCGGACGGCTGAAGGCCTTGTCCAAAGAGGAGGGCGGTCTGTGAACTTCGACGATCTGATGAAGAGTGCGTGGCAAGGCCAGGTCCCATCCGCGATGCAGGCGGACCTGGTGCGCAAGGTCCGCCGACGCAAGTGGCGGCTGCGCCTGTTGCGTGCCCTGGAGGTAGTGCTGACCCTGCTCGCAGTGCTGGTGTTCGGCCAGGCGCTCTTCACAGGCCGCTTCGGCCCCACGCATTGGTTGCTGTTGCCATTCTTCGTGGTGTTCATCCCGGTGGCTTGGGCCGTCGTGTTGCGCGCTCCGCGGCGGCATGCCGCGGACGCCACCGGGAGTGCGAGCGCCTATGCACGCCTTCGCCTTGCGCAATTGCGGGCCGGCCTGCGCGATCTCTGGCTGGCGCGCACCGCAGTGTGGCTGCTGGCCGGGTACGCGGTAGTGGCCTATGCGGGCACATGGCTGCTGGCCGGCGATGCGTGGCGCGATGCCGGCCTGATGTTGCTGCTCATGGCCGGCGCATTCCTGGGCGTGACGCTCTGGCTGGGGCGTCCGCTGCGTCGGCGGTGGATGCGGGAATACCGCGCGGTCCGGAGGCTCGTGGAAGACTGAGCGAGTTGTTGCGCGCAGGCGACGTGTTGAGGCCTGGGTGAGCGCGCGCCTTGGCCGCTTCGCGCGTCACTCCACCACGAAGCTCACCCGCATGCACACGCGCCAGTGGTCGATCTGGCCCGAGGGCGAGGTTCGCACCTTGATGTCGCTGACCCAGGCGCCTTGGATGCCATTGGCCGACTCGGCGATCCTGTTGAGGCCGGCCTGCACGGCATCTTCGATTCCGATCTTGGACTCGCTGGTCACTTCGATGACTTTGGCGACGCTCATGGTGCGGTTCTCCTTCGGCTTGCCGGCGCGCGCTCACCGCGCGGTGTAACCGCCATCGATCACCAGCTCCGAGCCGGTCACGAAGGCGGACTCGTCGCTGGCCAGGTACACCACGCCCCAGGCGATGTCGTCGGGGTCGCCGACGCGGCCGAGCGGGTGGAGTTGCGCCAGGTCGGCCCGGCCTTTCTCCATGTCCGGCTGGCCGCTGTCGCGCAGGTGCTGCTCGACCATGGGTGTCCAGATGTAGCCGGGGTGGAGCGAGTTCACGCGGATGCCGTCGGGTGCGTAGATCATCGCGTCGGTCTTGCTCATGAGCCGCACCGCGCCCTTGGACGCGTGGTAGGGCGGCACGTCCGGCCCGCCCACCAGTCCGTAGATCGATGACAGGTTGATGATGCTGCCGCCCCCGGCGCGGCGCAGGTGCGGCAGAGCGTGCTTTGTGCAGAAGAACACGCCCTTGACGTTGATCCGCTGCACGCGGTCCCACTCGGCCTCGGTGATCTCGTGCGTGGGCTTGTTGGCACCGGCGATACCGGCGTTGTTGACCAGCACGTCGATGCCGCCAAAGGCGTCGGCAATCTCGCCCATCGCACTGGCGACCTGCGATTCGTCGCCGACATCGACGTGCCAGTAGCGCACCGGCATCGCGCGTCCGGCAAGGTCGGCGGCCAGCGCTTTTCCGGCCTCCTCCTGCAGGTCCAGGATCGCCACGCGCGCACCCTCGTGCGCCAGCTTTTCAACGCAGGCCCGGCCAATGCCGACGGCGCCACCGGTGACGATGCAGGTCTTGTGCAGGACGCGGTTCACGGCGGCTCCGGTCAGGTCAGGGGGATGACGTCAGCCGATGTGCAGGCGGTCGTCGATGGCATGCACGCCGGCGGCGGACCAGACGGCGCGTTCCACGGCCTGGCGCTCGTCCCAGTTGTCGACCCCGCCTTCCAGACGCACCGTGCCGCCTTCGCGGATCTCGACGCGGATGTCGCGGGCCTCCAGCTCGGCATGGCGCTTGAGCGCGTCCAGGATCTTCTGCTTGACGTCCACCACCTGCGCGGCCGGCTTGAGCGCGATGTCGTTGATGACGCCGACCAGGCCGGTGAGCTTGCGGACCTCGGACTCGGCGGCCGCGCGCTGGTAGTTCCAGTCCACCTGGCCCGACAGCGTGACCCAGCCATCGGCGACACGGACCCTGACCGCATCGCGCGGCACCGCGCTGCTCCATGCCAAGCTGTTGAGGGCACGCTGTGCGATCTCGTCGTCGTTGGTACGGGCATCGCCGGGCAGGCGCACCTCGATCTCCTGCGCGATGGCCTTGACGCCCTTCACCCGCCACGCCGCGCGTTCGGCCGCGAGCTTCTGGGTGTAGCTGGGCACGTGCCCGCTGAGGGTGACCACGCCGTGTTCGGCGCTGACGCCGATGCCGGCCGAGTCGATGCTGGGTTCGAATTCCAGCTCGTCCAATACCAGTTGCCTGAGCTCCTTGTCGTTCATGGGACGGTCCTCCGGGGGAGGTTGGGGGAGCGCGTAGTGGAGACGCACCGGCGCCGCGCGGTATTGACCGGCGTCAAACCTCCGCGTGTTCAGGCCGCGGCGGCGGGCAGGGCACCGGTGGCGCCCCCAGCAGGTCCACGCGGTCGCGGTACTCGGGCACGCACGTGGGCCAGCCCAGCTCGCGCTCCACGCGCTGGCGCAGGGCGTCGGCGGCGTCGGGCTCGCCGTGGGTCAGGTAGACGCCGCGCGGCTGCCGCGGCGCGGAATCAAGCCAGGCGACGAGTTCGTCGGCGTCTGCATGGGCCGAACCGGTGTCGAGCTGGAACACCTCCGCGCGCACGTCCACGTCCACGCCGTAAACGCGGATGCGGCGCTCGCCGCGTGCGAGCGCGGCCCCGCGCGTGCCGCCAGCCTGGTAGCCGCACAGCACGATCGCGTTGCGCACGTCGCCGGCGAAGGCCAGAAGGTGGTGCAGCACGCGTCCCCCGGTCAGCATGCCACTGGCGGACACGATCACCTTCGCGCCCTTGCGCGTGTTGAGCGCCTTGGACTCCTCCACGCTGGACACGGTGCGCACGCGCGTGTCCATGCGGTCCAGCGCGGCGGCGTCCAGGCGGTGCTCGCCCATGTGGTCGCGGTACAGCACGGTGACGCGCGCGGCCATCGGGCTGTTGAGGTACAGCGGCACCGGCGGCAGGTCGCCGTCTTCCACCAGCTCGGCAATGACATGCAGCAGCGCCTGCGCGCGGCCCACCGCGAACGCCGGGATCACCGCCGTGCCGCCACGAGCCAGCACCTTGGCCAGGATCGGCTTGAGCTCGGCGCGCAGCGAGCCGGGCACGTGGCGTCGGTCGCCGTAGGTGGACTCGCACACGATCCAGTCGCTTTCCGCAGGCGGTTGCGGGGCCATGGCCACCGGGTCGTGCGGACGGCCGATGTCGCCACTGAAGGTCACGCGCGTGCCACCGTGCTCCAGCGTGACGGCGGCTGCGCCCAGGATGTGCCCCTGCGCGCGCAGCATCGCCATGAAGCCGAGGGCGGGGGTGAAGTGCGCGCCGAACTCCACCACCTTCAGCCGACGCAGTGCGCGCGCAGCGTCTTCCTCGGTGTACAGCGGCTTGGCCGGGTGGTGGCGCGAGGAGCCGATGCGGTTGGCATAGCTGGCTTCTTCCTCCAGCAGGCGCGCCGAGTCCGGCAGCATGATCCCGCACAGGTCGCGCGTGCCGCGGCTGCACCACACCGGGCCTTCGAACCCATCGGCCACCAGGCGCGGCAGGTAGCCGGCGTGGTCCAGGTGCGCGTGCGTCAGCACTACCGCATCGATGCTGGCCGGCTCGATGGGGAAGGGCGCCCAGTTCTTCAGGCGCAACGGCTTGTAGCCTTGGAACAGCCCGCAATCGACCAGCACGCGGCTTTGGGGTGTCTCCAGCAGGTAGCGCGAACCGGTCACCGTGCCGGCGGCGCCGAGAAAGGTGAGGGTGAAGCCGCTTTGTGGGCCGGCGCCACTCATAGCGCGGATTCCGCGGTCTGGGTGCGGTCGTCCAATGGCTGGCGATGCAGGGTCACGACGGGCGCCTCCGGTGCGGGTTGCATCCATCAGGCGCCTTCGCGTGCGCTCGCGCCTTGATCGTGATCAATCCCCGCTGTTCCAACGCCGTGCCGGACGCCACGCGGACATTACGGAAGAGTGACGATGCATCGCCACGCTGCTTTGCCCAATCGGGTACCAAGGCACACGGCACAGCCAGGGTTCAGGAAAAACGCCCGTTTGGCGCCTTCGCTCCACGGTATGCCCACCTGCGGCTGCCTAGTCTGGAGCGCCTTCCCCCGCACACGTGCAAGGCCGAGGCATGACGCGACCGCTCGCTCCCCACGCCCTCCGACATACCCGCGACGACGCGCGCACCGACACCTCCCCCGACCGCAGCGCCGCGTTCCTGAAGCACATCGAGAGCCCAGACTTCCCCTGCGTCGGCTCCAAGGCCGCGCTTGCGCAGGACGCCATCCGCACGCTGGAGCTGGGCGCGCTCGGCCAGCGCAGCAACGACGCGCCACTGCTGGACGGGCTGGCGAAGTTCGCGCGGCACCTCGCCGCGCAGCCTCATGACTCCAAGGGCGTGCACTCGTTCGTCGCGATCTTCGACGGCCCCACCGACACCGACGAGATGCGCTTCGAGGCGTTGCTGTGGTCGCAGCTGCAGCGCCTGCACCTGCTGGACGTGCGCCGCGGCAACGCGTGGGCCGACGGCGTCAGCCGCACCCCCGACAGCCCGAAGTTCAGCCTGAGCATGGCGGGGCACCCGTTCTTCGTCATCGGCCTGCACCCGGACGCCTCGCGCATCGCGCGGCGCTTCGCGTGGCCGGCGATGGTGTTCAACTCGCACGTGCAGTTCGACCGCCTGCGCGAGGACGGCCGCTACGAAAAGATGCAGAAGGCCACCCGCGCGCGCGACCTCGCGCTGCAGGGCTCGATCAACCCCAACCTCGCCGATTTCGGCACCGCGCCGGAGACGCGCCAGTACAGCGGGCGCAAGGTCGAGGCCGATTGGAAATGCCCGTTCCACCCCATCAATGCACAGCCAAAGAAAGGAGCCCCGCGTGACTGAGGCCGTCGCCCACGATTGCACCCGCATCTCGCCGTGTTCGGCCCAGGCTATCGAGCTGGACGAGGGCGACGAGCTGGTCGTCATCGACCCGCAGGGCCAGCAGGTCAGCGACCTGGTCGCCTACAACCGCAACGACCTGGACGAGTACCTGTCCTCCGGCCGTTCCATCGATTACGCCTCCAAGCTGTGGCTGACCACGGGCGACCTGCTGTACTCCAACCGCAGCCGCGTGATGTTCGACATCGTCGAGGACACCTGCGGGCGGCACGACTTCACCCTGACGCCGTGCTCCAAGGACACGTTCTCGATCATCTACGGCGAAACCGAAGGCCGCCCGGGCTGCGAAGGCAACCTGGCGATGGCGCTGGCGCCGTACGGCATCGGCGTGGACCGCGTGCCGATCGCGTTCAACGTTTTCATGAACGTGTCCGTGGACGGCGACACCGGCCGCATCGCGGTGCTGCCGCCCACGAGTAAGCCCGGCGACCACATTCGCCTGCGTGCACGCATGCCGCTGGTGGTGGCAATGACGGCATGCTCGGCCGGGCAATCGAACAACTTCCAGTACAAGCCGATTGATTACAGGGTGGTGCGAAAGGGCGGGTGATGCCGCGGGGCGGACCATGCGAGTCCCGCGATTGGAGGCAGTTTTGCAATAGCCCGTCGAGGGAAGGCGGCCTTGCAAGTCCCGTAGATGGAGGCGGACTCACAATTCCCGTCATTCCCTCGAGGCGGGAATCCATGGATGTTGATATTCAGAATCCGTGCGAGATGGCCAAGAGCGGTGTCCATGGATTCCCGCTTTCGCGGGAATGACGGCTGAGGAGGTTCTCGCCGAAGCGGCAGGAAACGAGGAGCTCGGGCGCGGCAAGGGCCGGCGTCACGCCGCCGCCGTTGCGACATCAGGGTGAGCCCGCCGCCGCCACGCCTTGTAAGCCTCCATGACCGCCAGCGGCACCAGCGCCGCCGCCGAGAGCGACAACCCGGTCACCAGCGACACGCCGTCCAGCCCCAGCACCGCTCGCAGTGGCGGGACGGCCAGCACCAGCATCTGGAGCGCCTGCGTGCCGAGGATGGCGGCCATCAACAGGCGGTTGTCGCGCAGCGGGATGCGAAACGCCGATCGGCGCTCGGAGCGGCAGTTGAGGCAGTGCGCGTTCTCGCACCACACCAGCAGCCAAAGCACCAGGCCCTGCGCCACGGGGTGGGCGATGCCCTGGTCAAGCGCCCACGCATACAACCCGAACGAGAGCGCGGCCATCGTTGCGCCGCCCAGCAGCACCTGCTCGATCATCGGCCGGTCGAAGATGGGCGCGTTGGCCGCGCGCGGCGGTTGGGCCAGTGCGTCGGGTTCGCCCTTCTCGAAGGCGAGTGCCACGTCCTGCATGCCGTTGGTCACCAGGTTGAGCCACAGCAGTTGCACCGCCGTCAGTGGCGGCGGCAGGCCGGTGAGGGTGGCGCACAGCATCAGCATGATCTCGGCCGCGCCGGTGGAGATCACCAGCGCGATGACCTTGCGCAGGTTGCCGTAGGCGGTGCGGCCTTCCTCCACGCCGGCCACGATCGAGGCGAAGTTGTCGTCCGTCAGCACCAGGTCGGCGGCGTCGCGCGCTACGTCCGTACCGCCGCGACCCATTGCTACGCCAATGTCGGCTGCGTGCAGCGCGGGTGCGTCGTTGACACCGTCGCCGGTCACCGCCACGACGTGGCCTGCCGACTGCAGCGCCCGCACGATCGCCTGCTTCTGCATCGGCTCGGTGCGCGCGAACACGTCCACGTCCGCCAGTGCATTGCCATCGGGCATGGATGGCTGCCACGGCATCCTGGTCGCCACGCGCGGCGTTCCATCGGCCAGGCCGAGCGAGGCGGCAATCGCCTGGGCGGTGCGCGGGTGGTCACCGGTCACCATCACCACGCGGATACCGGCCATGCGCGCCCGGTGCACCGCATCGCGCGCCTCCGGGCGGAGCGGGTCGATCAGCCCGGCGAGCCCTTCCAGACGCAGGCCCTGCAGCGCGGCTTCGCCCGGTTCCTCCGCGGGCCCGCTGGCCACGGCCAGCACCCGGTAGCCCGCGGCTGTCATCGCGTCCACGGCGGCGGCCGCGTCCGGAGTCGTGTTCGTGCAGCGCGGCAGGATCGCCTCGGGGGCGCCCTTGGCGAACGCATGCAGGCCGTCGGGTAGCGGCCGGAACGCGGCGGCCAGTCGCAGCGCCGGTTCGAACGGGATGCGCGCCACCGCCGGCCCGTCGGCGAGCGTCGGCCCGTCCAGACCCAGGTCGAGCGCGGCATCGATGAAGGCCAGGTCCACCGCGTCGCCGGTGACGCCGCACTCGCCGCGCGTGGCGGGTTCGCTGGCGCGGCAGCCGGCGTCCAGCAGCGGGCGCGCGCGCGGGTCGCCGGCGGGCAGGGCGCCCGTGCCGGGCCTCCACACCTGCTCCAGCGTCAGCCGGTTGAGCGTCAGCGTGCCGGTCTTGTCGGTGGCAATCAGCGTGCACGCGCCCAGGCCTTCAACCGCGGGCAGGTGACGCACCAGCACGTTGCGCCGGGCCATGCGGTGGGTGGCGATGGACAGCGCTACCGTCATCGCCACCGGCAGGCCCTCGGGGATGGCCGAGACCGCCAGCGCGACCGCGAGCAGGAACACCTGTCCGGCATCGACCCCGCGCCCCAGCTCGGTGGCCACCAGCAGCGCGATCAACACCAGCGCCAGCGCGCCCACCTGCCGCGTGAACCGCGCCATCCGCCGTACCAGCGGTGGCGGCGTGGGCGGCGTCTCCAGCGCGGCGGCCATGTGGCCCATGCGGGTGTGGCGACCGGTGGCGGTGACCACGCCACGCGCGCGTCCCACCTGCACGTTGGTGCCGGCGTGCAGCATGGTCGCGCGGTCGCCCAGTGGTGCATCGACGGGCACCGCAACGCCGGCATGCTTGCGCACCGACGCCGACTCGCCGGTCAGCAGGCTTTCGTCCACCAGCAGGTGCTCGGCGTGCAGCAGGCGGCTGTCGGCGGGCACGCGCTGCCCGCTTTCCAGCTCGACCACGTCGCCGGGCACCAGCGCCTCGGCCGGCAGCGCGGTGCGCTGTCCATCGCGCCACGCCACGGCCTGCCCGCCCAGCAGCGCCAGCAACGCGCGCGAGTGCACTTCCGCGCGCCACTCCTGCACGCTGCCGATGGTGGCGTTCAGCGCCAGCACCACCAGGATGAAACCCGCGTCCAGCGCCCGGCCCAGCGCGAACGACACCGCTGCGGCCGCCAGCAGCAGGTAGATGAAAGGGCTGCGGAACTGCCCGATCACCACGCCCGCCAGCGAGCGTCGTCGCGGCGGCGGCAAACGGTTGGGCCCGTACCGCAGCAGCCGGCGCTCGGCTTCCGCCGTGTCCAGCCCGGCCTCGTGCGCAGCGAGGATGCGCAGCACCTCGGCTGCCGGCAACGCGTGCGCCTGCAGGCCGTCGTCAGGCGCGCTGCGGGCCGGCGACGCTGGACGCATCGCGCGCCTACAACCCCGACGGCCAGGTGTCGGGCAGTTCCGGGTGCTGCCAGTGGCGGCCGATGTCGAACGGCTCCAGCGCCGTGGTTTCGTCCAGGTGGAACATCACGTCGAACTGCCGCGACAGTCGCGCGTCGAAGTAGTGGCTCTGCCGCTCGGTCTCCGGCCGGTACACCACGCCGATGGCGCGCTCGGGCAGGGCGGGGGCCAGGGATTCGCGCAGGTCCGGGTGCTGCAGGTCCAGGTAGAAGCGGTCGCGGCGCGCGGCGTGCATCAGGTGCTCAATGCTCCCGGGAGGGGCGGGTCGCACCCATCGCCGCTCGGCCGGTTCGTCCCAGTCGCGCGCCGCCGTCACGTGGCCGGTGTAGGTGGTGAAGCCGACCAGCAACGCGTTGTCGGCGCCGGCCTGCTCGCGCACCAGCTGACCGACGTTCCACTCCCCCCGCTCGCCCATGGCCGTGGCGCGGGCGTCCCCCAGGTGCGAGTTGTGCGCCCACACCACGATGCGTCCGGCACGACCCTGTCGGTGCAGATGCTTTCGCAGGGCGAACAGCGTCTCGACCATGTGCGCGTCGCGCAGGTTCCAGGTGTGCACGTGGCCGCCGAACATCTCGCGGTAGTAGCGCTCGGCGTTGAGCACGACGTGTGCATTCCGCTCGGCATGGAAAAGCGCCTCGGCCGCCTCGCGCCCGTCGGATTCAAGGTACTGCGGCGCGCGCGACAGGAGCGACACCAGCAAGGCGACGGCCCCTTCGCGGCAGTCCGGGCGCAGGCCGCGCGCGCTTTCCCATGCGTAGTCCTGCGGGCGCTCGATGTGATCCAGACACGCGTACACGTGCCGCGCGAGCCGCGCCTGCTCGGGGTCGACACCCTCCAGGTAGCCGATCACGGCCTCGGCTGAGCGGTAAAGGCTGTAGACGTCCATCCCGTAGACGCCCACGCGGTCCACCACGGAGCGCGCCGCGTTGTGGCCGTGCAGCCAATCGATGAACTCGCGCACCCGCGTGTTGCGCCACATCCAGGTCGGGAAGCGCTGGAAATCGCCGAACGCCCCGTCCAGCGTGTCTGCCGACTGCCCCCGCACGTAACCATCCAGCCGCAGCGTGTCAGGCCAGTCGCCTTCCACCGCAACCGCGTCGAAGCCCAGCTCCTCCAGCAGGCGCCGGGTGATGGCCGCCCGCAGCCCGTAGAACTCGTCGGTGCCGTGGCTGGCCTCGCCCAGCAGGACGAAGCAGCGGCCACGTGCGCGCTCGATCAGCGCGTCGAAGTCCCGTGGCGACTCGTCCAGCACCTGGGCGGCGTCATGGATGCGCTGTTCGGCGGTAGCGGCAGTGCGGTGCATGGGGCCTCCGTGCCTGCTGGAACGGGGCCGATGCTGGCGCGCGGCCGTTGACGATGGGTTGATGCAGGTCAATCCGCCGTGGTGCGGGCGGGTGCAGCCTCACCACAGGCCACGCCGTGGAGGGCACCGCAATGGAAGCCGGACTGCCGTTTGCCGACCGCAACGAAGCCGCCAGCCGGCTGGTGTGGGCGCTGCAGGGCTACAAGGGCACGCGGCCGCTGGTGCTGGCCATCCCGCGCGGCGCCGTGCCGATGGGCCGGCTGATCGCCGACGCGCTGGACGGCGAGCTGGACGTGGTGCTGGTGCGCAAGCTGGGCTCGCCCGACAACCCGGAGTTCGCCATCGGCGCCGTCGACGAGGACGGCCACGTCATGCTGGACGATGAAGCCGCCCGCTGGTCCGGCGCGAGCCCGGCCTACGTGCGCATGGAAGCGGACCGCCAATGGGAGCTGATCCGCGAGCGTCGGCAAGCCTGGTGCGGCGGCCAGCGTGGCATCGACCCCGCCGGACGCACCGTCATCGTGGTCGACGACGGCTTGGCTACCGGTGCCACCATGCTCTCGGCGCTGCGGTCGCTGCGCGCGCACAAACCCGCGCGGCTGGTGTGCGCGGTGCCGGTGGGTTCGCGCGATGCCCTGCGTGCCGTGCACGCGTTATGCGACGAGGTGGTGTGCCTGCATGCGCCACGGCCGTTCGGCGCGGTGGGCATGTACTACCAGCACTTCGAAAGCGTCCACGACAGCGAAGTGCTCAAGGCATTGGACCGCAGCGCGCACCCGCACGTCGCCGGGCCGCCGCCGTCGTACGCGGTGCATGTCGATGCCGGGGACGCGCGGTTGGACGGCGAGCTGGTCGCCCCGGCTGCGCCGCGCGGTCTGGTGGTGTTCGCCCACGGCAGCGGCAGCAGCCGCCACAGCCCGCGTAACCAGTACGTTGCCCATGCCCTGCAGCGGCGCGGCTACGCCACGTTGCTGTTCGACCTGCTCACGCCCGCCGAGGACCGCGACCCGCGCGTGCGCTTCGACATCCCGCTGCTGACCCGCCGCCTGCAGGCCGCCGTCGACTGGGCGTGGCTGGAGGCCGACCGCCACCAGCCCATGGCCCTGTTCGGCGCCAGCACCGGCGCCGCCGCCGCGCTCGGCGTGGCAGCGGCACGGCCCGACATCATCAAGGCGGTCATCTCACGCGGCGGCCGCCCCGACCTGGCCGGCCCGCAAACGCTGTCCCAGGTGCAGAGCCCCGTGCTGTTGATCGTCGGAGGCGCCGACACCGACGTGCTCCGCCTCAACCAGGCCGCGCGCCAGTACCTGCGCGGCCCCAGCGAACTGGCGCTGGTGCCGGGTGCAACTCACCTGTTCGAGGAGGCGGGGGCTTTAGAGCAGGTGGCGGTGAGGGCAGGGGAGTGGTTGGATCGGGTGTTGGGAGCGAGGCTGGAGGTCGCTCGTTCCGCATGAGGCGGACGCGATCCGTCTGGCGTATCGCTCGCACTTGGGGACAGCGAGATAACACTGCGGACGTGCCGTGATAAAACGTATCACTGCAAATGTGCCGCCTTTGCCGGGGAGGGCGGGGCTGGAGAGAATTGTGGAGATGGGGCAACTGCTTGTTCGGCCTAACGTTTTCGGGCGCTTGTTCGGAAGCGACCTTGATCTCCATGTCCTTTAACACCCCGTTTTTGGGGTCTACTTAGTGTTAGGCCGCACAAGAGCCTTCGCCGCAGATTAATTTCATAGCTTGGAGTCATCGTGTCCGCACCAGCTCGCGCCGGCATCTTCATCTACGCCAAAGACCCTGATCGCCTTTCTGGCTTCTACCA
>NZ_JAINZW010000050.1 GCF_020026895.1 Novilysobacter selenitireducens
GTCGGCAGCCACGTCTGTCCGTCTCCGCGTCTCCAACAATGTTTTGAGCAGGGGTGTCGAAGACTCGGCAGCTTTGCGCTCCATGATGTTCGCCATGGTTTTCATCAGCGTCGAGAGCATCACCGCATTCGTCTTGTTCATGTCCACGTGCCTATTCGATAGCTTAGCATTATGCATCACGCAAAATTTTGATCGTACCAGAAGTAGGATGTGCGACTAGGCAGAAAGTCTTTGCCCTTGGGTACTTCTTGCGAGGTGATGATGGACGCCCCAGAGAGGACAGATATTAA
>NZ_JAINZW010000051.1 GCF_020026895.1 Novilysobacter selenitireducens
TCCATGGATGACGAGATTTCGTGCAAGCGACGATGAAGGATCCGGCGTAAGGAGTGATGGAGCACTGAACGGATTCTTGATCGGCGACGCGTTCTGTGCTCAGATGAGTCAGGTGTATGAGATAGTGGTAGTACAACGCACTACGCCTGATTCCTTGTGGAGTGTCTCCGACGCAGCAATGACCTTGTCTGCGTCCTCTTTGTTCCAATAGCAGGCGAAAGCCGTGCCTTTTGACCGACCGGATTCTTGGTCGATGACGATACGGACGTATCTCAGTGGTCCAAACGCTC
>NZ_JAINZW010000052.1 GCF_020026895.1 Novilysobacter selenitireducens
ATGGAAGCTACTCTATCAATGGCGCTATCGAGTTTTTGTTGCGCAATTTTTGAAACAGTTCCCGGGCCCAATTCGCGCAACTTCTCATCATCGACAATTGCGTTGAACCGTCGAGCGAGCTTCTTATGGAGCTCGAGCAGCGCTGCAGCGTTGCGTGCAATGTCCTGCCTGTCTGCTTCCACAAGCGACTCCACGGACGATAGCTGAGCGAGGTAGATCCGCACAAGAATTTTGAGATCTTTGACGTAACCGTCCTCGGTCGATACCAGTTCCATGAGTGCATGCCACCT
>NZ_JAINZW010000053.1 GCF_020026895.1 Novilysobacter selenitireducens
AATACTCCGTAGAGTCCAGGTCCCCAATCTCCAAATAATGCTCATCTGGATTAATGAATTCCTTCTGGTTGAGGAACCAGACGAAGAGAATGCGTCCGATCAAACGGCTGGCGAACATCTTCGCGTCACCCTCGTCATGTCCGGCGGCAACAAGCGCCTTGACCAATTCGTTGAACCGTGCGGCGATACCAGCATAGAAGCGCTGGTTGACCTCGGCGACGTTGAGCGCATCCCACATCGCCGCATGCGCACACGCCTTGTCCGATTCCTCGACGGACCCATCCGGCTCG
>NZ_JAINZW010000054.1 GCF_020026895.1 Novilysobacter selenitireducens
TAAAGATTTGTTTGCGTAGTCTATCGTATTCGCCAGATGACTTGAGAAGCTCCATCAGCTTTTCGGGGGTTGCGTTTGGAGGTCGAACGGGCTCTTGCTGAACTTCTTGCTGTGGTAAGCTTGAATGATTATGGTGATGGTTATGGTGTTGTCGTCCGTGTCTGCCGCGTTGGCGAGAAGAGAACGAGTAGCCTGAGCCCCTGTTCGGTGGCCCGTGGTTGTTTGGTCTATATGACGATCCCCTTCCGTCGTATGCATATCCAAAATTCATCACAAACGCCTGCGAGCCT
>NZ_JAINZW010000055.1 GCF_020026895.1 Novilysobacter selenitireducens
GTATCGAAGGCAATGAGGTTTGAAAATGACAGACCAACACAAGGCGTAGGGAACTAACTTCCACAGCTTGTGGCGCGTGCGTCCGAAGTGGGTGATGTAAGGGAAGCAGTCGAAACAGGGCCTAGAAGGCTCTTGTTTCAATAGACCTGACGCACATGAAACATATTCCCCATGTACATGGCGTGGACCGCGCGAGGTCTGTCCGCGCCCAGTACGCGCCGACGCATGGGCAGCTGCAGGGTATTTGACGCCTATCCTTCGAGGAAACGAGAGTATCCATCCCTCTTTTC
>NZ_JAINZW010000056.1 GCF_020026895.1 Novilysobacter selenitireducens
CAAAATCATTGACGACTGGAGCATCGAGGTCGCATTTTAAACCTTTTAAACTCGTATCTTTCTGTCCAGTCCAGTTTATCTCATCACAATCTATTCACATTTGATGCTATATCCACCAGAGCAATGTTTAAGCTTGCTCAGATCCACTCGAGCGTTGGTGGTACTGGATTCCAGTCGCTGGGCACTTGGATTTTGTCGTGGTCGGGACGGGCGTCAATTGGAGGTCCTGGACCATACCCTTGGCGTGCGAGTAGTACCAGACCTCGGAGAGCGACTTTCCGTGGCACCCG
>NZ_JAINZW010000057.1 GCF_020026895.1 Novilysobacter selenitireducens
CGCGTACTCTTTTGTGGGTATATCGACAGGTGTTGCAAACTTGCGAAACGCGTTGACAGCGGCAGCTGGAGTACCCCTAGCCCCTGAACACGAATGACAAGGACATGCTACGTGTCTGCTGGCGTTTAGGAGACGCAGGATAGATGCTCTGGATGCTGGAGCGGGCGACATGGAAAGTATCAGAGGTGGTCGAAGTCAAGATGGTCCGGTAAATGATCAGCCGACTCGTCGAGCGGGAGCTGTTGGTTGTGGGGTGTATCTAGCTACGGCGGCCGCGACGACCTCTGTTC
>NZ_JAINZW010000058.1 GCF_020026895.1 Novilysobacter selenitireducens
GTATCCAGACGATTGCAGAGCATACCGACAAGGCAGCTCGCCCACTCCCCGAGATCATGTACTTCCTCCTATGTTGTATTGCGCACGTACATTAACTACTCAACGTGCTCTTCTAATCTTTCTACAGTCTTCCAGCTGGAATTGGATACCCGCTGTTCATGCAAATGCTCGACTTTGCAGAGATGACGCGCAAAGGCAAGGGACTGACGAAGCAAGATGGGGTGACCGCCATTATCATTTCGTCTGTGGTTGCACTGCTGCTGTTCATGATCTTCTCGACCCCACTCTTC
>NZ_JAINZW010000059.1 GCF_020026895.1 Novilysobacter selenitireducens
AAAGTGTCAGGGACGATAAACCCTGCAGCCTTCATGGCAGCATTCTTCGCGTCGGCCGTTTCGAGGTCGGAGTTGGCCATAGAGCCAGCGTGACCGAATTGAACCTCGGTGGTGAACATCTTCGCGCAAGTACCAATCGCCCACGCGACAATAGGTTTCCTGATCTGACCAGACTTGACGGCCTCGATGACACGGTACTCCTCAATACCACCGACCTCGCCCAAGAGGACCAGCATTTTGCACTCTGGGTCGGCCTCGTAGCGCAGGAGATGGTCGATAAAGGTCGATCC